>NZ_JARAYJ010000018.1:29676-170315 GCF_033794345.1 Streptomyces niveiscabiei
GGGAGAAGATCAGGGGCGGACCCGGGACCCCGCGGGGGGTCAGCCTCGCAGGACGCGGCCCTGCTTGTCCGTGCGGTCGTTGCTGACGAGGAAGATGATCCCGTCGATCAGGGCCCAGAGGCCGAGGCCGCCGCAGGTCAGGAGCTGGGCGATGCCGACGCCGACGTTGCCGACGTAGAACCGGCCGACGCCGAAGCCGCCAAGGAAGATCTGAAGGATGCCGGCGACGATCTTCGACTTGTCGGAGTACGGGCGGCCCTGCGGGTCGTAGCCGTACGGGGCCTCGGTCTTGGGGGCGGGGACGGTCATAGGAACTGCTCTCCTGACGGGGACTGCTCGGAATGCGAGAAGCCGGGGAGCGCGCACGTCAGCCCATGCCTCGGCCGTCCCCCCGGGTGAGCGCCGAGCGTAGGCAGGGGCGGGCGCCCAAAGGCAGCCCTGTCGAACTATCGTTCCCCGAACGTGACAAAACTCGCGCCAACTTCCGGCTGGTTCCGGCCACTTCCGGGGTCCGGCTCAACCCGTGCGCGGCACCGGGCGTGGCGTCGGTCGCGTCAGTGAAGGTTGCGGACGACGGTCCAGGCGACGGCGATCCCGAGGATCAACGCCTGTGTACGCACGCCGACTTGAGGCCGCCAGCGGCGCCCCCGCCCGATCCCCTCCCACATCCACCGCCCCAGCAGCGCGAGCGCGAACGGGGAGGCGAGCAGCAGCGCCCGGTTGTCGAGCCACGCCGCGTCCAGACGGCCGTGCATCAGGTCGTACACCATGCGGGTGCCGCCGCACGCGGGGCAGAGCAGGCCGGTGACGAGCCGGAAGGGGCACTGGGGGAGAAGGTGGCCCGGTTGGTGCGGGTCGGTGCCGTACAGGTACGCCGCCCCCGCGCCCCCGGCGACGAGCACCGCGAGGGGGGCTGTCGCCGGGCGCCGGAGGAAGGAGGCGAACGTGACGGGGTACGCGGGTGCGTCCCCGGTCGGCGCGGGTGGCGTTTCAGCCACGGAGGACGCGGCCCTGGCTGTCCGTCGTGCTGTCGCTGGTCAGCAGGATGATGCCGTCGATCAGGGCCCAGATGCCGAAGCCGCCGCAGGTGAAGAGCTGGGCGAGGCCGAGGCCGACGTGTCCGATGTAGAACCGGCCGACGCCGAGGGTGCCGAGGAAGAGCTGGAGGATCCCCGCGACGATCTTCGACTTGTCGGAGTAGGGGCGGCCGTAGGCGTCGTAGCCGTAGGGGGCGTACGGGTCGCCGGTGTACGTCCCGGGCGGCGGCTGGTAACCGACGCCGGGCGGCATCTGGCCGGCGGGGTAGCCGTAGCCCTGCGGGGGAGGCGGGTAGCCCGGTCCCGGCTGGCCCTGCGGCGGCGGGTAGCCCGGACCCGGCTGGCCCTGCGGGGGCGGCGGCGGGTAGCCCTGGCCCTGCGGCGGCTGCTGGTACCCGTACCCCGGCTGCTGCGGCTGGCTGTAGGGGTTGTTGCCCGGGTACCCGTACCCCGGCGGCTCGTAGGGCTGCTTCGGCTGTTCCGTCACGGTGGTGCTCCCCCAAGGTCTGACGATCGGATGCCGCCATCTTGCCCGACTCCCCTGTGCCGGAGCACACGGGTGGGGGCAGCGGCCTGGCACCGCCGCGCGCACTCCCTCACCCCGCCAGCACCCCCCGCAGCACCTTTGCCGTCCCCCTGTGCGTCACCGACCCCTCCAGCCGGCGGAGTTCCTCGACCGCCCCCGTCCGCCCCAGCGCCAGCACCCCCGCGTTGGCGACCTTCGCCCCCCGGGGCCCGACGCCCGGCACCTGGTCCAGGGACGTCTCCACCAGGGCGACGAGCGCACGGACCGTCGCGGTGTCCGGCGGCAGCAGGGACAGCAGCCACGCGAGCCCGCGCAGGGCGACGGCGTTGTGGGGGTCGTAGGTGCTGTCGGCGTCCGGTTCGAAGGGGGCGTACTCCAGGGGGAGCGTGCGCGGACGGCCCACCTGCGTGAACCAGGTGTGGACGGCCGCCCGGATGCGGTCCGCGCCGAGCGTCTCGATCAGCGAGCGCGCCTCCGTGTCCCACTTCGCGGTCGGCCGGGACCCCTTCGCCCTGAGCGCGTGGACGAGGACCGGCCGCAGCCCGGCGTCGGCCATCGCGGACTCCGCCCACTGCTCCCCGACGTCGAGGACGGGGTCCGTCAGCCCGGCGACCAGGCGCCCCGGCTGCTCCTCGCCCGGAGCGTCCAGCGCGGTGCGCCGCAGGACCGCGACGACGGCCGGTGCGAGGGCGCGCCCCGCGGAGAGTTCCGCCTCGGCGAGGAGGTCGTAGCGCGCCCAGGGGCGGTAGGCGCGGCGCCGGGCGAGGTCGGCGAGGGCGGGTGCGCGCGCGGGGGCGAGGGGGTCGGGGAGGTCGGCGCCGGCCACCCGCAGGCTCAGGACGAGCACCCCGCACCGGATCTCCGTACGGGCCCCGATCACCCCCGGCCCGAGCCGGTTCGGCCCGTCCAGTTCCGGATACCGCTCCGCCAGCGCCCGCAGCAGGTCCCGCCGCCGGTCGGCGGGCAGCGCGGCGAGCCGGTCCGGGATCTCTGCCCACGCCGCGTGCCACACCCCCCGGCTCACGACGGCCGCCCGCAACACCTCCTCCACCACTCCTTCCACCGCGCCGGCGGCGGCGCGGTGGGCGATGCGGTCCGAGTACGAGCGAGGTGTGCGCATGCGTTCGACTCTACGAGCCACCACTGACAATCATCCGATCCAGCCCGTATCACACCTATTGTGACGTTATGTCTGATGACGAGTCGTACGAGCTGCTCGGGTTCGACAACGTGCTGCTGCCGGTCGGGGATCTGGCCGAGGCGGTGGGTTTCTACGAGCGCGCCGGGTTCACGGTGGGGTTCAGGTTCGACGAGGGCGGGCTCGCCTCGCTGAAGGTGGGCCGGGAGACGCCGGGCATCCTGCTGCGGGAGGAGGAGGCGCTGGGCCACCGCCCGCCGCCGTGGGGCTGCGCGCGCGTGTGGGTGGAGGTCCCGGACGCGCGCGCGGCGGCGCGCAGGCTCGCGGCGGCGGGTGTCGCCGCGATCGACGAACCGGCGTCCGTGGCGACGGGCTGGACGGTGGAGATCGCCGACCCCTGGGGCAACGTCGTCGGCTTCACGGACTACACGAAGCGCCCGGAGCTGGCGAGGCGCTGAACCCGGCGGAACCCCCAGCCGCCGAGCCATGTTGAACGTGTTCAAAAACAGGTCTACAGTCATCCACGACAGCGTTTTGAACGCGTTCAAGAAAGTGGTGGGGACATGGACCGCACAGTCATCGCATACGTCGTCTACCTGGCCGTCAGCATCGCGCTGACCGTCTGGGTCGCCCGGACCCTCAGCCGCAACGGCCGGGTCTTCCTCGCGGACGTGCTGCGCGGCGACGAGAAGCTCGCCGACGCGGTGAACCACCTCCTGGTGGTCGGCTTCTACCTCGTGAACCTGGGCTTCGTCGCCCTCTACCTGAGCGGCGACGAAGCCCTGTCGAACACACGGGAGATCTTCGAGGCCCTGTCGACGAAGCTCGGCGTGGTCCTGCTGGTCCTCGGCGCGATGCACCTGGGCAACGTGTACGTCCTGAGCCGCATCCGGCGCCGGGGCATGCTGGAGCGCGAGGACGTGCCGCCGGTCGCCCCGCGCGCGTGGGTCGCGCCGACGAAGCCGGCCCAGGCGTGAGCACCGAACCGGACACCGGCCGCACGGCCACCGCCGACCGGGACGCCGCGCGCGTCCCGGTCCGCCGGCTGACCGTCCTGTACGACGCGGAGTGCGGCCTGTGCCGCGCGCTCAGCGGCTGGCTGGCCCGCCAGCCCCAGCTCGTCCCGCTGGACCTCGTGCCGGCCGCCTCCGACGCCGCCCGCGCCCTCTTCCCCGGCCTCGACCACGGGCTCACGCTCACCGAGATCACCGTCGTCGGCGACAGCGGCCAGCTCTACCGGGGCGCCGACGCCTGGGTCGTCGTCCTGTGGGCGCTGCGCGAGCACCGGCCCCTCGCGCACCGGCTCAGCACGCCGTCGGGGCGGCGGCTGGCCCGCAAGGCGGTGCTGGTCGCCGCGCGGCTGCGGGAGCGGGGGTGGGGGGACCCGGCGTACGAGCGGGGCGAGGAGTGGGGCGGCGGGGCGTACGACGGTGCCGGCGGGTGGGTGTACCGCCCCTCCCTGGGCTGGATGTATGTCTGTGACAGCGACTCCTGCCCCACTGACTAGGCTCGCGACCGTGTCCGCGAACAACGACGGCCCCGCCGCAGCCCCCAGCAAGTCCGAACAGACCCGTGCGCTCATCCTGGAGACCGCCATGCGGCTCTTCCAGGAGCGCGGGTACGACAAGACGACCATGCGGGCCATCGCCCAGGAGGCGGGGGTCTCCGTCGGCAACGCGTACTACTACTTCGCCGGCAAGGAACACCTCATCCAGGGGTTCTACGACCGGCTCGCCGCCGAGCACCGCGCCGCCGTCCGCCCCCTCCTCGCCCGCGAGACCGACTTCGAGGCCCGCCTCGCCGGGGTCCTGCGCCTGTGGCTCGACCTCGCGACGCCGTACCACGAGTTCGCGGTCCAGTTCTTCAAGAACGCGGCGGATCCCGACAGCCCCCTCAGCCCCTTCTCCCCCGAATCGGAGCACGCGCGCGAGGAGGCGATCTCGGTCCACCGGGAAATCCTGCGGGGCGCCACGAAGACGAAGGTCGCGGACGACCTGAAGGACGTCCTCCCCGAGCTGATGTGGCTCTCCCAGATGGGCCTGGTCCTCTACTGGATCTTCGACCGCACCCCGAACAGAGAACGCAGCTACCGCCTGGCGGAACGGGGAGCCCGCCTGACCGCACGCGGAGTGGCGTTGTCCCGCTTCCGGGTCCTGCGCCCGCTGGTGCGCGAGGTGCACGAACTGTTCACGGACTTCCTGCCGGGGATGACGAGAATGCTGCCGGACCCGGGACCGAAGGGGAGCGACAAATGATCACTTTTGATCAAGTAACTCATTCGGACATCGGGGACGCCGTCTGTCTACGATGATGCCCTCGACACCAGCCCATGGGAGGCACGTGATGTCCGCAGCATCCGTCGAGCAGCCTTTCGACGACGAGTTCTTCTCGACCGTCCCCGAAAAGCCGTTCTCCCTCGTCACCATCGCCGACGAGATCATGGAACGCCATCCGGGCTACCGCGTCGAGATCCTCGGAGGCCATCTCCTCGTGACACCTTCACCGGATGCTGCTCATTCGCGCGCGCTGACCAAGTTGATGCGTCCGTTCATCGCAGCCGGACTGGACGACGGCGACTCGGAAGTTCACCAGGGCATCAGTCTCTGGCTACCCGCCGCCGAGGACTACGTCATCCCGGATCTGGCGGTCGTGGACGCCGGCATCGACGACCACCTCATCGAGAGGAACGCGTACGACCC
This sequence comes from Streptomyces niveiscabiei, assembly GCF_033794345.1. Taxonomy (NCBI): domain Bacteria; kingdom Bacillati; phylum Actinomycetota; class Actinomycetes; order Kitasatosporales; family Streptomycetaceae; genus Streptomyces; species Streptomyces niveiscabiei. The sequence goes on from NZ_JARAYJ010000018.1 coordinate 35,077, forward strand.
GGTCTGCTTCCGCCTCGTCCTGGAGGTCACCTCCGGAAACTGGAAGAACGACCTCAAGGCCAAGGTCGGCGCCTACGCCGAGGCCAGGGTGCCCGTGTACGTCGTCGTCGACCGCAAGCACCAGCGGCTCCACGTCCTGACCGAGCCGTCCGAGGGCGGGTACGGCGTCCACCGCGTACACGCCCCCGGCGAGACGGTCACGCTGCCCGACTCGATCGGCGCCGAAGTCACCCTCGACGTCGGCCAGATCATCGAAGCCGGGCAGCCCAAGGGCTAACTGACCGCGTCCACCTCCCCCTCCCGCAGCTCCACGTCCTGCACCACCGGCCCCTCCCCCACGTTCACGTGCCGCGCGGTCGAGCCGTACGCGGGCGCGGTGACCGCCAGGAGGTAGGTGCCCGGTGCCGGGACGGCGAGGACGTAGGAGCCGTCGGCCAGGGTGGTGACGTGGTCGAGCTGGCGGCCTCCTCCTGAGGAGAGGAGGGTGACCGCGGCGCCGGCGACGGGGGCGCCCTCCGGGTCGCGGACGAAGCCGTGGACGACGGAGGCGGGGCCGTCCGGGGCGACCGCCGGCGAGGACTCCTGGGGCTCGACCGCGAGGTGCGGCAGGCGCTTCTCCAGCCACGCCGGGAGCCACCAGTTCGACGTACCCAGCAGGTGCATCGCCGCGGGGACCAGTGCCGTGCGCAGGACGAACGCGTCGAGGGCGACGGCGACCGCGAGGCCGACGCCCGCCATCGCGGCCCCGGCGTCCCCGCTGAGGACGAACGCGAGGAACACGCACACCATGATGAGCGCGGCGGAGTTGATGACGCGGGAGGTCTCGGCGAGGCCGACGCGTACCGCGCGCGCGTTGTCGCGGGTGTTGACCCACTCCTCGTGCATACGGCTGACGAGGAAGACCTGGTAGTCCATGGAGAGGCCGAAGAGCAGGGACAGCATGATGACGGGGAGGAAGGCGTTGATGGGCCCTTCCTTGCCGAGGCCCAGCAGTTCGAGGCCCCAGCCCCACTGGAAGATCGCCACCAGGACGCCGAACGAGGCCGCGGCGGCGATGAGGTTCATGACGGCCGCCGTGAGCGGCACGACCAGCGACCGGAACGCCACCAGGAGCAGCAGGAACCCGAGCCCGATGATCGTGGCGACGAACAGCGGCAGCCGGTCGCCGGTGACGGTCGCGAAGTCCTTGGAGACGGCCGTGACACCGCCCACGTGCGCCTGCGCGCCCGCCTGCGGGATGACGCGGTCGCGCAGGGTGTCGATCAGCTCGTCGGTCTCCCGGGACTGCGGGGAGGTCGTCGGCACGACCTGGACGACGGTGACGCCGCCGGCCGGCGGCAGCGCGGCGACCCGCGCGACACCCTCCGTGGACGAGATGCCCCGCACGAGCGCGGCCGTGTCCCCGCCCTCGGCGACGACCTGGAGCGGCCCGTTGAACCCGGGCCCGAAGCCCTCGGCGAGGAGGTCGTAGGCCTGGCGGGTCGTCGTGGTCGTGTCGTCGTTGCCCTGGTCGGTGGCGCCGAGCCGCAGCGACAGCACCGGCAGCGCGAGGACGACCATGACGGCGAGGGCGAGGGCCGCGATGGACCGGGGCCGCCGCTGGACCTGCGTGGACCAGCGCGCGGCGGGCCCGCTCGTCACCTCCGGCTCGGGTCCGGAGGCCGCGAGCCGGCGCCGCTGCTTGCGGCTGAGCACACGCGTCCCGAGGAACCCGAGGAGCGCGGGCAGCAGGGTCGTCGCCGCGAGGACGCTGAGGACGACCGTCAGGGACGTGCCGATGACGACGCCGTCGAGGAAGCGCAGGTTGGTGACGAGCATCCCGGCCAGCGCGATGCAGACGGTGCCGCCCGCGAACAGGACGGCGCGCCCCGAGGTGTTGAGGGCGGTGACCGCCGACTCCTCGGGGTCGAGGCCGCGCAGGACGCCCTTGCGGTGGCGGGTGACGATGAACAGGGCGTAGTCGATGCCGACGCCGAGGCCGATCAGGGAGGCCAGCAGGGGCGCCAGGTCGGGGATGTTCGTGGTGTGGCTGAGGAGCTGCGTGCCGAACAGGCCCATGCCGACGCCGAAGACCGCGATGGCGATCGGCAGGAGCATCGCGAAGAACGAGCCGAACGCGAGGAACAGGACGATGGCCGCGGCGGCGAGCCCGACCATCTCGGCGAGGCCCGTGGGCGGCTCCTGGACACGCTGGATGGCCTGGCCCCCCAGCTCGACCTTCAGGCCGCCCTGTTCGGCCTTCTGAGCGGCGTCCACGACCTTCTCGATGAGCTCCTTGGGCACCTCGTTGGCCTGCTTGGTGAACGTCACCTGCGCGTAGGCGATCCTCCCGTCGCGGCTGATCTGCGCCGCCCCGCCCGCGCCCGCGTACGGCCCGGCGACGTCACCGACGCCGTCCATCGCCGCGATCTCCTTCAGCGCGGGCTCGATCCGCTGCCGTACGGCGTCGTCGCGGACGCTGCCGCTGTCGGTCTTCCACACGACGGTGTCGGTGTCGCCCGCGCGCGCGGGGAACGCCTTCTCCATCAGGTCGTACGCCTTCTTGGAGTCCGTGTCCGGTAGCGAGAAGACGTTCGCGTAATCGGTTCCGGCGGCCGACGCCGTGAACCCCATGCCGAACAGTGCCCCCACCCACAGCAACAGGACCACCAGCCGGTGCCGGTAGCACCAGCGTGCCAATGCCGCCACGCTTCAACTCCTCTTCGATGTCGGTCGGTTCGGTCGGTCCCCCAGGTCCTGACCGACAGCATCGACAGGAGCACGCGCGGCTGGACATCCACTGGCCATGACTCTCAAGGAACTCCAAAGAGAAACCCCGCGCGGCGGCCAAGTCGCCGTCGATACTGGGGACATGACGACGGCCCCTGGCACCGTGCTGGTCGTGGAGGACGAGCCGAGCATCGCGGACGTCCTCGCCATCGCCCTGCGCTTCCACGGCTTCGAGGTGATGGTCGCGGGCACGGTCCGCGAGGCGCTCGCCCTCGCCGGCCGCACCCGCCCCGACGTGGCGCTCCTGGACGTGATCCTCCCGGACGGCGACGGCCGCGCCCTGGGCCGCGAACTGCGCGCCCGCCGCGCCGACCTGGCGATCGTGTTCCTGACGGCGCGGGACTCGCCCGCCGAGATCGTGGGCGCGCTCGGCTTCGGCGACGACTACATCACCAAGCCGTTCGACATCGACGTCGTCGTCGCGCGCATCGGCGCGGTGCTACGGCGCACGCGCGCGGCCGACGTCCTCCAGCAGCGTCCGCCCCTGCGCTACGGCGACCTGGAGCTCGACGAGACGACGTACAGCGTGCACCGCGCGGGGCGCACGGTGGAGCTGACGCCGACGGAGTACGCGCTGCTGCGGTTCCTGGTGCGCAACGGCGGCCGGGTCGTCCCCAAGGAGCAACTCCTGCGCCACGTCTGGCAGTACGAGCACACGCCGCCCGAATCGACGGTCGTCGAGACGTACATCAGCTATCTGCGGCGCAAACTGGCCGCCCTGGGCCCGCCGGTGATCACCACGCGGCGCGGCGTCGGCTACGGGCTGGCGTGATGGGCCTCCCGCGCGCGTGGGCGATGCGTTCCCTGCGGGTGAAGCTGACGCTGGCGAACGTCGCGCTGCTCGCCCTCGGGATCACGGCGGCGACGGCCGTCAGCCTGATGGCGATGCGGCACTACCTGATCGGCCAGATCGACTCCGGGCTGACCAAGACGCGCTCCTCGCTGGAGAGTTCGCGGCTCACCCTGCGGGACGTCGACTCGCTGACCGTGCTGGCGTTCATCAGCGACCAGGTGCTGCCCGAGGCGGAGCGCGAACAGGCCACGCCGGACTCGGTGTTCGCCGCCGTCGACGCCGGGGGGAGCGCGCTGCCGCTGTTCGGCATCCAGCCGACCGAGGCGCAGAAGGGGATCGCGAAGGCGGTCGGCGCGCCCGCCGGGCTCGTCCGGCACAGCTCCCCGCAGGACGTCGACCTGCACGGCGCCCCCTACCGGGCGACGGCGACGCGCCTGCGGGACGGCACGTACGTCCTGATGGCGACCTCCACCGACGGCCTCCACAAGGGCATGGCGAAGGCGCTGAAGGCCGATCTCGCCGTCGGGACGCTGCTGCTGGCGCTGCTGGCGTGTCTGACCCTGTTCAACGTGCGGCGGCGGATGCGGCCCCTGGAGGACATGGTGGAGACGTCGTCGGCGATAGCGGAGGGCGATCTGACGCGCCGGGTGCCGTCCAGCTGCGATGCCACGCAGGAGGTCGAACAGCTGCGCCTCGCCCTCAACTCGATGCTGCACCAGGTGGAGACCGCGTACCGCACGCGCGAGCGCAGCGCCGCCCAGCTCCGGTCGTTCGTCGCGGACGCCTCGCACGAGCTGCGCACCCCGCTCGCGGCGATCCGGGGGTACCTCCAGCTGTACGACAAGGGGATGCTGCGCGAGGAGGAGGAGCGGCGGCGCTCCTGGGACCGGATGAACGCCGAGGTCGACCGGATGGGCCGCCTCGTGGACGAGCTCCTCACGCTGGCCCGCCTCGACCAGCACCCGGAGCTGCGGCTGCGGCCCGTCGACGTGACGCGCCTGGTGCGGGACGCGGCGCAGGACCTGCGCGCCCAGCAGCCGGCGCGCCCGGTGACCGTGGACGCCTCGGGCACCCTGCTGCTCCAGGCGGACGAGTCGGGGCTGCGGCAGATCCTCGGCAACCTCGTCGCCAACGTGCGCACCCATACGCCCGCCGACGTGCCCGTGCACCTCTCGGCGCGGCGCTCGGGCGACCGGATCACCCTGACCGTCGCCGACCAGGGGCCTGGCCTGTCCGCGGAGAACGCCGCCCGCGTCTTCGACCGCTTCTTCCGCACCGGCAGCGCGGCGGGCAGCGGCCTCGGGCTCGCGATCGTCCAGCGGGCGGTGGAGTCCCACGACGGCACGATCAGCGTCCGCACGGCGCCCGGTGAGGGGCTGACGGCGACGGTGGAGCTGCCCGAGCGTCCGGCCTGCTCCTGAAACGGACGACGGCACCCCGGAGTTCCCGGGGTGCCGTACGGAATGCCGCTGAGGCTAGATCCAGTTGAGGCTCCACAGCCGGAACACGCCGTTGCCGTCCGCAAGGTACTGGCTGCCGCCGACGTCCTCGGTGGCGACGACGTACTCCTTGCGCTGCCACAGCGGGATGACGGGCGCGTCCTGGGCGACGTCGTCCTGGAGGCGGCGGAAGTCGTCGGAGACGCGGCTGCGGTCGGCGTACTGCTGGCTGTCGAGGATGAGCTTGTCGACGGCCTTGCTGCTGTAGCCGGTGTTCATGGTGGAGTCGCTGCCGACGAGGGGCGCGGCGAAGGTGTCGGCGTCCGGGTAGTCGGCGACCCAGCCGACGGGGTACGCGTCGAGCTTGCCGGTGGCCCACTGCTTCTGGAAGTCGGTCCACTCGTACGCCTTGACGTCCACCTTGAACAGGCCGCCCGCCTCCAGCTGGGCCTTCACCGCGGCGGTCTCCTGCTCGGCGACGCCCCGCTTGCCGTAGCCGTAGGTGATCGTGACGGGCGTGGAGACGCCGGCGGCCCGCAGGAGGGCCTTGGCCTTGTCGACGTCCGGCTTGGGGTAGGCGTCGAAGAACGACGTGGCGTGGCCGGTGATGCCGGTCGGGATCAGCGAGTACAGCGGGTCGACGGTGCCGTCGTACACGGTCGTCGCGAGCTGTTCGCGGTCGATCAGCCAGGCGGCGGCCCTGCGCACGCGCGCGTCGTGCAGCGGGGAGCCGGCGCGGGTGTTGAAGTACAGGTTGCGCGTCTCGGAGCTCTCCGCCTCGGTGACCCGCTGGTCGGGGTCGCTGGCGTTGAGGGAGGCGAGCATCTTCGGCGGGAGCTGCCGGGTGGCGACGGAGACGTCCTTCGCCTTCCAGGCGCTCTCCAGCTGCGCGGAGTCCTTGTAGTACTTCAGCTCGACGGGTTCGCCGGTCTTGAAGGCGCCCTTGTAGTCGGGGTTGGGCTTGAGGTCGATCCGCTCGTCCTTGGTGTACCCGGTGATCGTGTACGGGCCGGTGCCGTCGATGGCGTCGTCCGTGCGGAGCTTGTTCTCGGGGTACTTGGTGCTGTCGACGATCGAGCCGACGCCGGTCGCCAGCTTGAACGGGAACGTCGCGTCGGCGGACGACAGGTGGAAGGTGACGGTGTCGTCGTCCGCGTCGACCGACTTGAGGGTCGACAGCAAGGGCGCGGGACCGACCTCGGAGTTGATCTTCTTGATGCGGTCGATCGAGTACTTGACGTCCTTCGGCGTGACCTTGCGCCCGCTCGGGAACTTCAGGTCGTCGCGCAGCTCGCACGCGTACGTCGTCAGCCCGCCGCCCTGGAAGGCGCAGCTCTTGGCCGCGTCCGGGACGGGCTGGACGCCGCCCGGCGCGAAGGTCAGCAGCGACTGGTAGATGTTGCTGTACAGCGCCCAGGAGCCCGAGTCGTACGAGCCCGCCGGGTCGAGGGACGTGATCGAGTCGGTCGTGCCGACCACGATGGCGTCGCCGTCGCCGCTGCCCGACGACGGCAGCAGCTGCCAGCCGCCCACGCCGACAGCGGCCAGTACGGCGAGCGCCGCGATGATCCGCATGCGAACAGATCGCATGGTGGTGCCCTGCCTCCCCAGGCCCGGTGAACGGGCCCAGCCTTACGAAAAAGAGGCCACTCCCCTGAATGGCCGGCTCACCTAATCACACACGGTTTCGCCCAGGGAAGGCTAATCGGATGAGATGAGAGAGAACTTACCCGAACAGTTGTTTCGGTCCGGTTTCACAGTTCCCTCACAGATGTGGGGTGGTTCAGGCCCTGAGGGACGCCAGTTCGATCACCGTGACGTCGGACTGCGCGCCCACGCGCGTGGGCATGCCCCAGGCGCCCGCGCCGTTGGACACGTACAGCTGCGTGTCGTCGTAGCGCTCCAGGCCGGAGACCGTGGGGTTGGCCAGCGCGGCGACGTACTTGCCCGGCCAGAGCTGGCCGCCGTGCGTGTGGCCCGAGAGCTGGAGGTCCACGCCGTGGTCCACCGCGTCGTGGATCTGCACGGGCTGGTGGGCGAGGAGGACGGCGGTGCGCGCGGTGTCGCGGTCGCCGAGCGCCTTCGCGAAGTCCGGGCCCTGGCCCTCGCTCTCGCCCGCGAGGTCGTTGACCCCGGCGAGGTCGAACCAGGGGAGTTCGGTGCGCTCGTTCAGCAGGGGGCGGATGCCGAGGCGGCGGACCTCCTCGATCCACTGCTCGGCGCCGGAGAAGTACTCGTGGTTGCCCGTGACGAAGAAGCTGCCGTGCCTGGCCTTCAGTTGGGCCAGGGGGGCGGCTGCCGGGCCGAGGTCCTTGACGCTGCCGTCCACCAGGTCGCCGACCACCGCGATCAGGTCGGGCTGGGTGCCGTTGATCGTGTCGACGACCTTCTGCGCGAAGCCCCGGCCCAGGACCGGGCCGAGGTGGATGTCGCTCACGACCGCGATGCGGTAGCCGTGCGCGGCGCGCGGGAGCTTCGCCAGAGGGACCGTGACGCGTTTCACCTTCGGGCCCCGCAGGACGCCGTAGGTGCCGTGGCCGACGGTGCCGACGGCGGCGGTGGCGGCGGCACCGGCGACGACGCGGGAGACGAAGAGGCGGCGGGTGGGGCCGGACGCGGCGGGTTCAGGGGTGTCGGCGGTTCCCTCGGGTGCCGAAGTCGCCGGTGCGGCCTCAGGGCCCTTCGGGGTGTCCGGTGAGGCCGGGACCTCGGAGAGGGTCCGCGCGGGCTCCTGAGGGGCCTTCAGGGGCTCGGGGGCGGCATCCGCGAGCCGCCTCGCCGCCCGCCGGTCCAGGAACAGCCGCAGCAGCGGGCGTACGGCCTCCCCCGCCAGGACCGCCAGCAGCAGGTACATCGCCACCGCCAGCCACAGGAAACCCGGCCAGGCCAGGACCTGTTGCAGCCGGAACGGCGCCCCCGCGCGCTCGGCGGCCAGAGCCGTGATCGCGAGGACCCAGCCGCCCACGACGAGGACGGCGCCCGCGCGGCGCACCCAGCCGGGGCCGCGCGTCGTGTCGCGGAACAGCCGGCGCCACAGGTACCAGTTGCCGGTCACCAGGACGGCCAGCGCGAGCGCGCCGAAGACGATCACCATGACGGTCGTAAACCCCTTGCTCCGCAGGCCACTTGCCCGGCTCGATCCGCTACGACGTGGCGCGCAGCGCGCGCAGGGAACGCAACCCGATGAGCCCGATGGCCGTCCCCAATACGAAGGACACCACCGCGAGCGTCAGGTGCACCCAGAAGTACGCCGTGGGATGTCCGTCGTCGAACGCCAGGCCGCTGCCGTCTTTGATCAGATTCTTCACGAAAGTGACCCAGATGACCCACGACCAGACCCCGAAGGCGAGCAGGAACCACGACAGGGGGCGGGTGAGCTTCATGCGCCCAGTATCGCCGTCGGGTGTCCGGTTCCCGGAGGCGGGTGGGGAGCGCGGTGGGACTTCCGCGGGACCGGCGGGTACGTTCGGCGTCGTGCCCGCACCCATGAAACGGGCCGTCAGGCGAACCCTGACGGTCACCGCCGCCACGCTCGCGACCGCCTCGCTCACCGCGCCCTTCGGTCACGCCGCGCCCAGTCCCTCGCCGGCCCCCTCCGTGACGCCGCCCGCGCGCATGTCCACCGTCGGGGGTGCGCGCCTGGGGCTGCCGGGGACCCAGGCCGATCTCGCGGGCGGGGCGCCCGTGCTGCCCAAGGACATCACCGCGCGGTCCTGGATCGTCGCCGACGCGGAGTCGGGGGACGTGCTCGCGGCGCACAACGCGCACTGGCGGCTGCCGCCGGCCAGCACGATGAAGATGCTGTTCGCGGACACGGTGCTGCCGCGGTTCCCCAGGACGACCCAGCACAAGGTGGCACCGGCCGAGCTGTCCGGCATGGGCGCCGGTTCCAGCACCGTCGGCATAAAGGAGAACGAGACCTACACCGTCCACGACCTGTGGCTCGGGGTGTTCCTGCGCTCCGGGAACGACGCGGTACGCGTCCTGTCCGCGATGAACGGCGGCATCCCCGCGACGGTGGCCGAGATGAACGCGCACGCGGAGGAGCTCCAGGCACTCGACACGCACGTCGTCTCTCCGGACGGGTACGACTCCCCCGGCCAGGTCTCCTCCGCCTACGACCTCACCCTCATCGCCCGCTCCGGCCTCCAGAAGAAGGACTTCCGGGAGTACGCGTCGACGGTCAAGGCGAAGTTCCCCGGCGAGACGAAGAAGGACGCGAAGACGGGCAAGGTGACCCGCACCCCCTTCGAGATCCAGAACACGAACCGTCTCCTCAGCGGCGACCGGGACCTCCCCCAGTACCCGGGCATCGCGGGCGTCAAGAACGGCAACACGACGAACGCGGGCGCGACCTTCACGGGCGTGGCGGAACGGGCGGGCAGGGTCCTCCTGGTCACCGTGATGAACCCCTCGAAGGAAGCCCACAACGAGGTCTACAAGGAGACCGCCGCCCTCCTGGACTGGGGTTTCCAGGCGGCCGGCAAGACCCGCCCCATCGGCGAACTGGTCCCCCCGAAGAACGCCGCCCCCCAGCAGGGCTCAGCGAACGGGTCGCCCTCCCCCGAGGCGACGGGCCAGGCGGGAGGCGCGGGAGACGCGTCGGGTTCCCCGGTCGCCGCGAAGACGGCCGCGGACGCCTCCGGCGGCATGGGGACGGCGATGGCCATCGCGGGCGGGGTCCTGGTCCTGCTCGCGGGGGGTGTGTTTCTGGTCAACCGCAAGTGGCCTTCGCGGAGGGCCTCGCGCGCGGGCGCCGAAGCCGAGGAGACGCCGGGTTCCTCCTGAGGGGTTCGCCCCTCAGGCCCCCTCCGTCTTCTCCGCCCCCTGCGCCCCTTGCGTCTCCTCCGGCTCCTGCGCGCCCGCGCTCGGTGTCGCCGTCCACGCCGCGCAGTACAGGACCAGCTTCGCCGTCAGGTTGATCCACAGCAGGAGGGCCACGGGGACGCCGAAGGCGCCGTACATCGTCTTCGTGGCGACGCCCTGGAGGTAGCCGCTCAGGAGGAGCTTGAGGAGTTCGAAGCCGAGGGCGCCGATCAGCGCCGCCTGGAGGAGGCGGCGGCGCGGGGGGTCGGCGCCCGGGAGGAGGGTCAGGACGTAGAGGAGGAGCAGGAAGTCCGCCAGGACCGCCACCGCGAACGCGGCCACGCGCAGGAGGGCACTGCCCCAGCCGTGTTCGTCCAGGCCCAGGGCGTCCGCGAGGGCGCCGACGGCCCAGGTGGCGACCGTGGACGCGGCGAAGGTCACCAGGACCGCGCCGCCGAAGCCCACGAGGACTCCCGCGTCCTTGGCCTTGATCAGGACGGGGTTGCCGTCGTCGTCGGGGAGTTCCCAGACCGCGCGCAGGCAGTCCCGTATCTGGGTGACCCAGCCGAGGCCGGTGAAGAGCAGGACCGCGCCCGCGATGAGGCCGACCGTGCCGGCGTTCTGGACGAGGGACGCGACGTCGAGCTGTCCGGAGATGCCGGGTACCTGGTCGGCGATGCGGTCTTCGAGGCGCTTCTGCTGGTCGTCGCTGAGGGCGGCGGCCGTGACGGCGGCGGCCAGCGTCAGCAGCGGGAACAGCGAGACGAAGCTGACGAACGTCATCGCGGCGGCGAGCCGCGTCCACTTCACCTTGTCGAGCCGCTCGTACGACCGCCACGCGTGCGTGGCCGCCAGCCGCACGGCGAGCGGCCCGACGACGGGGAGCCTCTTCAGCCAGTCCATGATCGGAACTCTGCCTCACCGGGGGACGGACATCCCCGTCCGGGTTCCCCGGAACCGGGGTTCGTCACCACTGGGCCACCGCGAGCCCGTACATGGCGACCCACGCGACGCCGATCAGCGCGAGCGCGCGGTCCCCGAGGACGACCTCCTCGGGCTCCCCGGCGCTCCCCCGGTCCGCGAAGACGGCGTACCGCAGCACCGCCAGGGTGAAGGCGACCATGGACAGTTGACGCCACGGCAGGGCGCTGGCGCCGCTCTCGCCCTCCAGCGCCCACAGGCAGTACCCGAGGACGGCGACCCCGGCGGCGAGCTGCCACACGAACCGCAGGTAGCCGGTCGTGTACTCGCTCAGCAGCGCGCGCGTGGCCCCCGCCTTCCCGGCCATCTGCACGGCCTCGGAGTACCGCTTGGCGGCGACCATGAACAGCGCCCCGAACCCGGTGGTGATGAGGAACCACCGGGACAGCGGGATGCCGAGCGCGAGCCCTCCGGCGGTGGCCCGCATGAGGAACCCGGTCGAGACGACGACGAGGTCGACGACGAGGACGTGCTTGAGGCTGACGCAGTACGCGAGCTGCATGGCCACGTACGCCGCCAGGAGGGCCGCGACGCCGGGTGTGGTGAGCCGGAGCGCCAGGAGGGGGCCGAAGGCCGCGAGAAGGCCGCCCACGGCGTACGCGAGGGGTACGGGGACCTGTCCGGCGGCGACGGGCCGCAGGCGTTTCGTGGGGTGGGCCCGGTCCGCGTCGGCGTCGCGCGCGTCGTTGACGAGGTAGACGGCCGCCGCGCAGGCGGTGAACAGGGCGAAGACGAGGGCGAGTTGCGTGACCGCGTGCCAGGACAGGAGCCGCCCGGCGGCGGCCGGCGCGGCGACGACGAGGACGTTCTTGACCCACTGTTTGGGCCGGGCGGTGCGCAGCAGGCCGACGAGGAGGCCCCCGCGCGGCGGAGCGGCCGAAGGCACCTGTCGTCTGCGCTGCTCATGGAGTTCGGGCGCCGTCTGCGTCATCCGGGAACGCCCCGCATCCACCGCGCCCCCACGCGCGCGGTGACGACACCGAGCACCGCCCCCGCGGCGACGTCCGACGGATAGTGCACGCCGACGACCAGCCGGGACACGCACATCGCGACGGCCACAGGGGCGACGGCGTACACGCCGAGCGCCCCGTACGCGTACGCGGCAGCGGCGGCGGACGTCGCGTGGGAGCTGGGGAAGGAGTGGCGCCCGGCGGTGCGGACCAGCGCGCGCACGTGGGAGGGCCGGGGGCGCCGTACGACGCGTTTCGCGCCGACGCTCAGCGCGTGCGCGCCCGCGCACAGGGCCGTCGCCCGCAGCCAGGCGTCGCGCCGGCCTCCGTCGAGGGCGGCGCCGGCGAGGCCCGCGGCGATCCACACCGCCCCGTGCTCGCCGGCCCACGACAGGGCGCGCGCGGCGTTCGCGACCCGGGGATCGGCGCCGCGCGCGTGGAGCGCGGTGAGCAGGCGCCGGTCGTAGTTCTCGTCCATATCAGCCCACTGTTCACGCCCGAACGGCCGCAGGACCGGCAATATTGGGCGAAATCCCATTTATCACCCATTTCGGGGAGGGGATTTGATGTTGACGAGGTTTCCGGACAAATAGGGGCGCTACGGTCACCGGCATGGCTGCCGAGACCGTTTCCGTGACCGGATGGGGCCGCACCGCCCCCTCAACGGCCCGTCTGATCCGCCCAGAGACCTACGAGGAGGCCGTTGAGGCCGTCCGGGGTGCGGGACCCCGGGGCGGCATCCCCAGGGGCCTGGGGCGGGCGTACGGCGACGCCGCGCAGAACGCCGGCGGCGCCGTCCTGGACATGACCGGCCTCGACCGGGTCCACGCGATCGACGCCTCCGAGGGGATCGTCCTGTGCGACGCGGGGATCTCCCTGCACCGCCTGATGGAGGTCCTCCTCCCGCTCGGCTGGTTCGTGCCGGTCACCCCGGGGACCCGGTACGTCACCGTCGGCGGCGCGATCGGCGCGGACATCCACGGCAAGAACCACCACGCGTCCGGCTCCTTCGCCCGCCACGTCCCGTCGTTCGAGCTGCTCACGGCGGACGGCACGATCCGTACGGTCCGCCAGGGCACGCCCCTGTTCGACGCGACCGCCGGCGGCATGGGCCTGACCGGCGTGATCCTCACCGCGCGCGTGCGCCTGCAACCCGTCGAGACGTCCCTGATGGCCGTCGACACGGAACGCGCCGCCGACCTCGACGACCTGATGGCCCGCCTCACCGAGGGCGACCGGCACCACCGGTACTCCGTCGCCTGGATCGACCTCCTCGCGCGCGGGGCGTCGACCGGGCGGGCGGTCCTCACGCGCGGGGACCACGCGCCGCTGGACGCGCTGCCCGCGCGCACGCGCGGAGAGCCGCTCGCCTTCCGTACGTCCCGGCTCCCCGCCGCCCCCTCCTTCGTCCCCGGCGGCCTCCTCACCCGCACGACCGTCGGCCTGTTCAACGAGCTCTGGTACCGGCGCGCCCCGCGCGCGCGTGCCGGTGAACTCCAGCGCATCCCGGCGTTCTTCCACCCCCTGGACGGCGTCCCGCACTGGAACCGGATCTACGGCCGGGGCGGCTTCGTGCAGTACCAGTTCGTCGTCGGACACGGCCGGGAGGAAGCCCTGCGCCGGATCGTCCACCGCATCTCCGGGCGCCGCTGCCCGTCCTTCCTCGCCGTCCTCAAGCGGTTCGGCGAGTCCGACCCCGGCTGGCTCTCCTTCCCGCGCCCCGGGTGGACCCTCGCCCTGGACATCCCGGCCGCCCTGCCCGGCCTCGCGGCGTTCCTGGACGAGCTGGACGAGGAGGTCGCCGGGGCGGGGGGCCGGGTGTACCTGGCCAAGGACTCACGCCTGCGGCCCGACCTCCTCACGGCGATGTACCCGCGCGCGGACGCCTTCCGCGAACTGCGGGCCCAGCTGGACCCGCGCGGGGTGTTCGTGTCGGACCTCGCACGCCGGTTGAGCCTCTGAAGGCCCGGAGATCGCCGCCCCCGCACGCCCCAGGGCCCTGTGAGAGGCCCCGCAAGCCCCCCAAGGTCCCGCGAGAGGCCCCGCAAGCTCCAGGGGCCCCGCGAGAGGCCCCGAGAGCCCCACCCCCGCGCCCCCGCGCCCCCGCCCAGCTAGGAGCCCCCGTGAAAGACGCCTTCGGCCTCCCCCAGTCCCTCCTGATCCTCGGCGGCACCTCCGAGATCGCCCTCGCCACCGCCCGCCGCCTGATCGCCCGGCGCGCGCGTACGGTGTGGCTCGCCGGGCGCCCCTCCCCCGCGCTGGAGGCCGCCGCCGCGGACCTCCGTGTGCTCGGCGCCGACGTCCGCACCGTCCCCTTCGACGCCCTCGACGCCGAGTCGCACGAGACAGCCCTCGGCAAGGTCTTCGCGGAGGGCGACATCGACGTCGTGCTGCTCGCGTTCGGCGTGCTCGGGGACCAGGCCAGCGACGAGCGCGAGCCCCTCGCCGCCGCGCGCGTGGCGCAGACGAACTACACCGGTGCCGTCACCTCCGGCCTGGTCGCGGCCCGCGCGCTCCAGACGCAGGGCCACGGCTCCCTCGTCGTCCTCTCCTCCGTCGCCGGGGAACGCGCCCGCCGCGCGAACTTCATCTACGGCTCCAGCAAGGCGGGCCTCGACGCGTTCGCGCAGGGCCTGGGCGACGCGCTGCACGGGACGGGCGTCCACGTCATGGTCGTCCGCCCCGGCTTCGTCCGGACGAGGATGACGGCGGGCCTGCCCGAGGCGCCCCTCGCGACCACCCCCGAGGCGGTCGCGACGGCGATCGAGGCGGGGCTGCGGCGGCGCGCGGAGACGGTGTGGGTGCCGGGGGTGCTGCGGGTGGTGATGTCGGCGCTGCGGCACGTCCCGCGCGGGGTGTTCCGCAGGCTGCCGGTCTAGAGGCTGGGGACGGAGTCCCTCGGCGCGGACGCCTGCGGCGGGACGACCGGACTGCCGAACGGATACTCGCGGAGTGTGCCCCACACCCCGTCCGGTCCCTGCGCGTAGAGCGCGAAGCCGGTGCAGGACCACTCGGCCTCGTACCCGGCCAGTTCCTCGTACGCGCGGTCCATCGCGGCCTCGTCGATGCCGTGGGCGACCGTCACGTGCGGGTGGTAGGGGAACAGCAGCTCGCGCGCGAGCGGGCCCGACGCGTCCCTGACCTGCTGCTGGAGCCGGGCGCACGGCTCGGCGCCCTCGACGACCCGCACGAACACGACCGGCGAGAGCGGGCGGAACGTACCCGTCCCCGACAGCCGCATCGGGAACGGCCTGCCCGCGCGCGCGACGTCCGTCAGATGCGCCTGTACGGCCGGCAGCGCCTCGCCGTCGACCTCCGTCGGCGGCAGCAGCGTGACGTGCGTGGGGATGCCGTGCGCGGCGGCGTCCCCGAAGCCCGTGCGCAGCTCCTGGAGCAGGCTGCCGTGAGGCTCCGGGACCGCGATCGACACGCCGATCGTTACGGTCCCCACGTCGTCTCCTGTCATCCGGTGTCCGGCGGTTCGGCTATCGACTGTACGGCCACGGTCGGCGTGTGGGCAGGCGCAGCCGTAGTGATGTGCAGCGCTCTTCCCCGGCGGACGCCGGCGGGTGTTCGTACGGTGCGTGCGCGCTCAGTGCTTCGCGGGCAGGAAGCCGACGCGGTCGTACGTGTTCGCGAGGGTCTCGGCGGCCACCGAGCGCGCCTTCTCCGCGCCCTTCGCGAGGATCGCGTCCAGCGTCTCCGGGTCGTCCAGGTACTGCTGGGTGCGCTCCCTGAACGGGGTCACGAAATCTACGACGACGTCCGCGAGGTCCGTCTTGAGGGCGCCGTACATCTTGCCCTCGTACTCCGCCTCCAGCTCGGCGATGCTCTTGCCGGTCAGCGTCGAGTGGATCGTCAGGAGGTTGCTGACGCCGGGCTTGTTCTCCGCGTCGTAGCGGACGACCGTGTCGGTGTCCGTGACCGCGCTCTTGACCTTCTTCGCGGTCGCCTTCGGGTCGTCGAGGAGGTTGATGAGGCCCTTCGGCGTCGACGCCGACTTGCTCATCTTGACCGCCGGGTCCTGGAGGTCGTAGATCTTCGCCGTCTCCTTCAGGATGTACGGCTTCGGGATCGTGAACGTCTCCCCGAACCGGCCGTTGAAACGCTCCGCGAGGTCCCGGGTCAGCTCGATGTGCTGGCGCTGGTCCTCACCGACCGGCACCTCGTTCGCCTGGTACAGCAGGATGTCCGCGACCTGGAGGATCGGGTACGTGAACAGGCCGACGCTCGCGCCGTCCGCGCCCTGCCGCGCCGACTTGTCCTTGAACTGCGTCATCCGCGACGCCTCGCCGAAGCCCGTCAGGCAGTTCATCACCCACGCGAGCTGCGCGTGCTCCGGGACATGGCTCTGCACGAACAGCGTGCAGCGCTCCGGGTCGAGCCCCGCCGCGAGCAGCTGCGCCGTCGCCAGCCGCGTGTTCGCCCGCAGCTCCGCCGGGTCCTGCGCGACCGTGATCGCGTGCAGGTCCACGACCGCGTAGAACGCGTCATGCGACTCCTGCAACGCCACCCACTGGCGCACCGCGCCGAGGTAGTTGCCGAGGTGGAACGAGCCGGCGGTGGGCTGGATGCCGGAGAGCACACGAGGACGAGCAGAGGCCATGGGTGCATTCTCTCAGGTTCCGGGGGGAGGTTCGGAACGGGTGGGGTATGCAGGAGGTGTCGGGAGGGGGGTCCCATGAGACGGATCGCGGTACTGGCACTCGCGTTGTCCCCGCTCTTCACCACCGGGGCCGCCGCCTCGGGTACGCCCGATGTGGCGATGCTCATCGACGGCACGTCCGGGCGGACCCTGTCCATCCGCTCCCGCGAACCCCTCTTCGACCGGCTCCGGGAACTCCTCGACCCGACCTACACGGGGACGGTTCCCGTGCCTTCGAGCTGGGACGAGGGCCACCATCCCCCCGTCCGGCTCACCGTCGTCTGGGGCCGCAGCGGGGTCGGCGGCTGGCCGCAGGACGATCTCCCGCCGAGTGGGGCCGTGACCGTCGAGCAGACGGACCAGGTGATCCTCGCGGACGACGGCACCCCGTGGATACGACGGGACGTCGCGCCGGAGTTCGAGGACGCGGACGTCCGCTGGCATCCGGCGCCACGCTCCGCCTACGAGCGGTGGGAGCGGGAGGGCGTGTTCCCAGGGGCCACCCCCTCGACGCCGGGCTCCGACTCCGGGTGGTGGGTGGTGCCGGGGGTTGTCGGGGTGGTGCTCGGTGCGGGCGGGGTGCTCCTGGTACGCCGCGCGGCGGCTCGCCGCGACGCCGGTCCGCCTCGGGAGGAGCCTCGGCAGGAGTTGATCGAACTGTGAATGCCGGTCAGCCGTGTTCTCTCCCTGCCCGTTCCGGGCGCCTGGCGACTAACGCCTATTCCCAGCCGTCCAGGGACACCTGGGGCCCTTCGGTGAGGTAGCTGTGGAGGGCACTGGAAGTGGTCTCGACGAAGTTGTCGGGAATGTCGTCGGCGTCGACCCAGCGGACCTGAGAATGCTTGCGGGGTTCACGGTTCTCGGGTTCGCCCGCCCACTCGTGAGCAGTGAAGACGACCGTGAGGAAGCCGTTGGGGGCTTCGACGCCCCAGGCACCGTGGATGATGTGGGCGACCTTGAGGGACTCGGGCTTCACCGTGAGGCCGGTCTCCTCGTAGAGCTCGCGGACGGCGGTCTCCGTGACGGGTTCGCCCGGTTCGCTCTTGCCGACGGGCAGGTCCCACATTCCCTGGGCGAACTTCGCGTTCTCGCCGCGCTGGAGGAGGACGACACGGTTGGTGGCCTTGTCGTGGACGATGACGGCGGCGACCAGCAGGGTCATCGATTCGAACGCCGGCTTGAGGGCCTTCGCCTGGTCGTCGGTCCGCTGAGTCACGGTGTTCCCTTCGTCGGGCGGGTTGTCAGGCATGTTAGGCGAGGGCCTCGCGGGCTCGGCGGGCGAGATCGGCAGCGCCGGGAACACGGCGGCGCTGGTAGACCGCGAGCGTGGAGCGGATCGACGTGATCGCCTTGCGGGTGCGGTCGGAGGTCATTCCCTCCATGAGGACCAGGGCCTGGGTCCAAGCGGCGACGGCTTCGTCGGCGCGGGCCTGGGCGGCGAGGCTGTCACCGAGGTCGGCGTGCGTGAGGGCGTGGACGCGCTTGTACTTCGCGGGGTCCCAGCGGGTGAGGGCGTCTCGGTGCTGCTGTTCGGTGCCGGTGTGGTCGGCGAGGTCGGTCAGGGTGCGGGCGGTGTGGCTGGCCACGGTGCCCGCGGCTGGGCCGCTGACGCGGGAGTAGCTGGGCTGGGAGCCATCGCCGCGGAGGAGGGCGTCTTCGGCGGCGAGCAGGGCGCGCGCGGCCGAAGGGTGCTCCTTCACGGCTGCGTAGGCGCGGGCGTGGGCGATGTGGAGGAGGGCTTCGGTCTGGCCGTCGACGTGGCCGAGGCCGCATCGCAGGGCGCCTTCGACGAGGTCCACGCAGTGGTGGGGCTGCTTGAGACTCAGCGCTTGGTGGGCGAGGGCGCGCATCATCCAGGCGGCGTGGCCGTGCGGGTCGGCTTCACAGGCGAGTTGGTAGCCGACCTGGTAGTAGCGCTGGGCGGCGCCTTCCTGGCCGAGGTCGTGGTGCTTCCACCCTGCGAGGTAGGCGAGTTCAGCGACCGCGCCGAACGCGGCCCGGCGTAACGGCTCGCTGGGGAAGCGCCCGCGCAGCATGGGCGCGGCAGTATCGGCGAGGTAGGCGCTGACGGTGGTCAGTCCGTGTCCGCCGCCGAGGCGCTCGTCGGCGGCGCTGAAGGCTGCGGTGATCTGGCGTACGACGTCCACGTCCTCCGCGCCGACCAGGGATGTGCCGGTGCGGGCGCGGAGCATGCGGGCGGTGGCGTCGTGGTCGTAACCAAGCGGCATGGCGACGCCGGTGGTGGTGAAGGCGGCGATCGCGAGGAAGCGGCGACGCTCGACGTCGGCCCGGCCGAGGCCAGTTGCGGCGAGGACGGGATCGGATTCGGCCGGCGTATCGGCGTCACCGGCCTGGAGGCCGATCTCGGTCAGGGTGATCACGCGTCCCGCCCGACGCGACAGCGCCTCGGCCAGGTACTGGTCCACCCGGCCCGAAGGCGTGCGGGTGCCGTTCACCCAGTGCGAGATGGCCGACTTGTTGGTGAGGAGGATCTCGCCGTTCTCGGCGGCGATACGCCGTACGTCTCTGGCGAGGACCTCGTAGGTGCAGCCGGTCGCGGAAATGGTGTCGCGCAGGCGGGAGTTGGGGTCTCTCGGTGCTGCCACGCTCGCCTCCCGTCCGGAGCTGTAAACCGCGTATACCGCTTCAACTCCCTCTCACCGTACCCACTGTGCGTGACGGAAGGTTCACTAATCATCAGCCGCCCGGCCTCGGTCCGACAGCGTGACCAGGCTCCCCCTTCGGCCGGGCGGCCCCCGAAGTTCCGTACGCCCACACCGGGTTCGGGCATTCCTGTGCCCGAACCCGGCCGATCAGAGACGGAGACACGGTGACCACCATCGACACCAAGGCCATCACGGTCGTACTGCCCGAGGCGTTCGACCCGCGCTGGAGCCGCCTGCCCGGCATCCGGGTCGACGGCCCGCGCATCACCATCGACCCGGCCGAGTACTTCTTCCGCTTCGAGTCGAACACCTGGCTCGTAGCTGACTGGGAGTTGGTCAAGGCTCAGCTCCTGGACGTGGAGGAGACGACCGAGAGCGCGGTCGAGCAGCTCGCGCTGGACTTCATCAGGGCTCACGCCGAGTCCACTTCGGATGCCGCCCGCGTCCTGGCCACCGCGTACGAGGTGTACGCGTACCTGTTCCGCGACGAGCACCTGACCGGCCTCGGCCTGCCGCAGATCACCGCCGACCACCTGCGGATGCTGCGCGAGGCGGCCACGCTGATGGCGCTCAACAAGGTCGAGCTCGACGGGCACATCTCCAACGTCGGCCCGTGCTGGTTCTTCCCGGCGGCCACCTCTGTCGTCTTCGACCTGGACGACGAGACGGGCGGGATGCTCGACGAGGTCTACCACGGCGGCTGGTTCAACGAGCACCGCCGGATCGAGTCCGTCAAGGCGCACGCCGCGCTCGGCGGACGGCTCGTGCACGGCTGCCAGTCCGTGCCGGACCAGACCGGTGGCGTGGTCGCGCCCTACGGTGCCTCGATGGCCGACTTCCGCGACGACCTCGCCGCGTTCAAGGCGGGCTGGATCGAGCAGGTCCGCGCCCACCGCGTGAACCCCGCTGCGTAAGCCCCGGGGTGAGCCGACGCATCCGGCTCACCCCCTCCCCCCTGGAGCCTCTGCATGACCGCGAACCCCAGCGCCGAACTCCTCGACAACCTGCTCACCATGGTCGGCCAGGCCACCGCCACACGTGAGGAGGTACGCGTGTGGTCCATGTCCGGGGTCGAGCGCGTGACCTTTCCCGACGGCTCCACGGCCGTCTTCAAGTACGCCAAGAAGCCCTTCGACAGCGAAGACCAGGCTCTCCGCCAGGCCCGCACCCTCGGCGTCCCCGTCCCCCAGGTCCACGCCTCCGCCGTCCTGGACGGCTGGCTCGGCATGCTCATGGAGGACCTCGGACCGTCCGTCCGCGACGCCGACGACCTGGACGGAGTCGCCGCGGCCGTGGTCCTGCACAGCACGCGTACGGCCGCCTCCCTGCCCGTCCTCGACCAGGATCGGCTGCTCATGCTCCCGGCCAGAGCTCTGGAGCATCTCGAACGGCTCCGCAAGGCCGACCGGTGGCAGGACGCCGACGACGTCGAGGACACGCTCGGCAGGATCGCCCGGGCCGCCGACGCCCGCTCGGGAGGAGCGACGCTGGAACCGTTCGGCTGGGTGCACTCCGAGTTCCACCCCACCAGCCTCCACATCGGCGAGCGCGGCTGGCGGCTGCTCGACCTCGCCCGCGCCTTCACCGGCCCCGGCCTGCTCGACCTCGCCAGCTGGCACGGCACCATCGACGCCCCCGACCCCGTACGCCTGCGCGTCCTCCTGGAGCAGTACGTCACGGCCGGCGGCACCCCCGACGCCCTCGCCCCGCGCGGTGGGCTCACCGCCGAGAGCTGGGCGCTGGGCTGGCACCGCATGTGGGCCGTCGAGTGGTTCATGGACCAGGCCGTCCGCTGGATCAACGACCCGGCCACCGACCCCGCCTACATCAAGGCCGTACGCCGCCACCTCACCGACGTCCTCCGCCTCCTGGAGATCTGACGTGCACGGCCAGGCATCCCCCTGGCACGCCCACGCCCTCCGGCGCCCCGCCACCGGCCCGCTCGCCGTACCCGCCCGGATGGAATGGACCACGAAGCCCGGCCAAGGCCCCAGCGCCGAGATCCTCGGTCCTGACCTGCGGGGAAAGCGGCTGCTGGAACTCGGCTGCGGCGCCGGCCGCAACGCCGCGCACCTGGCCGGACGCCACGGCGCACACGTCACCGGCGTCGACCTGGCCGGGCTCCAGGTCCACCGCGCCCGCGCCCACTACGGACGGCTGAACAACCTCACCCTCGTCACCAGCCACGCCCTGCGCCACCTGCGCGCCTCGGACGAGCCGTACGACGCGATCTACTCCGTCTTCGGCGCCGTAGGGCTCGTCGCTCCTCAACTCCTGCTGTCGGCCATCGCCCGGCACCTCACGCCCGGCCGGCTGCTCGCCTTCTCCGTTCCGCACCCGCAGCGCGGTGGCCGCAGCCCTTCCGGCGACGACCGGTCCCGCCGCGACTTCGTCACTCTCCCCGACCGCACCCGGCTCCCCATCGCCCGCTGGGAGTTCGACACCGACCGCTGGGAGAAGCACCTCAGCCAGGCCGGCTTCTGGCTCGCCTCGGCCCAGGAGTTCCACGACCCCCGCATGGGCCACTGGCCCACCACCTTGCTGATCCGCGCCCGCAAGCTCTGACCGCCCGTGGAGGACCGATGCGCCCGCCCTACCTGCTCCTCGACATCGACGGTGTCCTCATCCCCTTCCCCGGCGAGGACGGCTCGACCCCGGCCACCCACGCCCGGCACGCCGTCGTCCCCCTCGGCCGCAGCGCCGACGACCCGGTCACCGTCTGGCTCAACCCCGACCACGGCCGCCTGCTCATGGACGTCATCCGCACCGGCCTGGTCACCCCCGTCTGGTGCACCAGTTGGCGACAGGACGCCGCCACTCTCATCGGGCCTCTCCTGGATCTCCCGGCCTTGCCGTACCTCAACCTGCCGCGGCCCCGGATCACCACCAGCCACCCCAACGGCTACCTGTGGAAACGCGACCACGTCGACGCCTGGCTGAACGACGCCCCCGCCGTCTGGATCGACGACGACTTCACCAGCCTCGACCACGCCTGGGCGGCGGAGCGCACCGCCAGGGGGATGGCGACCCTCCTCATCCAGCCCGCCGGGCATCTCGGGTTGCAGCCGGAGCATCTGGCCGAACTCATGGCATGGGTCTCGCAGCCGCCTACAGCTTGTGCCGTTTGATGCGTTGGCGGACCGAGCACGGCGGCGCGCTCGACCCCGCGACATCGTGGTCGCCCTCGCGGCGCTCATTCCGATCAGACCCGACTGGTGAACCCGAGTCGGGCGGAGCAGCCTCCGTTGTCGCTCGGTCCCCTGCGTGTCAGCCGGCGTCCCGTTCGCGGCCCGGGAAGAAGTCCGCGCTCTGGACGTACTCCATGGCCCTCGTGAACTCCGGGTCGGTCAGGCGGGGTTCCATCTCCTCCAGGGTGAGGTCTTCCACGCGGGTCTGGATCCAGTAGAGGTTGCCGAGGGGGTCGCGTACGCGGCCGACGCGGTCGCCGAAGAAGAGGTGGGTGACCTCGGTGACCGAGGTGCCGCCCGCCGCGACGGCCCGGCGGTGGACGGCGTCGGCGTCCTCGACGTACAGGCGCAGGAAGCCGGGGGTCGGGGGCCACTTCGGGCGGGAGTCGAACAGCATGACGACCGAGTCGCCGATGCGGACCTCCGCGTGGGCGACGGAGCCGTCCTCGCCCTTGAGGCAGGCGAGTTCCTCGGCGTCGAAGGCGCGCTTCAGGTAGTCGATGAGCTGGACGGTGTCGCGGGAGATGAGCCACGGCGTGACGGTGGTGTAGCCGTCGGGGATCGGCTTGACGGACATGTGACCTCCTGGGTTCCCGATGACGCTAGGTCCCCTGTAGGTCAGATCCTGTCCGCTAGCGGGCGTACTCCCTGATCCGGTACCGCAGCCCCGACGCCGAGGTCAGCCAGTCGCCCTCCACGGTGACCCGCCACGACTCGTCCAGCGCGGGCGCGTACGTGTCGCCCGTCACCTGTACGTCGATCTCGGTCACCGAGAGCCGCGCAGCGAACTCCATCGCCGCCCGGTAGATCTCGCCCCCGCCGATCACCCACGCGTCCGGCGCCGAGGCGAGGGCCTCGGGGAGCGACGCGGCCCG
Organism: Streptomyces niveiscabiei; assembly: GCF_033794345.1. Taxonomy (NCBI): domain Bacteria; kingdom Bacillati; phylum Actinomycetota; class Actinomycetes; order Kitasatosporales; family Streptomycetaceae; genus Streptomyces; species Streptomyces niveiscabiei. Next base: position 58,189 of record NZ_JARAYJ010000018.1, read on the forward strand.
CTGCGCGCCGTCCGCCGTCCACGAGGCGTCCCGGGTCAGGACGATGTTGCGGCGCCCGGGGAGGGGACGGAACCGGGGCGGGAGGGAGTCCCAGGTGCGGCGGCCCATCACCACGGGGTGGCCCAGCGTCGTCGCCTTGAAGTGGGCCAGGTCCTCGGGCAGCCGCCAGGGGATCGTGGAGTCCGCGCCGATCACGCCGTCCAGGGACTGCGCCCAGATGAGTCCGACGCTCATACCGCGACCGGCGCCTTGATGGCGGGGTGGTGCTTGTAGTCGACCACCTCGACGTCGTCGTAGGTGTAGGAGAAGAGGTCGTCGGCTTGGTGCAGCTTGAGCCGCGGGAAGTCCAGCGGCGTACGGGAGAGCTGTTCCGTCACCTGGTCGACGTGGTTGTCGTAGATGTGGCAGTCCCCGCCGGTCCAGATGAAGTCGCCCGGCTCGAGTCCCGTCTGCTGCGCGACCATGTGCGTCAGCAGCGCGTAGCTCGCGATGTTGAAGGGGACGCCGAGGAACAGGTCGGCGCTGCGCTGGTAGAGCTGGCAGGAGAGGCGGCCGTCCGCGACGTAGAACTGGAAGAACGCGTGGCAGGGCGCGAGGGCCATCTCGGAGAGCTGGGCGACGTTCCACGCGGAGACGATGATCCGGCGCGAGTCGGGGTCGCGGCGCAGCGTGTCGAGGACCTCGGTGAGCTGGTCGATGTGACCGCCGTCCGGCGTCGGCCAGGAGCGCCACTGGACGCCGTACACGGGACCGAGTTCGCCGTCGGCGTCGGCCCACTCGTCCCAGATCGTGACGCCGTTGTCCTGGAGCCACTGGACGTTGGAGTCGCCGCGCAGGAACCACAGCAGCTCGTACACGATCGACTTGAGGTGGACCTTCTTGGTGGTGATCAGGGGGAACCCCTGCGCGAGGTCGTAGCGCAGTTGGTGTCCGAAGACACTCCGGGTACCGGTGCCGGTCCGGTCGGCCTTGGCCGTTCCGGAGTCGAGCACTCGCCGCAACAGGTCTTCGTACTGGGTGTCCGCCACGTCGGCCGAGTCTACTGCGACGCCTGTGACAGGGACGTATCGGGCACTTCCTCCGGCGCCTCCCCGAACCGCGCCAGCGCCAGCGCCCCCGCCACGGCCACCCCGAACCCCAGCACCGCCAGCCACCCCAGCCCGTCCCGCGTCCGGTCGCCCAGCCAGATCACGCCGACGGCCGCGGGCCCGACCGTCTCCCCGATCACCATCCCGGCGGTGGCGGCGGTCACCGACCCCCGCTGGATGGCCGAGGTGAGCAGCAGGAAGGCCGCGCCGCCGCCGACGAGCAGCGCGTACGACGCCGGATTCGCCAGCAGCGACAGGGGGCCGAGGGAGTCGATCAGCCGCACCCCCACCTCCACCACCCCGAACCCGAACCCGGCACCGAGCCCGAGCGTCAGTGCGCGCCCCCGCTCCGGCAGCCGCCCCCCGACGGTCCCCAGCAGCAGGATGCACACGGCGGCCCCGAGCACCGCCCACCTCAGGACGCCGGAGCCGTGCCGCGAGCCTTCCGCGCCGGACGCCAGGCCCAGCATCGCAAGACCCGCGCAGACCACCGCGACCGCGCCCCACTCGGTCCGGCTCAGCCGCACCCTCAGCATCCGCGCCGCCACGACCGCCGTCACCGCGAGGCTCGCCGCGAGCGCCGCGCCGACCGCGTAGATCGGTACGGACCGCAGCGCCAGCACCTGGAACACGAACCCGAGCCCGTCGAGCCCGAGCCCGGCGAGGTACCGCCACTGCCGTACGGCACGCAGGAGCAGCGCCGCGTCACCGTGCGAGGAACCGCCCGCCGCTTCCCTGGTCGCCACCGCCTGCCACACCGTCGCCGTACCGAAGCAGACCGCCGCGGCGAGTGCGCACACCATCCCAAACATCACAAACGGACTGTAGGGGAGCGGCGGGAGCCGGGGGTAGTCGAACCGGGACTCTCACCGATCTCTAGGCTGACCGTCGAACACACGCATTCATTACACGGGGAGAACAGGACATGGCGGACACGACCAGAAGGCTGCGCTCGAACGCGGTCGTCCTCGGCGGCGTGGGGATCCTCGCGGTGGCGCTCACCGCGTGCTCCTCCGATCCGGACAAGCGGTGCGTCGACCGCGACAGCTACGACTCCGTGAAGGGCTACAAGGTCGTCGCCGACAAGGACTGCAAGTCGTCGGGGAGTTCGTCGTCGTCCCACGCCGTCTGGTACTACGGCGGCAAGAAGCGGAGCGGGTACGTGGACGGCGGCTCGCTCACCAAGTCCCGTAAGTCGTCCGGGGGTTCGTCCTCCAGCTCCAGCGGCGGGTCGGGCGGCGTCGACCGGGGCGGCTTCGGCGGGAGCGACGGCGGCCACGGCAGCTCCGGCGGCTGAGCGCCGACGTGATACGCCACCGCATCGAACCCCGCCCCGACTGGCAGCGGACGGTCGAGGCGCAGGGCCTCGTCTACCCGCTCTCCCGGCACCCGGACGGCGAGCTGTACCCCTACTGGGACGAGAGCGCCTACTACTCCTTCACCCTCGACGAGGTCGAGGCGCTGGAGGAGACGGTCGAGGAACTGCACCGGATGTGCCTCGCCGCCGCCGAACACATCGTCGCCGAGGGCCGTTTCACCGACCTCGGCATCACCGATCCTCAAGTCGCCGACGCCGTCGCCGAGTCCTGGCGGCGACGGGCCGAACTGCCGTCCGTGTACGGCCGGTTCGACCTGCGCTACGACGGCTCCGGGCCCGCGAAGATGCTGGAGTACAACGCGGACACGCCCACGTCCCTCGTCGAAGCGGCGTCCCCCCAGTGGTTCTGGATGGAGGACCGGTTCCCCGGCGCCGACCAGTGGAACTCCCTCCACGAGCGGCTCGTCGCCGCCTGGAAACGGCAGGGCGACCTGCTGCCGCCCGGCAGTCCCCTCTACTTCGCGCACTCCACCGCCGACGAACTCGGCGAGGACCTCATGACCGTCGCCTACCTCAAGGAGACGGCCGAACAGGCGGGGCTCGACACGGAGTGGATCCCCGTCGAGGACATCGGCTTCGACCGGCTCTCGGGGCGGTTCGTCGACAACCGGCTCCGGTTCATCCGGAGCTGCTTCAAGCTCTACCCCTGGGAGTGGCTCACGACCGACCGCTTCGGCGTGCACGTCCTGGACACCCTCGACAACGGCGGCGGCACCGGCTCCACCCTGTGGATCGAGCCGGCCTGGAAGATGCTCCTCAGCAACAAGGCGCTGCTGGCGGTCCTCTGGGAGCTGTACCCCGGCCACCCCAACCTCCTCCCCGCCTACCTCGACGGGCCCCGCGAACTGACCGAGTACGTCTCCAAGCCGCTGCTGGGCCGGGAGGGCGCGGGGGTCGTGGTGCATCAGAAGGGCGCCTCGGTGCATCAAAAGGGCGCTGAGCCCCTCGTACCTGTAGAGCCTTGCTGCTACCAGCAGTTGGCGCCCCTCCCCGCCTTCGACGGCAACCACGTCGTCCTCGGCGCGTGGACCGTCGAGGGGGAGGCGGCGGGGCTCGGCATCCGGGAGTCGTCCGGGTTGGTGACGGACGTGTACGCGAGGTTCCTGCCGCACGTCATCCGGTGAGTTGCACACCCCTTTGAGACTTTCCGGCAGCCTTCCTCGGGTGATCGCCGAAAAGTCTCACAGGGTGCGTCAATGAAACGATAGAAGGCATGACGACCGCGAAATTCGTGCTCGAAGTCTCCGTCGACCCCGAACGTCCCGTCGAGGAACTCGGGCGGATCCTGCGCTACTGGGGCGGCAACCTCCACCACTACGAGCTGGAACCCGGCGACGGGAGTGCCGTGTACGACTCCGCGTACCGGGAAGTGGGCCGGTGGCGGATCGAGGCCACCGGGTAGGCTGGCCGAGGGCCGTGACTGGCGCGCTGGGATGGGACCGACCATCGGGGAGCGGCCCGGAGTGACCGAGTGCCGTGCGCCTGGGCCGAACCTGAACGCCGAACGCCGTAGCCCTACGTCCGGAGGTCTCATGTCCGAGCCCCTGTCCACCCAGTCCACCGCCTTTCGCGCCGCCCTCGACGTCATCCGCGCGGTCGAGCCGCGGGTGGCCGACGCGATCGGCCAGGAGGTCCACGACCAGCGCGAGATGCTGAAGCTGATCGCGTCGGAGAACTACGCGTCTCCGGCGACGCTGCTGGCCATGGGGAACTGGTTCAGCGACAAGTACGCGGAGGGGACGGTCGGGCGGCGCTTCTACGCCGGGTGCCGGAACGTCGACACGGTCGAGTCGCTGGCCGCCGAGCACGCGCGCGAGCTGTTCGGGGCGCGGCACGCGTACGTCCAGCCGCACTCCGGGATCGATGCCAACCTCGTCGCCTTCTGGGCCGTCCTCGCCGACCGCGTCGAGGTGCCGTTCCTGGAGAAGTCCGGCGCCCGCCAGATCAACGACCTCTCCGAGGCGGACTGGGCCGAGCTGCGGCAGGCCTTCGGCAACCAGCGGATGCTGGGCATGTCCCTCGACGCGGGCGGCCACCTCACGCACGGCTTCCGCCCCAACATCTCCGGCAAGATGTTCGACCAGCGCTCCTACGGCACGGACCCGGCGACCGGCCTCATCGACTACGACGCGCTGCGTGCCCAGGCGCGTGAGTTCAGGCCGCTGATCCTGGTCGCGGGGTACTCCGCGTACCCGCGCCTGGTGAACTTCCGGGTCATGCGGGAGATCGCGGACGAGGTCGGCGCGACCCTCATGGTCGACATGGCCCACTTCGCGGGCCTGGTCGCGGGCAAGGTCCTCACCGGCGACTTCGACCCGGTCCCGCACGCGCAGATCGTCACGACGACCACCCACAAGTCCCTGCGCGGCCCGCGCGGCGGCATGGTCCTGTGCGACGACTCCCTCAAGGACCAGGTCGACCGGGGCTGCCCGATGGTCCTCGGCGGCCCCCTCCCGCACGTCATGGCCGCGAAGGCGGTCGCCCTGGCCGAGGCCCGCCGGCCGTCCTTCCAGGACTACGCCCAGCGCATCGTGGACAACTCCCGCGCGCTGGCGGAGGGCCTCATGCGCCGGGGCGCGACCCTGGTCACGGGCGGCACGGACAACCACCTCAACCTCATCGACGTATCCACCTCGTACGGCCTCACCGGCCGCCAGGCGGAAGCGGCTCTGCTGGACTCCGGCATCGTCACCAACCGCAACGCCATCCCCGCCGACCCGAACGGCGCCTGGTACACGTCCGGCATCCGCATCGGCACCCCCGCCCTCACGACCCGCGGCCTCGGTACGTCCGAGATGGACGAGGTCGCCGGCCTCATCGACCGCGTCCTCACGGCGACGCAGCAGGGCACCACCAAGTCGGGCGCGGTCTCCAAGGCGGCGCACGTCCTGGACACCAAGGTCTCCGAGGAGATCGCCCAGCGCGCGACGGACCTCGTCCAGGGCTTCCCGCTGTACCCGGAGATCGACCTGGGCTGACAGACCTGACCGAAGCTCCGTCGCCGGAGTCGCCTTCCTGCGATGGAGCTTCGTGCTGTTCACGGCAGCACCCTGCACAGCGCCGCCAGCGCCGCAGGCCACGTGTGGTCCGACGGCGTTCCGTACCCGACGACGAGGGCGTCGCGGGATGTGGTGAGGGTCGCGTGGCGGAAGCGGGTCAGGCCGTAGAGGGCGAGGCTCTGCCAGGCCGCCGCGTGGATGACGGAGTCCTCCGTGCCCGGGGGGAGGCTGAGGACCGCGTGGAGGCCGGCGGCGATGCCGGTGACGCGGACGTCGGGGGCGTGGGTGGTGACGGCGGTGACGAGGTCGTCGCGGCGGCGCCGGTAGCGGAGGCGGGAGGCGCGTACGTGGCGGTCGTACGCGCCGGATTCGATGAACTCGGCGAGGGTCAGCTGTTCGAGGGCGCTGGTGGACTGGGCGCCGCCCAGGCGGGCCGCCTCGGCCGTGAGGGACGGGGGGAGGACCAGCCAGGCGATGCGCAGTCCGGGGGCGAGGGACTTGCTGGCGGTGCCGAGGTAGACGACGTGGTCGGGGGCGAGGTCCTGGAGCGCGCCGACCTGCTGCCGGTCGTAGCGGAACTCGCCGTCGTAGTCGTCCTCCAGGATCAGGCCGCCGGTGCGGCGGGCCCAGTCGACGATCTCGGCGCGGCGCTCGGGGCGCAGGGCGACGCCGAGGGGGAACTGGTGGGAGGGGGTGAGGTGGACGGCGCCCGTGCCGGGAGGCAGGTGCTCGACGCGGGTGCCGTGCTCGTCGAAGGGGAGGGGGACGGTGGTGAGGCCGGTGTTCTCCAGGATCGCCCAGTGGGGCGGGAGGCCGTACGACTCGACGGCGAGGGTGCGGACGCCGCGCGCGTGCAGGAGTTCGCCGAGGAGGCGCAGGCTGTGGGAGAAGCCGGTGGAGATGAGGATGTGCTCGGGGTCGGTGCGGACGCCGCGTACGCGGGCGAGGTAGCCGGCGAGGGCGGCGCGCAGTCCGGGCAGGCCGCGGGGGTCGCCGTAGCCGAGGACGTCGTTCGGCGCGGCGGTGAAGGCCCGCCGGGCCGCCTTGAGCCACTCGGCGCGCGGGAACGCGGCGAGGTCGGGGCTGCCCGGCAGCAGGCTGTAGCGCGGCTTCCCGGGGGCCCGCCGGTGCCCGCCGCCCCTGGTCTCCCGCCGCGGTACGGCCCGCTCGGCGACGCGGGTCCCGGACCCCTGCCGGGCGGTCAGCCAGCCCTCGGCGACGAGGTCGGCGTACGCGTCGGCGACGGTGTTGCGGGCGATCCCGAGATCGGCGGCGAGCGCCCGCGAGGACGGCAGCCGTGTGCCCGGCCCGAGCCGCCCGCTGCGTACGGCCTCGCGCAGGGCGTCGGTGAGTCCGCGCCGCAGGTGGGGGCCGGTGGGGGCGAGGTGGAGGTCGATGCCGAGGCCGGCGGGGGGTGGGGCGGGGGGTGCTTGCGGTGGCTCGTCGGGGCCGGTGTCGTCGTACACGGGGACGGCCTCGGAGGTGGGGATGCCGGCCAGGCCGGTCAGGACGACGGGTTCGTCGGCGTTGTCGGCCACGCTCGGCCCCTCCTGGTCGGCCCCTCCCGATTGGCCCACGTTTTCGGTCACGGAATGGACCATATCCGTGGGCTGCTTGGATCTTAGGGTCGGTTTCATGAGCGCAGCGGAGCGGGAGCGGGCGGCGCACTGTCCGCGGATGGTGCTGGCGGAGCGGGTGCCGGAGGTCTATCGCGCGTTGGTGAGACTGGACGCGGCGGCGCAGCAGGGTGTCGACGCGACGCTCAGGTACCTCGTCAAGGTGCGGGTGTCGCAGCTCAACGGGTGCGCGTTCTGCGTGGACATGCACAGCAAGGACGCGCTGGCGAACGGCGAGAGCGTCGAGCGGCTGATGCAGCTGACCGTGTGGGAGGAGTCCCGGCACTTCTACACCGAGCGCGAGGTCGCGGCGATCGGGCTGGCCGAGGCGATGACGCGGCTCACGGAGGGCCCCGTGTCGGACGAGGTGTACGGCACCGCGGCGAAGCTGTTCGGGGAGACGGAGCTGGCACGGCTCATCTCGGTGATCACGGTGATCAACGCGTGGAACAGGATCGGCGTGACGACGCGGATGGTCGCGGGGACGTACCGGCCGGGGGACGCCGGATGAGCAAGACGGAGATCTTCCGCGCGCTGCACTCGCGGCGCCGCCCGGACGACCCCCTCGTCCTGGCCGGCGCCTGGGACGCGGTGAGCGCGGGCGTGTTCGCGGACGCGGGGTTCCCGGCGCTGGCGACGCCGAGCGCCGGGGTGGCGGCGAGCCTCGGGTACGCGGACGGGAAGACCCCGGCCCTGGAGATGTTCGCGGCGGTGTCACGGATCGCGCGCGCGGTGGACGTCCCGGTGTCGGCGGATGTCGAGGACGGGTACGGGCTGGCGCCGAGGGAGCTGGTGGCACGGCTCCTGGAGGCCGGTGTCGTGGGGTGCAACCTTGAGGACTCACGCGGGGAAGTCCTCAAGGACCCGCACGAGCACGCCGACTGGCTCGCGGAGGTGTGCGCGGTGGCGGACGGGAGCCTGTTCGTCAACGCGCGCATCGACACCTTCGTACGCGGCGTCGCCTCTCCGGAGGCGGCGATCGAGCGGGCCGCGCTGTACGTGGCGGCCGGCGCGGACTGCGTGTACCCGATCCTCGCACCCCCGGTCGCGCTGCCGCTGCTGCGGGCGGGGATCAAGGGGCCGATCAACGTCCTCGGCCACCCGCGGGAGGGGCCGACGCCCGCGGACCTGGGCACGCTGGGGGCGACCCGGGTGACGTTCGGGCCGGGGATGCAGCGGTGTGCGACGGCGGCGCTGCGGGAGTTCGCGGCGGGCCTCGCGCCCCGGCCATGACCTTCGCCGGCCCTGCGGATCGGGTTCAGCCGCTCTCGCCTCCACCCCGATCCGCGGGTCCGGCCTTCCCGAGGGTGCCTTCCGGACGTACCTGAATCGTCCGGGAGGCACCCTCACATCCGGTGGGGCAGCGCGTCGCGCAGCCGTTCGCGCACCAGCCCCCGCAGCCACGCGTGCGCGGGGTCGGCGTCGTAGCGGGGATGCCAGGCCATCCCGAGCCTCAACGGCGGGAGCGGCAGCGGCACTTCGAAGTGGGCGAGCCCCAACGTCCGCGCCAGCGGCAGCCCCCAGCCCGTGTTGAGGCCGACGAGGTCGGTGTCGCGCAGGACGAAGAGGGACGCGGGCAGCGAGCCGACGCTGGCGACGACCCGGCGGTGCAGGCCGAGTTCGGCGAGGGCGGCGTCGACGGGCCCGTGCAGCTTGCCGCGCCGGGACACGGTCAGGTGATCCGCCTCGACGGCGAACCGTTCCGGCGTCAACTCCCCCTCCAGCAGGGGGTGTCCGGCCCGTACGACCCCCACCATCCGGTCCTCGGCGAGGAGTTCGGTGCGCACCTCGGGCGAGGTGCTGTCGACGACGCCCACTTCGAGGTCGGCGGTGCCCTCGCGCAGGAACGGCGCGTCGAGGTGGCTCTCGCTGAGGAACCGCAGCCGGATGCCGGGCGCCTCGGTGGCGGCGCGGGCGAGGAGGGCGGGGCCGTGCGAGGCCGCTATGGCGTCGTGGCCGAGGATCGAGAAGGTCCGCACGACGGTACGGAGGTCGGTGCCGGCCGGGGTGAACACCGCGCGGGCCCGCTCGACGACCGCGCTCACCTCGGCGCGTACGGCGAGCGCGCGCGGCGTGGGGACCATCCGCCGGCCCGCCCTGACCAGCACCGGGTCGCCGAGCGCCGTACGGATGCGGCCGAGGGTGCGGCTCATCGCGGGCTCGGAGAGGTGCAGGCGGCGGGCGGCGCCCTGGACGCTGCACTCCTCCAGCAGGACGTCCAGGGCGACGAGCAGGTTGAGGTCCACGGATTGCGTCACACGCATTCGTCCCTTGCGAAGGTTGCACTGGAAAGCAGGCCAGGGTCGAGCCTACGGTGAAAGGGCCCGCCGACCGGGAATCCCACACCGTCCAGCTCCCTGGAGGAGCCGTGCCCTCGCCTGCCCTGAAACGCCCGACCCTCCTCGCGCTGTGCGCCTGCGTGCTCGTCGCGCAGAGCATGGTCGCGGCGATCAACCTGCTCATCCCGCAGCTCGCGGCGTCCGGTCTGCGGCCCTCCCACGCCGAGATCCTGTGGACCGTCGACGCGTACGTCATCGCCTTCGCCGGGCTGCTGATCCCGGCGGGGGCCCTGGGGGACCGGTACGGGCGCAAGGGTGCCCTGCTCGCCGGGCTCGCGCTGTTCGCGGTCGGCGCCGGGGTCAGCGCGTCGGCCCCGGCGCCCGCGCTGCTCATCGCCGGGCGGGGCGTCTCCGGCGCCGGCGCCGCGCTCATCACGCCGGCGACGATGTCCCTCGTCGTCCACCTCGCGGGGCCCGCGCGCAGGGCGCAGGCGATGGCGTCGTGGACGCTGGCGATCGGGCTCGGCGGGATGGCGGGGAACCTCGGGGGCGGGCTGGTGGGGCAGTTCCTCACGTGGCGCTGGCTGTTCGGGGCGATGGTCCCGCTCGCCGGGCTCCTGGCGGTCGCCGTCGCGGTGACCGTCCCGCGCACACCCCGCTCGCCGCGCAACTCCCTTGACCCCGTGGGGACTTCGCTGCTCACCGCCGGGTTGGTGGCGGTGCTGTTCGGGATCATCGAGAGTCCCGGGCACGGGTGGACGTCGGGGGTGATCCTGACGGCGTTCGGGGTGGGCGCCGGGCTGATCGGGGGGTTCGCGTGGAGGTCGGTGAGGGCGGCGCGCCGGGGTGAACTCATGGATCAGGAAACGGACTTGGCCCCGCACCCCTCGCACGGAGCCCCCCTCTTCGACCCCCGCCTCTTCCGCTCGCCCCGACTCCGGGCCACCGTCCTCGGGTTGGCCACCGGGTTCTTCGGCCTCTTCGCCCTCTTCTTCGTCAACTCGCAGTACCTGCAAGACGTCAAGGGGTACGGGCCCGGTGTCACCGGCGTCGCGATCCTCCCCGTGATCGTCGGCATGGCGCTGGTCCCGAAGTTCGCGGCACGCTGGTCCGCGCACCCGCGTCCGGTGGTCGGCGCGGGCCTCGCGCTGATCGGCCTCGGCCTGCTGGGCGCGTCGACGGCGGACGCGGGAACGCCGTATCCCCTGTACGCCTGCTGGCTGTTGACGATCTCGGCGGGTACGGGCCTGGCGATGCCGGCGCTGACGCTGGGCGTCGCGACGTCCCTCCCCCCGCACCGGGCCGGCCTGGGCTCCGGGCTCGGCACTTCAGCCCGCGAGATCGGCGCGGCCCTCGGAGTGGCCGTCTCCGGCACCCTGCTGGCCCACCACCCCGACCTGGCGTCGGGGATGGGCTCGGCCCTGCGGGTCGTCGGCGTCACGGTGCTGGTGTCGACGGCCTTGGTGGTGACGGAGTTCAGGGGCGAGCGCGAGGCCGGGACCCCGGTATCCGCACCGGCGGACGCCCCTCAAGCCGCACCCGGCGCCGAAGTCCCCCCTCGACGCCAGGGCACCGCTACCTGTCCAGATCCCGCATCCCCCTGGCCTTCCGCCAGGCCCGCTTCCGCTCCTTCTCCGCCTCCCACAACTTCCGGTACTCCTCCATGCTCGCGCTGACCTCCGGATCGACCGGCGTGTCGTCCTCCTCCTCGTTCCACAGCCCCGCGTCCTTGAGCCGCTTGACCTGGACGTCGGACGGTTCCTCGGGGTCGTAGTCGGAGCGGCGCGGCGGCTCGGGGCCGTCGGGGCCCATCCGGACGAGGCGTTCCACGCGGGTGACGCGGTAGCGGACGCCGTCCACGACGAGCGCGTTGGCGCGGGTCTCGTCGAGCCGGTCGGCGTGCGCCGCCCACTCCGCCTTCGTCTCCTCGTCGAGGCCGAGCTCCCACGGGCCGTGCAGGCGGAGGTACGTGGCGAGGGCGTCGCGGGCGCCCTGCGCCGTCGCGTACGAGGTGGCGATGTTGAAGGCGCCCCACTGGCCGTCGCGGCGCTCGGAGACCGTGAACACGGGGGGCATGAGGACGCCGCCGGGGTACTCGCGGCGGGCCCTGCGGGAATCCTCGTACCCCTCCTCGGTCGTGTGGTCGCGGGCGTTCACGTAGTCGACGAGTTCCATCTTCAGGATGCCTTCGGAGAGGCCGGTCCAGGCGAAGACGTCGACGATGTGGCCCTGGTCCTTCGCGCGGGGGACGTCGCCGCCGCCGACCTCGCCCGTGTCGCGGTCCGAAGGACGGGGCGGCTCGGGGCCGTTGGGGCCCATCCGCAGGAAGCGGCTGACCCGGACGATGCGGTAGCGGCGCCCCTGGACGGTGAGGTCGTTCACGACCTCCCGGTCCATCCGCTTCGCCGCCACCATCCACTTGCGGCGGTTCTTCTCGTCGCCGGCGTCCTGGGCCTCCTTCGCCTGCATGCGGAAGTAGCTGCCGAGGGAGTCGCGAGCGGCCTGGGGGGTGATGTTGCCGAACCCGAGCACCTCCCACCCCCCTTGCTCGCACTCCCCCATGTGGAAGAACTCCGGCAGTCCCAACCCCATCACCTGCGGGTACCGGTCCCGTGCCCGCCACGCCTCCTGGTCCGCGAACTGCGCGAGGGGGCTCTCCGGGACGGTCATCCGGAACGTGAGGTAGGCCGGATGGTTGTCCTGGTAATCGGTCATGCACGTACCGTGCCCGGTCGAGGGGGTGGGCAGACATCTCAATCGTTCCTAGTTCGGGTCCCGCAGCCCCCGGGCCTTCCTCCACTCGCGCCGCCTCTCCTCCTCCTGCTCCATGAGGGCCTGGTACTTGAGGGTGCGTTCGTCGAGTTCGATGGGCTTGTGCTCGTCGTCCTCCCACAGGCCCGCGTCCTTGAGCTGCTGGACGTGGACGGTGATGGGGGGCTCGGAGTCGTGGTCGGAGGGGCGGGGGCCCTCGGGGCCGTCGGGGCCCATGCGGATGATGCGGTCGACCCGGGTGACCCGGTGCCGGAGGCCGTCGACGACCAGGACGTTCTTGCGGGTCTCGTCGAGGCGGTCCGCGAGCGCCGCCCACTCCGCCTTCCTCGCGTCGTCGAGGTCCCTGCTCCAGGGGCCGGTGACGCGGAGCCAGTGGGCCAGGGAGTCGCGGGCGCCCTGGGGGGTCGCGTGCGTCCCGCCGAGGTTCGTCGGGGCCCAACTGCCGTCGCGCTCCCGCCGGGAGATCACGAAGACCGGCGTGAGCAGGACCCCGCCGGGATGGCCGTGCTGCGCCGCGACGGCGTCGTCCCGCACCTCCTGCGGCACGTCGCCGACCGGCCCGGCGAGGCTGAGCAGCTCCAGCTTGAGGAGTCCGTCGGACAGGCTCGTCGGGGTGTAGGGGTCGATGACGAACCCCTCGTCCCGGTGGTCGAGGCGGTACGCCGCACCGACGTCGGCGGTGTCGAGGTCGGAAGGCCGGGGCGGCTCGGGACCGTTGGGCCCCAGCCGGACGAACTGCCCCGCGCGGGCGATCCGGAACCGCTCCCCCCGTACCCGGATCTCGTCGACGACCTCGCGGTCGATCCGCTCCGCCGCGGCCGTCCACTTGCGGCGTACGGCCTCGTCCTCGGCCTCGCTCGCGCTCATACGGAAGTGGTGGCCGAGGCCGTCCCGCGCGCCCTGCGGCTCACCGCACCCGGGGCCGAGGATCTCCCAGCCGCCCGTCTCGCGCTCGCGGGTGGGGAAGAACTGCGGCACCCCGAGGCCGACGACCATCGGGTACCGCTCCATCGCCTCCGCCGCCTCCTGCTCCGCGAACGCGGCGATCGGGCCCGCCTGCCGGGCGACCCGGACGGTCAGGTAGGACGGCGCGCTGTCCCGGAAATCACGCATGGCTCCACCGTGCCCGAAAGAGCCGTACCGCAGCCCCGGTTCGCCCAAAACGCCGGCCCCTGGGCGACGGTTCGGTCACCCAGGGGCCGGGAATCGGTCGTAACCGATCAGACTCAGATCAGGCCGAGCGCGCGGACCGCCTCGCGCTCCTCCTCCAGCTCCTTCACGGACGCGTCGATGCGCGCGCGGGAGAACTCGTTGATCTCCAGGCCCTGGACGATCTCGTACACGCCGTCCTTCGTGGTGACCGGGAAGGAGGAGATGAGGCCCTCGGGGACGCCGTAGGAGCCGTCCGACGGGATGCCCATGGAGACCCAGTCGCCGTCGGCGGTGCCGTTGACCCAGGTGTGGATGTGGTCGATCGCGGCGTTCGCGGCGGACGCGGCGGAGGAGGCGCCACGGGCGTCGATGATGGCCGCGCCGCGCTTGGCGACGGTCGGGATGAAATCGTCCGCGAGCCACTGCTCGTCGTTGACGACCTCGGCCGCGTTCTTGCCCGCGACGGTCGCGTGGAAGATGTCCGGGTACTGCGTCGCCGAGTGGTTGCCCCAGATGGTGAGGCGCTTGATGTCGGCGACCGTCGTGCCGGTCTTCTTCGCCAGCTGCGTCAGCGCGCGGTTGTGGTCCAGGCGGGTCATCGCCGTGAAGCGCTCCGCCGGTACGTCCGGGGCGGCGGCCTGCGCGATGAGCGCGTTCGTGTTCGCCGGGTTGCCGACGACCAGGACCTTGACGTCGTCCGCCGCGTTGTCGTTGATCGCCTTGCCCTGCGGCTTGAAGATGCCGCCGTTCGCGGAGAGGAGGTCACCGCGCTCCATGCCGGCCGTGCGGGGGCGGGCGCCGACGAGGAGGGCGACGTTCGTGCCGTCGAAGGCCACGTTCGGGTCGTCCGTGATGTCGATGCCCTGGAGCAGGGGGAACGCGCAGTCGTCCAGCTCCATGGCGGTGCCCTCGGCGGCCTTCAGCGCCGGGGTGATCTCCAGGAGGCGGAGCTTGACCGGCACGTCCGCGCCGAGCAGCTGGCCGGAGGCGATGCGGAAGAGCAGGGCGTAACCGATCTGGCCGGCCGCGCCGGTGACGGTGACGTTCACGGGAGTGCGGGTCATGGCGTTCTCCGTATGACAGCTGGCGGTGGGGCGTCCCTGCCCCGGATGATCGATCTCTTGGCATCAAGAGAATCCAGCGGTCAGGCTATCGCGCATCCGCGATGTGGGACGCGCGGGGTTGTGTGGCTCAGCCCACAGATCTTGATGTGCGCGGGGTGGGTGGGGTGGGCAGGGGGGTGGGCGAGGGGTGGCGTGCGCGAAAGGGCGGCCGTCGGTCCGGGAGAGGAGTGACCGACGACCGCCAGGACGGGCGCTGCGGCCGGGCGAGCCGAACTCCCGTGGGGTTGTAGTGCGCGTGCCCCGGAGTCGGGGGGACAAACACGGGGTGCCGGAAATTTCGGGGGCGGGTTTGGGGGACGGGATCCGAGGGGGCGGGTCTGTGGAGGGGGCGGGTTTGTGGGGAGCGGATTTGCGGAGGGGGCGGGATCTGAGGGGACGGGACTGTGTGGGGGGCGTGTTCCGAGGGGACGGGACTGTGCTCGGCGGAGTGCGGGTGCGTTGCGCCTTGTCCCGTGACCCCCTACCCCGTACACCCCCGCCTCCCCGACGCCAGCTCCGCGCACGCCCTCGCCTCTCCCGGCGTCCGGACCGCGACCATCGGCGTGTACGCGCTCGTGTCACCCGCGACCGTGATCTCGCCCCTCTGCCGGACCTTCCCCACGGCCACCTGTACGACGTCCCCCGGCCCCGCCCGCACGATCCGCCCCCACGCCGCCCCGCACGTCCTGCTGTACCGCACCTCGACCCGCGCCCCGGCGACCCGCGCGCTCGTGGTCGTCGTCACGAGGTCGTCGGCGCAGCCCATCGCTTCCGCGTCCTTGCCGGTGCAGGTGGGGCCGCTGCACTTGACGCCGGGCGGGAGGGCGGGGCGGGAACTCGTGGACGGGGAGGGGGAGTCGGCGGCGGCGACGGGGGTGTCGCCGGGTCCGCTGTCCGTCAGGAGGAACGCGGCACCGGCGAGGGCAACGACGCCGAGCGCGCCCGCGACGAAGGTGAGCAGGCGGGGGATGGACTTGACGCCGGTTTCGGAACGGACGGCCGTGGCGACGGAACTCCCGTACTCCACCGCCTCCTTGCCACGCCCCTCCCCCGAACCCCCGGCCCCCACCGCCTCATTGCCCCCGTTCTCCCCCGAACCCCCCACCCTCGACGGCCCTTTGTACCCCGCCAGCCCCCACGAGTTGCCCTCGGTCGGCCCGCCCACCTCCCTCGTCGGCAACGCCGTCGGCGGGACCCGGAGTGGTGTGGTCACGGGGTCGTGGGAGCCGGGGCTCCAGGACTGTTCCGCGAGTTCCCAGAGCGTCGTGAGGTGGACCGGCGAGGTCCCCGTGGCCTCGGCGAAGGCGTCGACCGCCCGGCGCGGAGCCAGGAGGCGGCCGTCCAGGAAGCGTTCCCATGACGTACGGCTGTAGCCCGTCCGCTCCGCCAGCGCCGTCGCGCTCAGCCCGCTGCGGTCGACCGAGCGCCGCATGTGGACGACGAACTCGGCCATCCGCGGGTCGAGTTCGTCCGGCAGAGGCTTCCAGCGAGCCATCGTGTCCCCCCAGTGACAGTCCGTCCCGTTCAGAGACGTTAGTCCGGTTCAGCGCCGGAATCGACAGGCACCGGGAGGGAATTGTCGACGTGTCGACGGGGCCTCAGGTCTTGACCGTGAAGTGCAGGGTGTCCTTGAGGAAGGGGATCTGGAGCAGGGGGTTCGGCTGGGCCATCAGCGCGAGCAGCACGATCGCGAGCCCCAGCACCCCGTACGTCACGATGTCGGTGAACCGCGACCGCACGGCCAGCATCCCCACGCCGGGCAGCAGCCACCGCATGACGGCCCCGCCCAGCAACGCCACCCCGATGAGGATCGTCCCCACCCGGAACTGGTCCAGCGCGGTGATCAGCAGCCCGAGCGCCACCGTCCCGAACACCGCCAGCATCGGCCACTGCCGCGCCGGCACGGACGACGCCCCGGCGACCGCCCGCCCACTCCCCTCGGGCCGCGCCGTGTCCCGCGTGATCCGCGGAAACCTCCTGCTGCCACGCCGGTTGACTGCCTCTTCGGCCACGGGCTCCTCACCTCGGTCGTTCGTACGCTGCTGTCCGGTACCACGCGGACGGGATGCCTCACCGTTAGGGAGGTCGGCGGCGGGGGGTTCGGTTGCGGAGGGCTCCGTCACGAGCGGCTCGGTCGCGGCGGGTTCGGTCGCGAGCGGCTCGGCGGCATGGGATTCGACGGTACGCGGCTCCCCCGCACGGGACCTCGCCGCGGCCTCCCCCTCCGTACCGCCCTCCCCCTTATCGCCCGGCACCGCGCTCCGCCGCCTCGACCACGTTGACCAGCAGATGCGCGCGGGTCATCGGGCCCACTCCGCCGGGGTTGGGGGAGATCCACGCGGCGACCTCGCGGACGTCGGGATGGACGTCCCCGACGATCTTGCCGTCGGCCCCCCGCGACACCCCCACGTCCAGCACGGCCGCCCCCGGCTTCACGTCCTGCGCGCGGACCAGGTGCGCGGAGCCCGCCGCCGCGATGACGATGTCCGCCCGGCGCAGGTGCGCGGCGAGATCCCGCGTACCCGTGTGGCACTGCGTCACCGTCGCGTTCTCGCTGCGCCGGGTCAGCAGCAGCGGCATCGGGCGGCCGATGGTGACGCCGCGTCCGACGACGACCACCTCCGCGCCGTCGATCGCGACGCCGTGGCGGCGCAGGAGGGTGAGGATGCCGTTCGGCGTGCAGGGCAGGGGCGCCGGTTCGCCGAGGACGAGGCGGCCGAGGTTGGTGGGGTGCAGGCCGTCCGCGTCCTTGTTGGGGTCCATGAGGCCGAGGATGCGGTTCTCGTCGATGCCGGCGGGGAGCGGGAGCTGCACGATGTAGCCGGTGCAGGCCGGGTCCTCGTTCAGCTCGTGGACGACCTTCTCGATCTCGTCCTGCGTGGCCGTCGCGGGGAGTTCGCGCTGGAGGGAGGCGATGCCGACCTCCGCGCAGTCCCGGTGCTTGCCGGCGACGTACTTGCGGCTGCCGGGGTCGTCGCCGACGAGGACGGTGCCGAGGCCGGGCGTGACGCCCCTGTCTCTCAGCGCCGCCACGCGCGTGGTCAGCTCCGACTTGATCTCGGCCGCGGTGGCCCGGCCATCGAGAATCTGGGCGGTCATGCGGCCATCCTCGCGGATGACCGGCCCCCGCTTCCAATCCGGTCACTCCTGTCACCGATGTTGCACTTGCACAACACCCGGCGAATCGGGCTGGACAAGAACTCGCCCGACAATCAACGATGAAAACCGCACATCAGCGGTCAGGTCGGGGGAAGAACCGCTCACGAATCGACATTCCTCCGTCTTGCCCGCGCCGTCCCCGCGCAGTCCAACGGAGGAATCCAGCCATGAGTTTCGGCGCGCCGCCGCCCGGCAACCCCTACGGCCAGCAGCCCCAGCAGCCGCAGCCCGGCGGCTACGGCCAGCCGCAGCAGCCCGGGTACGGCCAGCCCCCGCAGGGCTACGGCTACCCCCAGGACCAGCAGCAGTACGGGCAGCCGCAGTACGGGCAACAGCCGCCGGGTTACCCGAGCTACCCGCAGGGCCCCGGAGGCTACCCCGGCTACGACACGGGCGCCCCGCAGGTCGCGTCGATGGGACGGCGTCTCGGTGCGCGCCTCATCGACGGCGCCGTCATCTTCGTCGTCTACCTGGCGTTCCTGATCGCCGGTGTCGCGGGCAGCATCAGCTCCGTCAACAAGTGCGACGCGAACGCCTCCT
The DNA here is from genome assembly GCF_033794345.1 of Streptomyces niveiscabiei. Classification (NCBI taxonomy): domain Bacteria; kingdom Bacillati; phylum Actinomycetota; class Actinomycetes; order Kitasatosporales; family Streptomycetaceae; genus Streptomyces; species Streptomyces niveiscabiei. The sequence continues at coordinate 76,275 of NZ_JARAYJ010000018.1, forward strand.
CGGCGGTGTACGAGGCGTGCGTGAACGACGCCGCCAGCGATCTCGGGGGCAAGATCACCGCGATAGTCCTCCTGCTGACCGTCGTCAGCTTCGTGTACGAGTGGCTGATGGTCGGCCTCAAGGGCGCCACCCTCGGCAAGCTCGCCGTGGGGCTGCGGGTCGTGAGCGTCGAGACCGGCCAGAAGCCCGGCATGGGGTCCTCGTTCATCCGCTGGGTCATCCCGCTGGTCGGCAGCTTCGCCTGCGGCATCGGGCAGCTCCTCGTCTACCTGTCCCCGTTCTGGGACAAGTCGGGCCGCCAGCAGGGCTGGCACGACAAGGCGTCCAAGACGATGGTCATCCACAACCGCTGACGCGACCGCCGGGTACGGCCCCTCAGGCGTGCACAACCGGACCCGTTCCGGGCGTGCACGCCTGAGTGCTGTTCGCGCCCGCGGATCCGCCGGTATCGGGCAAAGCGTGGCGGACACCTTGAACCTCCCTTTACCCTCACCCCATCGGACCGGGGGCCGTGCCCCCTGTCTTGCCCGGAGAAGGGGGACGACTCCATGCACAGCCTCATCGTCGTACCACCGTCGTGTGCGAGCGCGAACGGCCAGCTCAGACTCGGTGCCGGGGACCGGCTGCCGTTCGGGAGGGCGGACGGCGGGCTCGTCATCGCGCACGAGGGGGTGCCCCGGGTCGCCGGGGAGATCGTTCCCGACCGGACGTTCTGGCTGCTCAGCAACCACAGCGAGGACCAGACGTACGTCGTCGAGAACCCCGAGGGCGCCGGTGAGCACGTCAAGGTCGCGCCGGGCAGGCTGGAGGCCCCCGTTCCCTTCGAGTTCTCCCGCGTGGTGCTGCCCGCGGCGGGGGACCTCCTCGCCTTCGACGTCTGGGCCCCGCGCCACGTCTTCCACAGCGTGTCCCGGCGGGGGCTGGGCGGGGCGGTGACGACCCCGGCGTTCTCCCTGGACCGTACGAAGCGCTACTTCGCCGTCCTCACCGCCCTGTGCGAACCCCGGCTGCGCGGCGACTTCTACGCCCCCCTGCCCGCCGTGGAGGACCTGGTGGACCGCCTCCGCGACACCTGGCCCGGCGTCACCCGCTCCGCCGTCTACTGGAACATCGACTACCTCGCGGTGAAGCTCCGGCTGCGCGAGGACACCGCCGAACCCGGCGGCCGACGCCTCAACGGCAAGAAGGAAACCCTCGTCTCCCTCGCCCTGCGCTTCGACCTGGTCCAGGAGGACGACCTCGTCCTCCTCTCCGCCCCAGCCCTCCGGGAGGCCCGGTGAGCGTCACCGTACCGAAGGGGTACCGGGTCGGAGCCTGGGAGGTACGCGAGGAACTCGCCTCGGGGGCGTTCGCGACGGTGTACGCGGGGCGGCGGGCGGCGGATACGGCGGTGCCGGGCGGGCGTTTCGACGGCGCGGACCGTGCGGGAGGCCCGGGCGGCGCGGCGGGCGCGGGAGGCGCGGGCGGCATCGGTGGCGCTGACGGCACCGATGGCTCAAGCGCCCGTGCCCTCCCCCGTGACGTCGCCCTGAAGTTCCTCCCCACCGGCACCCGTACCCCCCGCCAACTCCGCCACCTGCGCGAACTCGCCGACCGCGAGGTCGAGTTGCTGTCCCGGCTGCGGACGCCCCGGCTGATCCGGCTGTACGACGTCGTCATGGTGGAGGACCCCGACCTGCCTGAACTGGACGGCGCCACCGTCCTCGTGCTCGAACGCGCCGAGGGCTCCCTCGACACGCTCCCCCTGCGGGACACCCGGACCCTGGCCCAGATCTGCGAGGGCCTGCACCAGCTGCACCACGCGGGCTGGGTCCACGGCGACCTGAAACCGGCCAACGTCCTGCTGATGAAGGACGGTTCGGTACGCCTCGCGGACTTCAGCACGGCGGCGGAACTGGAGGGCACCCACGCCTACGCGCCCCTCTTCACCACCCCCGACTACACCCCGCCCGAGCTGCTCTGGCCAGAGGTCAGCGAACGCGGCACCCGCATCCGCCCCACCGCCGACATCTGGGCCTTCGGCATCCTCGCCCACGTCCTCCTCACCGGCACCCACCCCCTCCCGGGCGCCACCCCCCAGGCCCGCACGGACGCCGCCCTCCGCTACACCCGCGGCACACAGGACCTACGCCTCAGCGCCGAACTCCCCCCAGAGTGGCGGGAGATTATCCAGTCCTGCCTGACCCCGGACCACACCTCCCGCCTCACCGCGAAGGAACTGCTGCGCCGGGTGGAGTCGGCGACGGAATCCACCCGTTCACCCCGGCTGCCGCGCCTGCGCCCCCTGCGGTGGCGGCGGCCCGCCCTCGCCGCCGCGCTCGCCGTGGCCCTGCTGGGGGCCGGTTCCGCGACGTACGCGGCCCTGCGCGACCGGGAACCTGTCGCCACAGCCCCGCCGACCTGCGAGAAACCCGCGCTGTACTCCGACGCGAAGCACGGCAGCGGCTACACCGCCGGCTGGAACGGCACCTGGGACTTCACCATCAAGCGCGGCGACGGCGGCAGCCAGGTCCGCGAGCTCCAGTGCCTGCTGCGGAACCTGCACGGGATCCCCGAAGTCGGCGAGGTGGACGGGGACTTCGGTCCGCTGACCCACGGCGCGGTCGTCACCTTCCAGAAGCGCGCGGGGCTGGACGCGGACGGGGTGGTGGGGCCGCGCACGTGGGCCGCGCTGCGGAAGGGGTCCTGATCCGCCGGCCCTACTCGCCGGCGCCCGCCCTACGCGTGCGCGTCGGCGAACCGGGCGAACGCCGCGCGGGTCAGCGGGCCGGCGTACCCGTCGATCGGGCCGGTGTAACCCGACGTCTCCTTCAGCTGGGTCTGCAAGGCCCTGATCGTGCCGTCGCCGACGATTCCGTCGATCGGGCCCTCGTAGCCCCAGTTCTGGAGGCAGCGCTGGTACGCCTTCCAGCTCTTGGGGCCGAGCAGACCGTCGATGGCGTCGTCGTACTCCCAGAACTCGGCCAGCCAGCGCTGGACGTTTCTGGCCTGCGCACGGGTCAGGCCGAGGTTGACGACGGCGTGCGTGGAGGCCGACTCGGCCACCGCCGCCCGCTCCTGCGCGGCCGGTGCCGCGAAGCTCGGGGCCGCCGTCGCGAGCCCTCCGGCGGTGAGACCGACCACTGCTGCCGCGCTGACCAGCGCTTTCGACAGAACGAGGCGACGCATTCCGGGTTCCTTCCCTCGGACTCGGTGTGACGCCTGCCAGTCTCCGGGCTGGGGCGGGTCCTGGGTACCTGACAGGTATCAGGGACCCACCCGCAGCCTCGGACCGGCGTTCCCGTGCGGCTCAGTGGAAGAAGTGCCGCGTCCCCGTGAAGTACATCGTCACGCCCGCCTTCTGCGCCGCCTCGACGACGAGTTCGTCGCGGACCGAACCGCCGGGCTGGACGACCGCCTTGACGCCGGCCGCGGTGAGGATCTCCAGGCCGTCGGGGAAGGGGAAGAACGCGTCGGACGCGGCGTACGAACCCCGCGCCCGCTCGGCCCCGGCCCGCTCGACGGCCAGCTTCGCCGAGTCGACCCGGTTGACCTGCCCCATGCCGACCCCGACGGACGCCCCGTCCTTCGCCAGCAGGATCGCGTTGGACTTGACCGCCCGGCACGCCTTCCACGCGAACGCCAGCTCGGCCAGCTCCTCGGCGGAGAGGGCCTCACCCGTCGCCAGCGTCCAGTTCGCCGGATCGTCGCCGTCGGCCTGGAGCCGGTCGGCGACCTGGAGCAGCGCCCCGCCCCCGATGGGCTTCAGCTCGACCGGCGCGGACGGCCCCTGCGGAGCCTTCAGCACCCGGATGTTCTTCTTCTTGGCGAGCGCTTCGAGCGCGCCCTCCTCGTAGTCCGGCGCCACGATGACCTCCGTGAAGATCTCCGCGACCTGCTCGGCCATCTCCTTGGACACCGGCCGGTTCACGGCGATGACCCCACCGAACGCCGACAGCGGGTCACACGCGTGCGCCTTGCGGTGCGCCTCCGCGACGTCCGAACCCACCGCGATCCCACACGGGTTCGCGTGCTTGATGATCGCGACGGCCGGCTCGTCGTGGTCGTACGCGGCCCGGTGCGCGGCGTCCGTGTCCGTGTAGTTGTTGTACGACATCTCCTTGCCGTGCAACTGCTCGGCGACCGCGAGCCCGGTCCCGCTGCCGTCGACGTACAGCGCGGCCGGCTGGTGCGGGTTCTCCCCGTAGCGCAGCGTGTTCTCGCGGGCCCAGGTCGCCCCCAGGAAGTCGGGGAACTGCGACTCGTCGGCGGGGGCGTAGTCGGACGCGAACCATGACGCGACGGCCACGTCGTACGCGGCGGTGTGCTGGAACGCCTCCGCCGCGAGCCGCTTGCGCGTGGCCAGGTCGAACCCGCCGTCCGTGACGGCCTTGAGGACGTCCGCGTACCGCGCCGGGCTCGTCACCACGGCCACCGACGGGTGGTTCTTCGCGGCGGCGCGCACCATGGACGGCCCGCCGATGTCGATCTGCTCCACGCACTCGTCCGCGCTCGCCCCGGACGCCACCGTCTCCCGGAACGGGTACAGGTTGACGACCACCAGGTCGAACGGCTCGACCCCGAGCTCGGCGAGCTGCTCGCGGTGGCTCTCCAGCCGCAGGTCCGCGAGGATCCCGGCGTGCACCTTGGGGTGGAGGGTCTTGACCCGCCCGTCGAGGCACTCGGGGAACCCGGTCAGCTCCTCGACCTTCGTGACGGGGACGCCGGCGCCTGCGATGCGCGCGGCGGTGGAGCCGGTGGAGACGAGCTGGACGCCGGCCGCGTGCAGGCCCTGGGCCAGCTCCTCCAGGCCGGTCTTGTCGTACACGCTGACGAGCGCGCGGCGGATCGGACGCTGGTTCGCAGCGGTCACGTTCTCGGCGGTCACGGGATAACTACCTTTCGTCCCTCAATGCGGTGGCCGTTGCGGGCGATCCGCCCCACGACCTCGACGAGCAGCCTTCGCTCGACTTCCTTGATGCGCTCGTGCAACGTGCTCTCGTCGTCCTCGTCCCGGACCTCGACCACGCCCTGGGCGATGATCGGGCCGGTGTCGACGCCGTCGTCGACGAAGTGGACGGTGCAGCCGGTGACCTTCGCCCCGTACGCGAGCGCGTCCCGCACTCCGTGGGCGCCGGGGAAACTCGGCAGCAGCGCGGGGTGCGTGTTCACGAACCGGCCGCCGAACAGGGCCAGGAACTCCTTGCCGACGATCTTCATGAACCCCGCCGAGACCACCAGGTCCGGTTCGTACGCGGCGACGGCCCCGGCGAGCGCGGCGTCCCACCCGTCCCGCGTCTCGTGGTCCTTCACGCTGACGACGAACGTCGGGATCCCCGCGCGCTCGGCCCTGGCGAGGCCCTCGATCCCGGCGCGGTCCGCGCCGACCGCCACGACCTCGGCGCCGTACTCCCGCGCTCCGGTTCCGGCGATGTGGTCCAGCAGGGCCTGGAGGTTCGTACCGGAGCCGGAGACCAGGACGACCAGGCGTTTGGGGGCGGGGGCCGGGTCGGCCACGTTCGGGGACCTTTCTCACGGTCGGTCTTTGTGCGGTCGTACGAATGCTTCGCGCCCCCGGATACGGGGAAGTCTACGAAGCGGCCGACCGTCAGCAACGATACCGGCACACCCGGCGGCCCCCACGGGACGGGGGCGGGGCCGGGAGGTAGCGTCTGCGGGGAGCGGACTCGGGAACGCGGCGGTGGTGTGGCACGTTTCCGGAGTGACAGCTCATTTCAGACCGATCGGCACAGGGGAGGTGGGGGCGGCCCCCCTCCTCGCCGGCCGGCCCGAACAGGGAGTCCACCGGACCGCCCTGCCCGTCCGACTGACCTCCGACTCACCTAGGGAAGACGCTCACTTGATGCCGGACCGCAGTCTGCGACCCTCCACCCACTCCCCCCTCCTGCGCGAGGGCCACCTCCCCTCCGACACGGGCCGGGTCCCCCAGGGCACCGACGAGAGCCGGGCTCCCCAGGCCCCCGGGCCGCAGACCCCGGGGCCGGGTGAGGGGCCTGACGGCCAAGGGGCTCGGGGTTCGGAGGGCCAGGGGGCTGAGGCTCAGGCACTCTCTGGAGTTGACAAGGATCAGGGTTCGGAGGGGCGGGGTCCCTCCGGAGCCGAGGGGGGTCAGGAGGGCCGGGGCGTTCAGGAGGGGCGTGAGGGGCAGGGCGGTCGGGACGGGCGGGGTGGGAATCCCTTCGCTCCGCCGCCCGAGGGTGCTCCGGACCAGCCCTGGCGGCCCCGGGAGCCCTCGCGGGGCGAAGGCGGCGACGGCGAGGGGGGTTCGCCGTGGGGCCGGTGGAGCGACCGTCAGCCGGGGCGGTCGCAGGGCGGGTTCGGGGATCGGCCCGGTGCGGGGCCCGAGGGACAGGGGGGCAACCAGGCTCCCGGTCCTCGGTGGGACCCGACCGATCCGGCTCAGCGCCGCGCGCGGTACTCCTTGCTCGGCGGTATGTGGGCTTTCTTCTTCGTCCTGTTCGGCTGGGCCTATGTCGCCCTCCTTCTCGGTGCGCTCTCCCTCTACTGGGCGATCAGTGCTCTCAGAGCCCGCCCCCGCCAGAACGGCTCCGACAGCCCCGCCGCGAACGGCCCCGCCAACCCGGCCGCCCCCGGCAACTCCCTCGGCTCCTCCGGCGGTCGGCCCCAGACGACCGCCGCGATCACCGGGCTCGTCACCGCGTCCCTGGCCCTCGCTCTCGTCGGCGCCGGCTTCGCCGCTCAGCTCGTCTACCGGGACTACTACACCTGCCGGGCCGACGCCCTCACCAACGAGGCCCAACAGTCCTGCGACGACCTCCTTCCCAAGCAGCTACGGGAATTGCTGGGTACTACCGACTGAGGGTCGTGGGCCTCACCTCCTCCTTGTCCGGCCGCTCCGCCCGGCCCCTCTACCCCCTCATCGTTCCGACCCCGCCGACCGGTTCACATCTCCGCGAAAAAATTTTCCGCCCGCCGCATCCGGTCCCTCACCGCTCCCTTTTCTCCCCCGGCGCTTCCGTCTCCGGCCCCGCCTCCGCCTCCTCCCACGGCCTCGAAGCCTCCCGCAACGCCGCCCACCGAGCCTCACGAGCCGAGTCGTCGTGCCAGGCGGGATCGGGGGGCGTCGCGAGGAAGTCGTACGGCTCGAAGAGGGTGCCGGAGGCGCCGGCGTCGTGCGAGGTGTCTTCGAGAAGGGACGCGTAGACGGGATCGTCGGCGCGGGGAACGGCGGCCTCGGACAGGCCGGGCGCCTTCTTCGCCGTACGGAACAGCCCGGCCGGCGACGGGAACCACGTACGACGCCGCCGCGCCCCCTCCCCTTCGTACCCGTCCTCGGACGCTCCCGGCTCGCTGCCGCTCTCCGACGCCTCGGGCTCCGGCGTGCGCCCCCGCTGCCACCACCGTCGGCCGCTCCCCTCCCGACCGGCCGCCTCCGCCCCCTTCTCCTGGCGGCTCTCCGGCACCCCCGCTTCCCAAGCCGCCCCGTCGACCAGCAGCTCCCACTCCCGCCCGTTCTCCGGACCTTCCGCGTTCCGTCCGCTCTCCCCGCCGTCCGACGCCTTCCGAACCCCCCACCACCGCACGGTTCCAGCGCCCCGTTCCCGGCAGGACCACCCCCGTACCCCGAGGGCCACGGGCACCCCGATCCCCACCCCCCAGACGAGGGCGGCGCCCCCGACCTGCCACCACACGGGCCCGAACCGGGACAGCGCGCCCACCCCGAGCGAGCCCCCGGCGACCCCTGCCGCGACGGCCATGACCACGGCGAGCACGACGGCCGCCGCGACGGCGCCCCCGGCGGTCCGCCCCCAGGACCACGCGGCGCCCGCGCGCGCGAGGAAGCACCCGACGGTCAGCGCGCCCGCGAGGGCGACGCCGGCGGCGGCCCAGGTCGACGGTCCGCCGCTGCCCGCGTCGGGGACAGCGGCGAGGAGCGGGAAGGGCGGCAGAAGGGCGGCGGGGTCGGAGCCGAGGGGCGTGACGGGGTGCCCGGCGCCGAGGGCGAAGCCGGGGCCGAGGGCGTAGGAGGCGCCCCAGACGGCCGCGTTGGGGACGAGGGCGACGCACAGGAGCAGGACGGCGAACCGCCCGGACCAGCCCTCCGTCAGGTGGAGGAACGACCCGCGCGCGGCGCCCCCGTGCAGGACGGTGGAGACGGCGACCAGCAGCGCACCGCCGCCGAGGAGTACTCCGGCACCGGCGAGCCCGGCGCGGAGGGCGACGCCGCACCACTCCCGGACGTCCCGCTCCGCACCGTCGGACTGTTCGGCGCCCGGCGCCGAGGCCCCCGGCTCCCCGCCGCCGAACCTCCGGAACAGCCCGGCGGAACCGGCGCCGTTCCCCGGCGGAAACCCCCCGAAACCCGACCGCCCGGAACCCGAACCCCCAGAACCCGACCGCCCGGAACCGAACCACCCCGAGCCGATCGCCCCTGAGCCGAACCACCCCGAGCCGACCACCCCCGCACCGACCGAACCCGGCCCGACCGCCCCCGCGCCGAACCCCCCGGACCCGCTCCAGGCCCCCGCCGCAGCCGCGACGGCGACGACCACCGGCACGCACACTCCGGTCCACCCCCAGGAGGGCCGCAGCGCACCCCCGGCCGCGTACCAGGCGGCTCCCGCCGCGACGAGGAGGTACCCGGCGACGACGCCCGCCCACCCCGCGCCGCCCCCGTCCGCGTCGCGCGCGGCGCGCCGTACGAGCCACACCGGCAGCAGGACGAGCAGCAGCGGCGTCACCCCCATGGGCGCGGGCACACCCGAAAGTGTGTCGACGCGGACGAGTTCCGCGCCGTGCGCGAGGAGCCACAGGGAGGCGGCGACGTGGAGCGCGCCGCCGGGCCCGCTGTCGGGGTACGGGGAGCTGATCCACAGGACCATGACGAGCACCGCGACCGACCCGAGCCCGAGACCTGCGGCGAGCACGCCGCCGAGGAGGCCGGCGGCGAGTGCGGGCGAGCGTTCGCGCACGCGCGCGGGGAGGGACGACAGCGGCGGGCGGCGGGCGGTCATCGGGTTCACGCCCGTCATGCTCCCAACGACACGCGCTTTCCCGGCGTAACAGGCGAACGTTCGCCGTGTCACCCAAAATACTTTTATGTACTTTTTCGTACGAAGGGGTGCCCGGTGACCCAGAGCCCAGCCGCTCCCCTCCCCCCTCCCAAGGAACGCCGACGCCTGCGCGAGGCCCACGCGCTGACGCAGGCTCAGGTCGCCTCGACGGTCGGCGTCACCCGAGAGACGGTGCGCGCCTGGGAGGCCGGGCGTACGACACCGCGCGGCACCAAACGGGAGGCGTACGCGAGGCTCCTGGCCTCGCTGGAAAAAGAAGTGACGGAATTTCAGGGAGTGACGCAACCTCAACCGGCGGTAGCCGCGTCTCTCCAGGCAGAACGGCCCGAGCAGGACCCGAGCGCCCAGGACGCCCCCGAGCGCTCGCCCCTCACCCCGGCCCAGGCCTTCGACGCCCTGTACGCCTTCTGCGCCCCCGCCCTCGTCCGCCAGGCCTACCTCCTCACCGGCCGCCGCGAGCTGGCCCGCGAATCGGTGGAGCGCGCGTTCCAGTCGGCGTGGCAGCGCTGGCCCGAGGTCGCGACGGACCGCGACCCCGCGGGCTGGATCCGCGCCACGGCGTACGAGTACGCGCTCTCCCCCTGGCACCGGCTGCGCCCCCGCTACCGCCACCCCGAACCCCCGCCCGCCTCCGCCCCCGACCGCGCCCTGCTCGACGTACTCCTGAGGCTCCCCCCGTCCTACCGGCGCACGCTCGTCCTGTACGACGGTGTCGGCCTCGACCTGCCGGAGACGGCGGCGGAGACGGAGGCGAGCACCCCGGCGGCGGCGGGCCGCGTCCTGTACGCGCGCGAGGCCCTCGCCACCCGCCTGCCCGAGCTCGCCGACCCGGCCACCCTCCACCGGCGCCTGGCGGAGGCCGCCTCGGCGGAGCGCCTGCGGGCGCCGAGGCCGAGGACGGTACGGCTGGCGGGCGAGCGCCGGGCGAGTTTCTGGACGCGCGCGGCCATCGCGTTCACGGTGGCGATCATCGGCGCGACGGCCCTGACTCTGAACACGGCGCCCACGCACTACGAACCGCCGGTCCCGCCGGGGGCGACGGTCAGCGGGGTCCCGCCGAGGCAGGCGCCGGGCGCGCTGTCGGACGCGGAGCTGTCGCTGCGGGCGAAGCTGCGCAAGGAGACGAGCCACGGCCCGGAAAGGCTCGTACCGGACGTCCGATGACGCCGCGGGTGCGCCGAGTACGCCGATGGGCCCGCCCCCGTGCGGGGAGCGGGCCCATCGGAAGGAACCGGTCGGCGTCAGCCGGCCAGGATCTCCCGGGCCAGCTTGGCCGTCTCGGTCGGCGTCTTGCCGACCTTGACGCCCGCGGCCTCAAGGGCCTCCTTCTTCGCCTGGGCGGTGCCGGACGAGCCGGAGACGATGGCGCCGGCGTGGCCCATGGTCTTGCCCTCGGGCGCGGTGAAGCCCGCGACGTAGCCGACGACCGGCTTCGTCACGTTCTCCTTGATGTACGCGGCGGCCCGCTCCTCGGCGTCGCCACCGATCTCACCGATCATGACGATGAGGTCGGTGTCGGGGTCGGCCTGGAACGCGGCGAGCGCGTCGATGTGCGTGGTGCCGATGATCGGGTCGCCACCGATGCCGACGGCGGTCGAGAAGCCGATGTCACGCAGCTCGTACATCATCTGGTACGTCAGCGTGCCGGACTTCGAGACCAGCCCGATGCGGCCCGGCTTGGTGATGTCGCCGGGGATGATGCCGACGTTCGACTGACCGGGCGTGATGATGCCGGGGCAGTTCGGGCCGATGATCCGGGTCTTGTTGCCCTTCTTGCCGGCGTACGCCCAGAACGACGCGGAGTCGTGCACGGCGATGCCCTCGGTGATCACGACGGCCAGCTCGATCTCGGCGTCGATGGCCTCGACGACGGCGTCCTTCGTGAACTTCTCCGGCACGAAGATGACGGTGACGTTGGCGCCCGTCTTCTCGATCGCCTCGGCGACCGTGCCGAACACGGGTACCTCGGTGCCGTCGAAGTCGACGGTCGTACCGGCCTTGCGCGGGTTCACGCCGCCCACGACGTTGGTGCCGTCCGCCAGCATCAGCTTGGTGTGCTTCTGCCCGGTGGCGCCGGTCATGCCCTGGACGATGACCTTGCTGTCCTTGTTGAGCCAGATAGCCATGGTGTGTCGGTGTCCTCGTCCTGAGTGCTTACTTGGCGGCGGCCAGCTCGGCGGCCTTGTCGGCCGCGCCGTCCATGGTGTCGACGCGCTGCACCAGCGGGTGGGCGGCGTCGGTGAGGATCTTGCGGCCCAGCTCGGCGTTGTTGCCGTCGAGGCGGACGACGAGCGGCTTGGAGACGTTCTCGCCGCGGTCCTCAAGGAGCTTCAGGGCCTGGACGATGCCGTTGGCGACCTCGTCACAGGCGGTGATGCCACCGAAGACGTTCACGAACACGGACTTGACGTCCGGGTCGCCCAGGATGATCTCCAGGCCGTTGGCCATGACCTGGGCGGAGGCGCCGCCGCCGATGTCCAGGAAGTTGGCGGGCTTGACGCCGCCATGGTTCTCGCCGGCGTAGGCGACGACGTCGAGGGTGCTCATGACGAGACCCGCGCCGTTGCCGATGATGCCGACCTCGCCCTCCAGCTTGACGTAGTTGAGGCCCTTCTCCTTCGCCGCGGCCTCGAGCGGGTTCGCCGCGGCCTTGTCGTGGAGCTCCTCGAAGTCGGGGTGGCGGAACTCGGCGTTGTCGTCCAGGGAGACCTTGCCGTCCAGCGCGATGACGTCACCGGAGGCGACCTTCGCCAGCGGGTTCACCTCGACGAGGAGGGCGTCCTCCTTGATGAAGGTGTCCCACAGCTTGACGAGGACGTCGGCGACCTTGTCCGCGACCTCGGCCGGGAACTTCGCGGCCTCGACGATCTCGCGGGCCTTCTCGGGGGTCACGCCCTCGATGGCGTCGATCGGCGTCTTGGCGACGGCCTCGGGACGCGTCTCGGCGACCTCCTCGATCTCCATGCCGCCCTCGACGGACGCGATGGAGAGGAAGGTGCGGTTCGCGCGGTCGAGGAGGAAGGAGACGTAGTACTCCTCCACGATCTCCGGCGCGGTCTCCGCGATCATCACCTTGTGGACCGTGTGGCCCTTGATGTCCATGCCGAGGATGTTGGTCGCGTGCTCGACCGCCTCGTCGGCCGTGGCCGCCAGCTTCACGCCGCCGGCCTTGCCGCGGCCACCGACCTTCACCTGGGCCTTGACGACGGACTTGCCACCGAGCCGCTCGGTGGCTGCGCGGGCCGCCTCAGGCGTGTCGATGACTTCACCGGCCAGCACCGGTACATCGTGCTTGGCGAAGAGGTCCCTCGCCTGGTACTCGAACAGGTCCACGCGCTTCCGTCCCTATCAGTGATCTCGCGGTTCGTTGGATGCGTGGGCGTGCCGCGAAGGGCAACGTGACGACCGCATGTGTCACAAGCAGGGCGCACACGGTGTCCGAGCGCGCGGCATGTCCGTCTCGCAGGTTATCCCTGCCATGCGACCCCCTCTAAATCGCGGGTCACACCCAGGCGGTGATACCTGTCACATGATGCCGCCCGACGGCCCCCTCCCTGGCACCGCGTGCCGTCTCCGCAGGTCCCGCAGGCGGGCGCGGAGGGGCGAGGGGGAGGGACGGGTACGAGGGGAGCCGGCCCCCCGTCCCGCCCGGCGCCCCCTCGCCCCCGGCCCCTCAGCCCGCTGCCGGCACGGGCAGCGGTCTCCTCTCCAGCGCCGCGGCCATCACCTCGGGGAACAGCTCCGGGGTGCAGGCGAAGGCGGGTACGCCCAGGGCCGCCAGCGCGGCGGCGTGTTCCCGGTCGTAGGCCGGAGCCCCTTCGTCGGAGAGGGAGAGGAGGGCGACGAACTCGACACCCGCCGCCTTCATCGCGGCGACGCGCTTGAGCATCTCGCCCTTGATCCCTCCCTCGAAGAGATCACTGATCAGTACGACGACGGTGGCGGCGGGCCGCTCGATGCGCGCCTGGCAGTACGCGAGCGCGCGGTTGATGTCGGTCCCGCCGCCCAGGTGCGTCCCGAACAGGACGTCCACCGGGTCGTCGAGCTGGTCGGTCAGATCAACGACCGACGTGTCGAACACGACGAGTCGCGTGCTGATCGTCGTCAGAGACGCCAGCACCGACCCGAACACCGCCGCGTACACCAGCGACGACGCCATCGAACCCGATTGATCCACGCATAGCATTACCCCCTTGTCGAGTGACTGTGCCGCCCGCCCGTATCCGACGAGCCGCTCCGGTACGACCGTCCCGTGGTCCGGGAGGTAGTGCCTGAGGTTGGCGGCGATGGTGCGGTTCCAGTCGATGTCGCGCGGGCGTGGCCGCCCCGTCCGCGCGCTGCGGTCGAGTGCTCCGGCGAGCGCGGCCCGGGTCCGCCCGGCGAGCCGCTTCTCCAGGTCCCGGACGACCTTGCGGACGACGGCTCTGGCCGTCTCCCTGGTGGTCTCCGGGAGTGCCCGGTCCAGCGAGAGCAGGGTGCCGACGAGATGCACATCGGCCTCGACGGCCTCCAGCATCTCCGGCTCCAGCAGCAGGGACGCGAGCCCGAGGCGCTCGACGGCGTCCCGCTGCATGACCTGGACGACCGGTGAGGGAAAGTACGTCCGTACGTCCCCCAGCCAGCGGGCCACCGACGGCGCGGACGCCCCGAGCCCCGCTCCCCTCCCCTGCCGCTCCCCCTCCTTCCCGTACAGGGCTCCCAGCGCCGCGTCCATCCCCGCGTCCCGCCCGTGCAGTTCGCATCCGGTCCCCTCCGCCTGTGCTCCCCCGAGCACCAGCCGCCATCTCCGCAACCGCTCGCGCGCCTCGCCGTCCCCCGGGAGTCCGCTCGTGTCCGTCACCGTCTTCACCTCCCCCTCGGTCGCCGCCACCGGGGCCTCCCGGCGGCATTCCATTCGTCTGATGATTCGTCAATTCGTTTTATGAGTCGGGCAGTTGCCTGGTTCTCCGGCCCCTCACTCATCGATCGCTTCAGCCTCCCCCATCGGTTCACTCATCCGCTCACCAATTTCTCAATCCCTGAAAACCCCGGCGAACCCCGGCCAACCCCCGCTAACCTGCGCCCTCACGCATCCCGAGCAGGAGCCGCACCACCGGTACGACCGCCTCGGCCCGGACCGCGTCGAGTTCCTCGGCGAACCCGGTGGTCCCCGTCGCCGCCCCGGCCGCGGTCCCCCGCCGAACGACCTCGCCCAGCGTCCGGCGCACGCCCGCGTCGAAGGCCGCGAACGTCCGCCGCAGCAGCGGCAGCACGTCCACGAACGCCTCCTCGGACACGCCGGTGAGCCAGGTGTCGACGATCGCGAGGAGCCGTTCGTCGTGGACGAGCAGCAGTCCGCCGCCCGCTCCGCCGCCGACGAACCCCTCGACCCAGTCGGCGGCCTCCCTGGGCGCGGTCCCCGGGGACAGGGCGAGCCCCATCCACCGGGCGGCCTCCTCCGGCCCGGCGTCCCCGCCGTCCAGCAGGAGCCTCGCCGCGCGCCCGCGGATCACCGCCGCGACGGAGTCCCGTCCGGCGAGGGTGCGCAGGACACCGCGCCAGCGCGCGCCCAGGTCGTCCCCTGTGCCTCCTGTGCTCTCGGCGCCTTCTGTGCCTTCTGTGCCTTCTACGAGCAGCGCCACGGCCCCGTGGACGGCGTCCACATGCGCGCGTATCTCGCCGGCCGCGTCGGTGTCGAGGCCGGTGCAGGCGGCGGGCAGGCCGACGCAGATCCGCAGGGCGAGACCTGCGGCGACCTCGGCGAGCGCGCCGGTGTCGGTGCCCCGGACGTCGCCGTAGCGCAGGGCGCGGACGAGCGCGGGGAGGGCCTGGGCGAGGTGGCCGACGTCGGTGTCGAGGGCCGCGCGGTCGGCGAGGGCCCGCATCACCTCCGGGAGGGCGTCGGTGAGGCCCGCCAGGAGGCAGTGCTCGGCGAGGGCGGTGACCTCGGCGAGGGCGCGCGCTGCGACGGCGTCGGCCTGGGCCTTCGCGGTCGCGGCGGCCTGGACCGTCGTCCCCCAGCCGCCCGCCTCGGCGACCCGTACGGCCAGTTCGGGTTCCCAGCGCAGCCGCCAGGTCTCCCGGAAGGTCCCCGTGGCGCCGCGCGCCTCCAGCGGTGTGCCCCAGTCGACGCCGAGCAGGCGCAGCCGGTGCAGCAGGCGGCTGCGCGCGGTGTCGGTGTCGCCCCGCAGGTCCAGGTCGACCTCCCGCCCGGCCGCCTCGGGGCGCAGCCGCAGCCGGCGCTGCTCGCGCTCCAGGTCGCGGCGCAGGGGCACGGCGGGCGCCTCGTCGGGGACCTCCCCCATGACGTCCCCGACGACGAGCCGGTCCCACACGAGCGCGAGCGGTACGTCCGACCCGTCGCACAGCACCGCGCGCGCCGCGTCGGTCGCCTCCCCGAGCCCCGCCAGGGGCCTGCCCCGCAGTGCCGCGAGCGTCTCGGCGAGCCGTACGGCCTCGATGACGTGCGCCGGGGAGACGATCCGGTCCTCCTCCCGGAGCAGCCGCGCGACCTTCGTCATCCACCGTTCGACCGGCCGGTCCGGCGCGCCGAACAGGTGCCCGTACCAGCCCGGCGACTCGATGCCCGCGCCGTACCCGCCCGCCCGCGCGAGCCTGCGGTACGTCCACGGCACCCACGTCAGTTCAGCCCTGGCCTTCGGCAGTCCCTTCAGGAGCGCGCGGTCGGCGGCGACGGTCGTACGGCGGCGCAGCGCGGGCACGTGCCAGGCGCCGCACACGACGGCCACGCCGTCCTCGCCGAACTCCTTCACCGCCGCCCGCGCGTGGAGCCGCATCTGGGCTTCGCGTACGGCGTCCCGCGGGTCCTCCTGGTCGTCGTACGCCTCGCGGACCGCGCCCATGGCCTCCTCGACGGCGGCGAACGGGTCGCCTGTGCCCCGGTGTTCGATGACGTCCTCCCACCAGCGCTCCGGGTCGTCGTGGCCGGCGGCCTCGGCGAGGGCGCGCAGGGGGTCGACGCGCAGGGCGGTGGGGGCGGTCGCCGGGGGCGCGGCGAGGGTGTGGGCGGCCGGCAGGTCGATGAAGCGGGCCTGTGCGCCGTGTGCCAGCGCCCATGTGAGGGCCGCCCACTCCGGGGAGAACTCGGCGAACGGCCAGAACGCGGACCGTCCGGGTTCGTCGACGACGTGGGCGAGCAGGGCGACCGGCGCGCGCATGTGCGCGTGGGCGATGAGCGGCACCAGCGCGTCCGCGTCGGACGGGCCCTCGATCAGCACGGCCCGGGGCCGTGCCTCCTCCAGCGCCCTGGTCACGGCGCGGGCCGAACCCGGTCCGTGGTGCCGTACCCCCAGCAGCTTCATCGTCCTCACCTCCTTCCGGGCCACTTGCTGTCGTCGTTGTCGCTGGTCACGCGCTCGCCTCCCGGCAGGCGCGGTAGAAGTCCGTCCACCCCTCGCGCTCGCGGACGACCGCTTCGAGGTACTCCTGCCAGATCCCCCGGTCGGACGCCGGGTCGCGGACGACCGCGCCGAGGATCCCGGCGGCGACGTCGGCCGGGCGCAGCACGCCGTCGCCGAAGTGGGCGGCGAGCGCGAGGCCGCTCGTGACGACGGAGATGGCCTCCGCCGTGGAGAGCGTGCCGCTGGGCGACTTGACCTTGGTGCGGCCGTCGGCGGTGATTCCGTCGCGCAGTTCCCGGAAGACCGTCACGACGCGCCGGATCTCTGCGATGCCGTCCGGGACGGCGGGCAGGTCCAGGGAGCGGCCGATCTGCTCGACGCGCCGGGCGACGATCTCGACCTCCGTCTCCGCGCTCGCGGGCAGGGGCAGCACGACCGTGTTGAACCGGCGGCGCAGCGCGCTGGACAGTTCGTTGACCCCCCGGTCGCGGTCGTTGGCCGTCGCGATGACGTTGAACCCCCGTACGGCCTGCACCTCCTGGCCCAGCTCCGGGACGGGGAGGGTCTTCTCCGAGAGGATCGTGATCAGCGAGTCCTGCACGTCGGCCGGGATGCGCGTCAGCTCCTCGACGCGGGCCGTCATCCCCTCGGCCATCGCCCGCAGCACCGGGCTCGGTACGAGGGCGGCGCGGCTCGGGCCGTGCGACAGGAGCTGCGCGTAGTTCCAGCCGTAGCGGATCGCCTCCTCCGGGGTCCCGGCCGTGCCCTGCACGAGGAGCGTCGAGTCGCCGCTGACCGCCGCCGCGAGGTGCTCGGACACCCACGTCTTGGCGGTGCCGGGGACGCCCAGCAGGAGCAGTGCGCGGTCCGTGGCGAGCGTGGAGACGGCGACCTCCACGATCCGGCGCGGGCCCACGTACTTCGGCGAGATCACCTCGCCGTCGGGCAGCGTGCCGCCCAGCAGGTACGTCGCCACCGCCCACGGTGACAGCTTCCAGTTCGGGGGGCGCGGACGGTCGTCCTGCGCGGCCAGCGCGGCGAGTTCGGACGCGAAGGCGGTCTCCGCGTGCGGGCGCAGGACAGTCTCGGCGACGGGTGTCGCGTTCGCGAGCGCGGCGTGGTTCTGGGTCGGTTCGGCGGACGTCGGTCCAGCGGTGAAAGACATGGCTGAGGCCCCCTCCAGCTCGGCCGGTTCGGATCTGGTTCCACCATGCACCACCCCACTGACAATCGCCCTGACCTGCACAAACGCTCTGTCGAGGGCGATTGTCAGTGGGGGGTTCTACCGTCGGTGTCATGACTCAGCAGGGGGTGCGCCGGACCGCGGACCAGGTGCTGGCACTGGCGCCTGACGACGCGTCGCGCAAAGCGGGGAGCGAACTGGCCGAGGCCGGGCGGTGGTCGGGTGCGGGCTGCTCCGGGGCGGGGGTGGTGTGGGGGGTGTACGAGGCGGGCGGGGCGTCGTACCGGGCGCTCGCCGACCTCTCGGGCGCCGGGGGGCTCGTGTCCGTGTGCGGCTGCCCGGGCCGGAAGTCGCCGTGCGAGCACGTGGTGGGGCTGCTGCTGCTCTGGGCGGCGCACGATCCGGCCGTGCGGGAGGGGGTGGCGCCGGACTGGGTCCGGCGGGGCGGCCCGCAGGAGGCGTCGCCGGCGAAGGGCGGCGGCCTGGCCGATCCGGAGGCGGCGCGGCGGCGTGCCGAGCGTCGGGCCGCGCGGATCACCGCGGGCGTCGTGGAGTTGGAGCAGCGGCTCGGCGATCTGGTCCGGTCGGGGCTCGCGGGGGCCGAGCGGGAAGGGTACGGGCTGTGGGAGGAGACGGCGGCCCGGATGGTCGACGCGCAGGCGCCGGGGCTCGCCGCGCGCGTGCGCGAGGTGGGCGCGATACCGGCCTCCGGCCCCGGCTGGCCGTCCCGCCTGCTGGAGGAGTGCGCCCTGCTGCACCTCCTGACCCGGGCGTGGCTCCACCGGACCGGCCTGCCCGAGGAGTTGGCGGCGGCGGTCCGCGCGCACGTCGGCCTGCCGACGACCCCGTCCGGCCCGCCGGTCCTCGACGACTGGCTCGTCCTGGCCCAGTACGACACGTCGGACGGCAGGCTGACGACCCGTCGCAGCTGGCTGTACGGCGCGGCCACCGGGCGTACGGCGCTGGTCCTCTCGTACGGTCCCGCGGGCCGCGCGCCCGAACTGGCCCTGCCGGTCGGCCTGTCCGTGCGCGCGGAGGTCACCGCCTATCCGGTCGGCCCCCGAGTCGCGCTGGGGGACCTGTCCGCCGCTCCGGTCCCGACGGCCCTGCGGCCTCCCGGTGTCACGCCGGGCGAGGCCACCGCTCTCTACGGCACCGCGCTCCGGGCCGATCCGTGGCGGGAATCCGTGCCGGTGACGCTGGGCGGGGTCGTGCCGACTCCCGTCGGTGACTCCTGGCACCTCGCGGACCTGGAGGGGAAGACCGCGCTTCCCCTCACCCCGGCCGCTCTGTCCCGTTCCGGGCTCTGGCGGCTCGTCGCGCTCTCCGGCGGGGCTCCCGTCACGGTGTTCGGGGAGTTCGGGCATCGGGGGTTCACGCCTCTGACGGCATGGTCACCCGATCGGGGTGAACCGATCGCGGGGTTCGTTCCGATCTCCTCGTGAAGGCACCGACATCGCAGGAAAGGGCGGGGTCATGAACGGCACATCTTCATCCGGTCTCTGGGACGAGTTGGTCACGGCGGCGCTGCTGGGCACGAATCGGCGGTCGGTCCCGGAGGCGGTGGGCGCGCGCGGCGGGGAATCGTCGCCGGGTTCGGCTCGGGGGCGAGCGCCGGATCCGCCTGACGGCCCTCTCGCCGAACCGCCTCGCCCGAAAGACGCCCCCGCCGTCCTCCTCGACGCCGCCGCCACGGAAACCCTCCGTCGCAGGGCCGGTCTCCTCCCCGGGCTCGCCGCGCCCCCTCTTCCGCTGTCCCCGGAGGACTTCCGGCGCCCCCTGCCGGCTCCGGCCGCCCGGCGTCTGGCGCTCCTGCTCGCCGACCGTGCCGCGCAGGCAGGTGGCAGGCGGGGAGCGGCCCCGGACCTCATGGAGCTGCTCCCGCAGTGGCTGGCGGCGGCCAACGCGCACGGGTACGCGCCGCCCCCTCAGGTGCTGCCCGCGTTGCTGGACGCGGCCAGGGGGCGGACGGATCTGCGGCCGGCGGCGCTGGAGTTCGCGGGGCCGAGGGCGCTGTGGCTGGCGCGGCTCAACCCGGACTGGCGGTTCGCGCTGCGGGCGACGGCCGGGGACGGGGTGGCGCTGCCGGGGCCCGAGGAGACCGAGCGGGTACGACGGCTGTGGGAGGAGGGGCTGTTCGCGGAGCGGGTGACGCTGCTGATGGCGCTCCGCGCGCGGGACGCCGACGGGGCGCGCGAACTGCTCGCGGAGACGTGGGCGACCGAACGTGCCGAGGACCGTCTGATGTTCCTGGACTCCCTGCGGGCCGGGCTCGGTCCGCGCGACGAGCCGTTCCTGGAGCAGGCCCTCTCCGACCGCAGCCGCAACGTGCGCTCGACGGCGGCGGAACTGCTCTCCGCGCTGCCCGGTTCGGCGCTGGCCGCGCGGATGGCGGCCCGCGCCGGTACGTGCGTCGCCGTCGACCACCTGGCCGAGGTCCCGACGATCGGGGTGGAGGCACCGCACGAGTGCGACGCGGGCATGGAGCGCGACGGGGTGATCAGGACGGCTCCGACGGGGCGCGGTGAACGGTCGTGGTGGCTGGGGCAGTTGGTGGAGGCGGCGCCGCTCGGCGCGTGGTCGGCGCGGCTGGGGGGCCGGACGCCGGAGGAGATCGTCGCGATGCCGGTGGCGGACGGGTGGGCCGACGAGCTGCACGCGGCGTGGTGCCGGGCCGCCGTACGGCAGGGGGACGCGGAGTGGTCGCGGGCGCTGCTCGGGGCGCCCTCGGCGCCGGATGCGGGCGGGCCCGGCGCCGTCTCGCTGGCCGAGCGCGCGCGGCTCCTCGGGACACTGGCTCCGGCCGAACGCGCCGACTGGGTCGCCGGGTTCATCGCCGCGCACGGGCTGTCCGAGGCGTTCCAGCTCCTCGGAGTCTGCGCAGTCCCCTGGGCGCCGGCCCTCGGGCGCGCCGTAGTCGACGCCCTCGACATCGCCCGCGACGCCGGCAGCTACCCGTGGAGCTTCAGCGGCGTCATGGGCCTCGCCGAACGCTGCCTCGCCCCCGAGGAGGCCACCCGCCTCGACGCGCTCCTCTCCGTACCGGAGGAGTCCGAGAACACCGCCCCCGGCGCCGGAAGCTACTGGGCGGAGGCGTTCCAGAGACTCGCGGCGACACTGCGGCTGCGGGGCGAGATGCGGCGGGAACTGGAGGGGGCGTGAGGCCGGCCGGGGTGAGGGCGCGCCGCGCGGGGTGCGGGTGTCGCCGACGCCGCTCCCCGGAGCCCCCAGCCTGCCGCCGACGCCGCTCGCCGGAACCTTCAGGCTGCCGCCGGCACCGCTCCCCAGCCCCCTCAGCCTGCCGCCGACGCCGCTCGCCGGCCCCCTCAGCCCCCGGAAACCGCCGACTGCCGCACGTTCCCCCGCACCCACTCCACGATCGACTGAGTCGTGGCCCCGGGGGTGAAGATCTCCGCGACGCCCTGTTCCTTGAGGCGCGGGATGTCGGCCTCGGGGATGATGCCGCCGCCGAAGACGAGGATGTCGTCGGCGGAGTGTTCACGCAGGAGGGCGATGACCGCGGGGAAGAGCGTGTTGTGGGCGCCGGAGAGGATGGAGAGCCCGATCGCGTCGGCGTCCTCCTGGATCGCCGTGTCGACGATCTGTTCCGGGGTCTGGTGGAGGCCGGTGTAGATGACCTCCATCCCGGCGTCGCGCAGCGCACGCGCGATGACCTTGGCCCCGCGGTCGTGGCCGTCGAGCCCCGGCTTGGCCACCACGACGCGGATCCGGCCGGCTGCCACACCCATCACTGCCTCCCTGGAGGGATCGCCTCGTCGGTGCCCCTGTGGCCCGGACGCCCCAGGCCCACAGTGGCACGAGAAGTGAACGAACGTTTCCTACAGCTTCCCGCAACCTGCCGTTTCACGGCGAAGGGCGAGGGGCACATCACACAGTGGGACACGTTCGCCGCGCACCGCTCCCCTCGCAGCACGGGGGAACAAGCGCAACGGGAGCCGCAACGAGGTCGCCGTACCGCCGCGCCGTGGCCACGCGCCGCGGCGGTACGGCGAGTCGGCGCAGGCAACTGGGGGCACCTCCCGGGCCATGGGCTCCGGGGGGAGGGCACGAGCAGAGCAGGTACGGCACGACAGCGGGGAAGCCTCGTCGCCACACCGGCAAGGACCCTCGCCGCGTCACGGGTGATCGCGCGGCCCGGCCACCCCCTCCGCACCGCCCCCCACCGCCTCACCGTCCCCCTCCGCCCGGCCTCCCACGAGGGCACACGGGGGAACAGAGCCGTTCCTCCCGTGCGCCGACAGGAGGAGGCCGGCCATGACACACGCCACGCAGACCCCGACGGCCGCGACCGAAGGCGAGGCCCCCGAAGCCGAGCCCGCAGCCGACACCCGGCCTCAGCCGCCGGCCGCGCTCCCCGCCCCCACCGACCCACCGGCCCACGCCAAGGAACCGGCACCCCGCGCACAGCCTCCGATCCCGACGCCGACCGCGTTCCCCTCCCCCACCGAACCCCCGGCCCACGCCGACGAGCCGGCACCCGACGCGCAGCCCCCCGCCGCCCCACTGGCCCACGCCAAGGAACCGGCACCCGACGCGCAGCCTCCGGCCGACGGCCGGACCCCGGGACCGATCCCGGCCCCGACCTCGGCCGAACCCCCCGCCAAAGCCCCCGCCAAAGCCGCCGCACCAGCCACCCCCCATACCGCGCCCCCCACCCCCACCCCCAACCCCCTGAAGCGCCTGATCCCCGCCTGCCTGACCACCCTCTCCACAGCCCTGTGGAAAGCGACGGCCCTGGAGCTCGCGATCCTCGCCGGGCACCTCCTCCTCTACCCCACCGGCATCACGCAGGAGCGCCCGGCCCCGGCCCCCACCACCCCCGACGACGAGGCCCCCCGGCTGCCGACCGCGCCTCGCCCCCCGGTCGTCCTCCTGCACGGCTTCATCGACAACCGCTCCGTCTTCGTCCTCCTGCGCCGAGCCCTCGCGGAGCGCGGCACGCGTTCCCTCACCTCGCTCAACTACTCCCCCCTGACCTGCGACATCCGCACGGCGGCGGAGCTGCTGGCCCGGCACATAGAGGACGTCTGCGAGCGCACGGGCAGCCGCCAGGTGGACGTGGTCGGGCACAGCCTCGGCGGTCTGATCGCCCGTTACTACGTGCAGCGCCTCGGCGGCGACATCCGCGTCCGCACGCTGGTCACGCTCGGCACCCCGCACGGGGGCACGCGCGCGGTCCCGCTGGCGAACGCGCACCCGATCGTGCGCCAGATGCGCCCCGGCTCACCGCTGCTGGAGGAGCTGGAGCGCCCCGCGCCGGGCTGCCGGACGCGTTTCGTGAGCTTCTGGAGCGACATGGACCAGGTGATGGACCCGCCGGAGACGGCGTGCGTCGACCACCCCGACCTGCTCGCCGAGAACATACGGGTCACCGGCATCGGCCACCTCGCCCTGCCGGTGCACCCGGCCGTGGCAGCGGGCATACGCGAGTCCCTGGACGCGAACCTCCCGCACCGGCCGGCGTCCGACACACGGCGAAACGGCTTGACGGTCGCCTGAGACCCACCCGGCGAGACCCCTCCGGCGAAACCCGCCCGAGCCCCGGCCACCCCCCTCACGAACCCCCCTCACCCCACCCCGCCTCGAACACTCATCGAACACATCCCCAAACCCACGCCCGCCCTCCCCCGAAACACGGCCGAATGCCCGTTTCCCGCAAGGGTGAAACCTGACGAAGATTGTCGTGCCCGTATACCGCCGGGTACAGTCACCGCACTGCTCTGGCAGCCCCTGTTGTCGAGGCGAAAGAGAAGTTGGTGGACGATCGTCACCCGTCGGGGATCCTGACCACCCCGGCCCCGGCCTCCGACGCCGACCCGGCGCATTCGGCGCCGTACGGCACCCAGGAGGCCGCGTACGACGACGTCACCTCCTCCTACGCCGGCTACGACACCGGCACGTACGCGACGGGCGGCTACGACACCGGCGCCTGGCAGACGGCGACGGGCAGTCACCAGAACCTGAACTACGACCCGTACGCGGCCCAGCACCACGCCGCGTACGACACGGGCGCGTACGACACGACGGGCTGGCAGGCGGACTACCAGCAGCTGTCCGCGATCCCCACGCAGGCCCCGGCGCACGACGACGGCACGGGTCAGTGGGACGCGCGGACCTGGCTCCCCCCTGAACAGACGGGCGGACCCGCCGACCAGACCCAGCAGTGGGAGTGGGGGACGCAGAGTTTCGACACGGGCGCGTACGACGCGACGGAGTGGAACTCGGCGAGCACCCCGGACGTTCACGAGACACCGGACGTCCACGAGACGAACGGCGACGGATACGGCCCCACCGACCCCACCGCCGCCGCGTACGGCAGCCCCGAGCACGACCTCCCCTTCGACCAGCAGCCGACCACCACGTTCGAGGCGACGCCCCTCGCCGAGACCGGTGAGCTCCCCGTCCTCCCAGACGGCCACCTCCTGGACGGCCAGGAGGAGACGGCCCCCGCCGAAGTCCTGCGCTCCGGCACCGACCACCACGGCCCCACCCCCCGCCCCGGAGGCCGCGCGGCGAACCGCGCGGCCCGCCGCAAGCCCCCCGCGAAGCGCTCCGCGCTCCTGACCGTCGCCGTCCCCTCGGCCTGCGTGATGAGCGTCGCCGGTATCGCCGCCGCCTCGGTCGGCACGTTCAGCGACGACACCCAGGAGACGACCGCCTCGGCCGCGGAGCCGAAGTCGGTCAAGCCGTCCGCCGCGAACAACAAGCTGGACACCCAGCTGGCGAGCCTGAGCGCGGAGGCCGACGCGTTCGCGGACCGCGCGAGCCGTACGCAGGAGCGCATCGACCTCAAGGCGCAGCAGGAGGCCGAGAAGAAGAAGGCCGCGGCGGAGGCGGCGCGCCTGGAGCGGCTGCGCCCCAAGTACGCGCTGCCCGTGGCCCAGCACGGCCTGAGCGCGTACTACGGCCAGTCCGGCATCAACTGGATGTCGATGCACACCGGCATCGACTTCCCCGTCGCGTACGGCACCACGGTGATGGCCATGACCGACGGTGTCGTCCGCACCCAGTGGAACAGCGCGTACGGCAACATGATGATCGTGACGGCGAAGGACGGCACGGAGACCTGGTACTGCCACCTCTCCAGCTACCGCGTCGCGTCGGGTACGACGGTCAAGGCCGGCGATCCGATCGCCTACTCCGGCAACTCCGGCAACTCCACGGGACCGCACCTGCACGTGGAGGTCCGGCCGAACGGCGGCTCGTCGATCGACCCCCTGTCGTGGCTGCGCAGCCACGGGCTGGACCCGACGTAAGCACGTCGCGTACGACGACGGAGGGGCTCGCACCGCGCAGGTGCGGGCCCCTCCGTGTTCTTCAGAGCTTCTCGACCGGCGCGTACCGCAGCAGGAGCCGCTTCGGCTTCCCCTCGCCGAAGTCGATCGTCGCCTCGGCCTTGGCCCCCGCGCCCGCCACGCCGACGACGGTGCCGAGGCCGAACTGGTCGTGGGTGACCCGGTCCCCGACGGCCAGCGCGATCGCGGGCTTCTCCTCGGCGCCCCGCCGCGTGGCGAACCCGGAGGCGCCCTTCGCGGAGGACCTGGACGACGACAGGGACGAGGTGACGGCGGACGGCGGCGCGGCCGGCGCCCCCGTCCGCTTCCAGTCGACGTGCGTCCCCGGGATCTCCTCCAGGAACCGCGAGGGCGGGTTGTACGAGGGCTGCCCCCAGGCACTGCGCAGCGTGGACCGCGTCAGGTACAGCCGCTCGCGCGCCCGCGTGATCCCGACGTACGCGAGCCGCCGCTCCTCCTCCAGCTCCTTGACCTGGCCGAGGGCACGCATGTGCGGGAAGACGCCGTCCTCCATGCCGGTGAGGAAGACGACGGGGAACTCCAGCCCCTTGGCGGTGTGCAGGGTCATCAGCGTGATGACGCCCGAGCCGTCCTCGTCCTCGTCGGGGATCTGGTCGGAGTCGGCGACCAGCGCGACGCGCTCCAGGAAGTCCGCGAGCCCGCGCGGCGCCGACTCGTCTTCCCCGGTCTCCTGCTCGAACTCCAGGGCCACGGAGGCGAGTTCCTGGAGGTTCTCGATGCGGGTCTCGTCCTGGGGGTCGGTGGAGTTCTGCAACTCGGCGAGGTAGCCGGTGCGTTCGAGTATGGCCTCCAGGACGGTGGCGGGTCCGGCGCCGGACTCGACGACCGTACGGAGGTCGTCCATCAGCTCGTTGAACCGCTTGACGGCGTTCGCGGAGCGCGCGGCCATGCCGTACGCCTCGTCGACGCGCTTGAGCGCCTGCGGGAAGCTGATCTTCTCGCGCTGGGAGAGCGCGTCGATCATCGCCTCGGCGCGCTCGCCGATGCCGCGCTTGGGGACGTTGAGGATGCGGCGCAGGGGGACGGAGTCCTCGGGGTTGGCGAGGACGCGGAGGTAGGCCAGGACGTCCCTGACCTCCTTGCGCTCGTAGAAGCGGACGCCGCCGACGACCTTGTAGGGCAGGCCGACACGGATGAAGACCTCTTCGAAGACACGGGACTGGGCGTTGGTGCGGTAGAAGACCGCGACGTCCCCGGCCTTGGCCGCGCCCTCGTCGGTGAGGCGGTCTATCTCCTCGGCGACGAACTGGGCCTCGTCGTGCTCGGTGTCGGCGACGTAGCCGGTGATGCGGGCGCCCGCGCCGGCGTTGGTCCACAGGTTCTTGGGCCTGCGGGACTCGTTGCGCTCGATGACCGCGTTGGCGGCGGACAGGATCGTCTGCGTGGAGCGGTAGTTCTGCTCCAGCAGGATCGTCGTCGCGTCCGGGTAGTCCTCCTCGAACTGGAGGATGTTGCGGATGGTCGCGCCGCGGAAGGCGTAGATGGACTGGTCGGCGTCACCGACGACGCAGAGCTCGGCGGGCGGCAGATCGACTTCCCCGGAGCCCACGAGTTCCCGTACGAGCGCGTACTGCGCGTGGTTCGTGTCCTGGTACTCGTCGACCATCACGTGCCGGAAGCGCCGCCGGTAGTGCTCGGCGACGTCGGGGAACGCCCGCAGCAGGTTGACGGTCGTCATGATCAGGTCGTCGAAGTCGAGGGCGTTGGCCTCGCGCAGCCGCGACTGGTAGAGCGCGTACGCCTGGGCGAGGGTCTTCTCGAAGCCGTCGTTCGCCTGGGCGGCGAAGTCCTCCTCGTCGATCAGCTCGTTCTTGAGGTTGCTGATCTTCGCGCTGAACGACTTCGGCGGGAACCGCTTGGGGTCGAGGTCGAGATCCCGGCAGACGAGGGCCATCAGCCGCTTGGAGTCGGCCGCGTCGTAGATCGAGAACGACGAGGTGAAGCCGAGCTTCTTGGACTCCCGGCGCAGGATCCGTACGCACGCGCTGTGGAAGGTCATGACCCACATGGCGTTCGCACGCGGGCCGACGAGCTGCTCGACGCGCTCCTTCATCTCGCCGGCGGCCTTGTTGGTGAAGGTGATGGCGAGGATCTGGCCCGGGTGGACGTTCCGCTCGGCGAGCAGGTACGCGATGCGGTGGGTCAGTACGCGGGTCTTGCCGGACCCGGCGCCGGCGACGATGAGCAGGGGCGAGCCGGCGTGGATCACCGCCGCCCGCTGGTTGTCGTTCAGCCCGTCGACGAGCGCGGCGGAGTCCAGCACCGGGCGGGGGGCGCCGCCCCGGTAGTGGGTGTCACGGTCCGGCGGCAGGTCGAACTTCCCGTCGAACAAATCGGCCGGGATTGGCTCCGGGCCCTGCTCGTCCTCGGGCGGCGGAGGGGGTTCCTCGGCATGCCCGCGCGGGGCCTGGAGGTCCGCCAGGAAGCTGTCGTCAAAGAGGCTGCTCATCGCTCTCCGAGTCTAGAGGCCGCGACTGACAACCGGACCCGGTCCCCCGCATTGCCCTTGCTCACCTTCCGGATCGCCTCTATCACAACCCGTGATGACCTGCGGGGACTTCGACACAGGTCACAAAAACGTATCGGGCAAATCGCCCGCCAACCTTCACAGAAGCCACACGAGTTGGCTACCGTGCCGGTCAAGGCCGCCTGTCCCCCACCGGCGAACGTCGCCGGGCCGAGCGGCCTCCGCCGAGTCCGGCCCGCCCCCGTGCGCGAGGCAGCCGGAGCCGGGGACCCACCGAGAACTCGGGGTGAATCGGCCGACCTCCGCCGGGGAAGGCCGTAGGGCAACCTTCCGCAGCAGCACCCCCGCCCGAACCCTCCTCCAGCGCCTGCGCGGCCTGGGGGACCCCCACCGCTAACCCGGCAGCGGACAAAGGAAGGAGTCGCCTCCATTGGCGTCACAACGCAAGCTCCGCTGGACGGGCATGCGCGCGTCAGGCATCGGCGCCCCCGCACTCGCCACGGCCGCGATCACGTCCATGGCGATGTTCTCCCAGCCCGCTGAGGCCACCGCGAACCCGTCCGACGACGGCAGACCTACCCTGGAGGACGTCGAGGCCAAACTCGACGCCTTCTACAGCAGCCAGTCGGGATCGAAGAAGGACGCGGCGGCCAAGGAGAAGGAGACCAAGCGCGCCAAGACCTTCCTCGACACGGCGGCCCGCTACCGCACGCAGGAGCCGCCGCTGCTCCCGCCGCCGCCCGCACTGCCGCCGCTCCCGTCGTTCCCGCCGTCGATCACCCAGGGACCCGACCGGGCCCCCGCCGAGATCCCTGCCCAGGCCCCCGCCCAGGTCTCCGGCCGGGCCCCCGCCCAGGCCCCCGGCCACGACTACGACTTCACGGCCGGCCCGGAGAACTTCACGAGCGCGCCCGCAGGCCACCCCACAAGCCACGAGGCCGCACCGAGAAGCGCCGACCGGATCCCGGACTGGTCCGACGGAATGCCGCCGAACCACCCGTCGTTCCCGGAACTCCCCCTGCCGACGACGCTCCTGGCCACCCCCGGAACAACCGCCCCCGAAACGGACGCCCCGGAAAGCGACCTCAGCCACGCGAAATCCGTAGTCCAGGGAAAACTGAGCAAAGCGCAGGCCCTGCTGTCCTTCCACACCGCCGGACAGCAGAAAGCGACCCCCCGCCAAGCGGAATCCACCCCGATATCCGCCGAGGCGGAAAGAGCCCTCGCCTTCGCCCGCGAACAACTCGGCAAACCGGTCGTCCTGGGCGCCGCGGGCCCCGGCTCCTTCGACGGCCCCGGCCTCACCCAGACCGCCTGGAAATCCGCCGGAGTGGCCCTGCCCCGCACCGCGTTCGGCCAGGTCACGGCGGGCAAGCCGATCCGCCTCCCGGACGCACGCCCCGGCGACCTGGTCTTCTTCCACGACGCCATCACGCACGTCGGCATCTACATCGGCGAGGGCCGGATGATCCACGCCCCGCGCCCCGGCGCGTACGTGTGCGAGGAATCCATCCACTTCGCGGGAACGTCGGAGATCCACAGCGTGGTACGCCCGGCCTGAACACGTGTAACCACCGGTAATACAGAAACGCCGCCGCGGACCTCAGGTCCAGAGCACGGCGATGAAGACATTGACGGCGGTGAGCAGCCCGACGAGCCCGAACAGGGGCTTCTCGACCTTCTCGTCGTCCCTCTTCACATAGGTCAGCCCGAGAATGACGACCAGCAGCGCCAGCTTCACGCCGATCTTGACGTTGTCGACATGCTGGTCGTCGGCCTGGTTCAGCCCGACCAGGATCACCCCGGTGACCAGCATGGTCGCGGCCCCGTGCAGCATCCCGGGGACGAAGCGGGCGGTGCCCTGCCCCATCGCCTTCAGCTGCGTGAGGAACCCGCCGAGCAGCGCGGCGATGCCGATGATGTGCAGGCCGACGAAGAAATGGATGAGTACGTCCATGAGGCCGGAGCCTAATCAGCGCCTCCCGGCCCCGTAGCAGCCGCCCCCGCCCCGGCGGGCCGATTCCCCGCACTCGGTCAACCCCGCGCCCCGCCCCGCCCTCGAAGGCGGGATCGGTACGCAGATACGGTCACCCGACAACTCTCTGGAGCCACTTCCGCACATCGCGTTACTCAAACGTCACAGTGCGGCCTAGCGTCCTGCCCCAGGTGCCCGGCTCCCCACCGCCGCCCGGGCCAGGGGCGGCAGTCGGACACCACCGCCGAGAAGGTCCGGCGGCGTCGCGCTCCCCCTGTGCGGGGCGTCGCCGGACGTGCGGCTCCCCGTACGAGAGGACGCAGTGGCAGCGCACCGCAAGCCCCGTCAGCGCGCGAACGTCGCGCACACCGCCCGTACCGCCGCCACCCTCGCCCTCGCGGGCGCGGCGACCGCGACGGCCTTCGAGGGGACCGGCCACGCCGAGCCCGCCCCGACGGCGGCCCAGGTGAAGGCGAAGGTGGACCAGCTGTACCGGGAGGCCGAGGTGGCCACCGAGCAGTACAACGGCGCCCGGGAGAAGGCGGACACGGCCCAGCGGCGGCTCAACTCCCTCCAGGACGAGGCCGCGCGGCAGGAGGCGAGCCTCAACTCCGAGCGGGACAAGCTGGGTTCGCTCGCCGCCGCCCAGTACCGCGACGGCGCGCTCGACCCCGCCGTACAGCTCGCGCTCTCCGGTGACCCGGACCGCTACCTCGACGGTGCCGCGTTCGCGGAGCGCGCGGGCGACCGGCAGTCCGCGGCGGTCTCACGGGTACGGCGGCGGCTCGCCGAGGTCGAGCGGCTGCGCGGCGCGGCGCGTGTCGAACTGGCGTCGCTCACCGCACGCCGGGCGGAGCTGCGGCGGCACAAGGAGACGGTGACGGGGAAGTTGGCGGCGGCGCGGAGTCTGCTGGGCCAGCTCTCCGCGCGGGAAAGGGAACAGGTCACCGGAGAGGGCCAGGTGACGTCACCGCGCGCCTCCCGGAACGGGCGCACCACCCTGCCGGGCACGGCCCAACCGGCGGCGGCCCCGTCGGGTACCCGGGCACAGGCCCCCAACTCCCGCGCGAGGGCCGCCATTTCGTACGCCTACGCCAAACTCGGCAGCCCCTACGTCTGGGGCGCCACCGGCCCCGACGCCTTCGACTGCTCCGGTCTGATCCAGGCGGCGTACCGTTCGGCGGGCCTGGCCCTGCCCCGTACCACGTACGCCCAGATCGGCGCGGGACAGCGCGTCTCCCGCTCCCAACTCCTCCCGGGCGACCTGGTGTTCTTCTACTCGGGCATCAGCCACGTGGGCCTGTACATCGGCGACGGGCAGATGATCCACGCCCCGAACCCGTCAAGTCCCGTACGCGTCGCCCCGATCGACGAGATGCCGTTCGCGGGGGCGACACGGGTGGCGTGACCCGGCGAGCCCTCACACCAGCCGGCGAGCCGTGGCCCACCGGGTCAGCTCGTGCCGGTTGGACAGCTGCAACTTCCGCAGTACCGCGGAGACATGGGACTCGACGGTCTTGACGGAGATGAACAGCTGCTTGGCGATCTCCTTGTACGCGTACCCGCGCGCGATCAACCGCAGGACCTCGCGCTCGCGTTGGGTCAGCCGGTCGAGGTCCTCGTCGACCGGCGGCGCGTCCGTCGAGGCGAACGCGTCGAGGACGAAGCCCGCGAGGCGGGGCGAGAACACCGCGTCGCCCTCCTGGACGCGGAAGACGGAGGCAACCAGATCCGCGCCGTTGATGTTCTTCGTGACGTACCCGCGCGCACCGCCCCGGATCACGCCGATGACGTCCTCGGCGGCGTCGGACACGGACAGCGCGAGGAACCGCACCGGCCGCTCGGGGTCGGACGCCAGGTCGGCGCAGCGGCGCAGGACTTCGACGCCGCCGCCGCCGGGCAGGTGGACGTCGAGGAGGACGACCTCGGGCCGGGTCGCCGTGATGACGGTGACGGCCTGGTCGACGTCCGCGGCCTCCCCGACGACCTCGACGCCGGTCTCCTCGGTGCGGCCGATCTCGGCCTGGACCCCCGTACGGAACATCCGGTGGTCGTCGACGAGGACCACCCTCACCCGGCGCTCAGGACCCGTCTCTTCGCTCGTCACGTCTTCTCCGCCCTCTCCATCTCCAGCTCGACTTCGGTGCCGCCGCCGGGCACGGCCCGCAGCCGTGCCGTACCGCCGTTGCGCTCCATGCGCCCGATGATCGACTCCCGTACGCCCATGCGGTCGGCGGGGATCGTGTCGGGGTCGAAGCCGGGGCCCCGGTCGCGGACGGACACGAAGACGGTACGTCCCTCGACCTCGGCGTAGACCTGGACGGCTCCGCCCTCGCCACCGTACTTGGCGGCGTTGACCATCGCCTCACGCGCGGCCTGCATCTGCGCGGACGTCCGCTCGTCGAGTTCGCAGTCGCCGACCACGACGACCTCGATGGGGACGCCGTGCTTGTCCTCGACCTCGGCGGCGTTGCGGCGTACCGCGTCGGCGACGGTGGTGGGTTCGTCGGCCTCGTCCTTGCCGGTGCCCTCGGGTTTGTACAGCCAGGTGCGCAGGTCGCGTTCCTGGGCGCGGGCGAGGCGGCGGACCTCGGCGGCGTTCTCGGCGTTGCGCTGGATCAGGGTGAGGGTGTGCAGGACGGAGTCGTGGACGTGCGCGGCGACCTCGGCACGCTCCTGCGCGCGGATGCGCATCAGCCGTTCCTCGGAGAGGTCCTGCGTCATACGGACGAGGTAGGGGCCCGCGAGGAGGGTGATGCCGACGAGGACGGCGAGCGCCGCCTGGAGGACCGAGCCGAGGTGCGCGGCGGAGCCCTGGAGGACGAAGACGCCGGAGACGCCCGCGGTGACCAGGAGGATGCCGCCGAGGGTGCGGACCAGCGTCAGGGTGCGCCGGCGGCTGCCGACCTCGACCCAGCGGGCGCGGCGCGCGTTGTCGGCCTGCCGCCAGACCAGCGCGACCCCCGCGCCGACCAGCACGATCGGCAGGAAGTACACGCGGGCGCCGTTGCCCAGGTCGACGCTGCCGACGAAGACCATCGCGAGGACGACCATGAGGAGCAGGGCGAGGATCTGGCCCCGGTCCGGCTTGCGCGCGACGAGCCTGCGGCGGCCGTCGGGCGCGGTCTCCGTCGTGACGAGGGACGGCGGCGGCTTGCCGCCCACCCCGCCGACGCCCAGGGGTACGAAGAACCAGAACGCGGCGTACAGCAGCGCGCCGAGCCCCTCGGCCATGAACATGCCGGCGAACATGAGCCGGACCCAGATCACGGGCAGCCCGAGGTGCCCGGCGAGGCCCCGCGCCACTCCGCCGAGCCAGCGGCCGTCGCTGCTGCGGTAGAGCTTGCGCAGAGGCCGCGGTTCGACGAGGGGTGCGGTTGCGGGGTCCGGCATACGGACGATGGTCACACGGAACGACACCCCCTGGCATCAGGGTCCACCCCCGAGACTCCCCTGATCCCCCCACCTCGCCCCGGGCCCGATATCAGGGTCCGACCAGGGTCCTCCCGGCTCCCATACCCCCCTCGGACCCGCCACCATGGACCCATGGCAGATCACGAACCCGCCGCGAACCCGGGGGGAGCCGCGGCCTCGCCCGAAGCCACCGGCACCACCACCGCCGAAAAGCCCGTCCCCCCCGCCCCTCTCGCCTTCCGTCGCGACCGTGATCACAAGCTCATCGCCGGTGTCTGCGCGGGCCTCGGGCGGCAGTGCGACATGGACCCGGTGATTTTCCGCATCACCCTGGCCGTGCTGTCGGCGACGGGCGGTGTCGGCCTCATCTTCTACGGCTTCGCCTGGCTCTTCGTCCCGTACGCGCACGACGACGAGAACGAGGTACGCCGGCTGCTGACGGGCCGGGTCGACGGGCAGGCGCTCGCCGCCGTGCTGTTCGCCCTGGTCGGCTGCGGCATCTTCCTGTCGATGCTGGGCAACGGGAACGTCCTGACGTTCGCGGTGATCCTGTCGCTGTTCCTCGCGGGCGCGGGCTACTGGTCGCGGCACCGCGACACCTCGGACCCGGCCCCCCTGACCGCGCAGGCCACCGCGGACGCCCCGCCGGAACCGCAGGCCCCGCCGATCACGGCGACGCTGCCGTCCTGGTGGCGCGACCCGATCGTGAAGGACGGCACGCACAACGGGGGCACCGGCTACCTGTGGGGCCCGGGCGAGCCCGCCGACGCCACCCCGCCCGCCTTCTCCTGGCCCGGCCTGCACTCCCTGCACCGCGGCTTCCCGCCCCGCCAGCGGCCCCGGCACCACGCGACGGCGGCCCAGGACCGGCGCGGCCCGCGCTGGATCGGCGGCCGGCTGTTCTTCCTCGCGCTGGTCGCCGGTGTCCTGACCACCCGCCTGACCTGGGACGACCACCCCCTGGGCACGACGCTCCAGGCGGGCCTGTCGGCGGCCCTGATCGTGCTGGGCCTCGGCATCGCGGTGAGTTCGTTCCTGGGCCGCACGGGCGCGGGCTCCTTCTTCCTGGCCCTGGTCACGGCGGGCCTGCTCGCCGCGACGGCGGCCGTACCGAAGAACATCACGACGCAGTGGCTGGACCGGACCTGGAGCCCGGTGACCGCCACGCAGCTCCAGAGCTCGTACGACCTCGGCACGGGCAAGGGCACCCTCGACCTGACGGCGCTGGCCCTGCCGAAGGGCTCCAGCGCCGCCACCGAGGTCACCGTGGGCCTGGGCAAGCTGCACGTGATCGTCCCGCAGGGCACGACCGTACGGCTCAGCGCCGACGTGGGTCTCGGGGACATCCAACTGCCGGACGACAAGAAGGAGGACGTGGACGTGCAGCCGGGACGCCACCAGGACCTCACCCTCACGCCGCCCGCCGGTACGATCCCGTCCGGCACCCTGGACCTCGACGTCCACGTGGGCCTCGGCCAGCTGGAGGTGTCCCGTGCCGCGTCATGAGTTCCGCCCCGGCCGTCTGCTCGCGGGCCTCTTCCTCGGCCTCGCGGGCGCGCTCTACGCGGGCGACGCCGGGGGCCTGTGGGAGACGCCGTGGTTCGCGATGTTCCCGATGGTCATGTTCGGCCTGGCGGTCGCGGGCGTGGCGGGCGCGACGGCCCGTACGGTACGCAAGCGCCGGGCCCGACGCCCCGGCGCTCCCGCGGAACCGGCCCCCTAGAGGCCCCTGGAGGCCCGCCGCCGTTCCTTGAGCAGCGCGTCGACCGACGCCACCGACGCCCCGGCGAGCACCAGCGGCAGCCAGGCCATCATGTACGGCAGGTCGTTGCCGTAGTAGTACGGGTCCGAGGCCCAGCTGACCGTCAGCCACAGGCTGAGCGAGATGAGCAGTCCGCCGAGGGCGGCGATCCGCGTCAGCAGCCCCAGCAACGCGCCGATCCCGACGGCGAGTTCGCCGAGCGCGATGGCGTACCCGAACCCGACGGGGCTCTTCAGCGCCAGGTCGACGAGGGCGGGGATCGCCGAGGAGTCCCGTACGGCGCGCATGGTGTCGCCGAGGGACCCGGCGCCGGAGTCCTTCATGAACGCGCTGTCGGTGAGCTTGTCGAGCCCGGCGTAGATGAACGTCACGCCGAGGAAGATCCGCAGCGGTACGAGCGCGTACCGCGTCGCCACGTCACGCCAGCCCTGCCCGCCGCCACCGACCGAGGAAGGGTAGGTATCCGTACGCATCCCGTGAGCCATTGCCGTCGCCGCCTCTCGTCCACCACACCGTGCACCCCTCACCAGACGATACGGACGCGCGGTGCCCGCGGCTCACCGTCGGCCGTTACTGACAGCAAAGCGACAGCGGGCGCTATTCGGCCACGTCGATCGCGTACCGCCCGGTCTCCACCCCGGCGGCGGTCACGACCTGCACCTCCACCCGCCCGGGCTCCACCTCGGCGGGCACCGGCACGGTCAGCACGGCGTCGGTCGGATTGCTGAACCCCCCGACGACGGGCACCAGCGGCACGTGCACATGCACGGCCCCCACCCGTACGACCATCCGGGCGAGCCGGTCGGCGCTCTGCGCCCCGGGCGGTACGAATCCGGCGCCCCGGATCTCGATGTCGTCCCCGGTGCGGATGGGCCCGTCGAGGTCACCGGCCTCCCGGGACCGGACGACGGACAGGATCACCGGCCGCCCGCCCTCGGCGTACTTCCCGGCGAGGTAGGTCCCCGCCGACACGAGCACGACCAGCGCCAACCCCCAGGGCAGATCGGGCAGTTGATCGGGCCGCCGGGCGAGCCGCACGCAGGTGAACACGAGGGCGACCCCGCTGATCACGACGTACTGGATGTCGGCGAACGCCCCGCGCCCGGAGTCGTCGGTCAGCAGGTCGGCGGCACGCGGCCGGTGCGCCCGCACCTTCTGCAACCGCTGCGCCAGCACCCGCACCCCCACAACCCGCCTGACCAGCACGGCGATTCCACAGACGACGGCGAGCACGGTCACCACGCCCGCGCCCCGCGCGAGATCGAGCCCGTCGATCAACGCGTCCCGCTCGCCGGCCCCGGACGCCCCGGCCAGCTCCCCCACCAGCACGAGCACCGAGTACGCGACGACCAGCACCCAACTCCCGGCGACCACACGGGAGGTGGAGAGCCGGTTGTCCTCCCCGACGACCGGCGCGAGCGCCCCGCCCTTCCCGCGATGGAACCAGGCTGCGGCGCTCAGCGCGCACCCCACGACGACCGCCGCGAGCAGCCCCGCCGTCCGCGCACCGCTCCACCCCGCCCCGACCGCCGTGAGCGCCTGCACGAGCAGCAGCACGAGCACGCCCGCCCACACGGCCACGACGGTCCACCGCCACAGCCCGGCGAGCCACGCCTCCCCCTCGGCGCGCCCCCGCTCGGCGACGTCCCCGGCGGACTGGGTCAGTTCCTCGGACACCCACTGCCGGGAGGCGAACGCCGAGTGCGCGACGGCCGCCGGCACCCCCTCACCGGCCGCGAAGGAGTCCCGCCGCGCGAGGAACGCGGCGACGGCCCGCCGATGTCCTTCCCGGGCCCCGTGCGGACACCCGCCGCACGTGCATCCGCCCGTGTGGACGCCCCCGGCGTCGACACCGGCCCCCTGCCCCGCTTCCCGCACCGCCACGCCCGACGACCGCCTTCCCGCGACCAGAGTGCACCCTCGCCAGAAGACCGGACAGCCCCGACAACTCCCGTGCGACGAGAGCGAATTGTGCCCTACCGGGACCCTTCCGCGCTGACCCGCCCGACGACCGGGACGAACCGAACACCGAACGTCCACAGAAGCCCTGTTGACCCCCCTGGGACAATTCCCCTATGGCCGAGATCATCCAGCGCGACGGGACCTGGGCCTTCGACGGTACGACCGTGCGGATCACCCCCGGTCTGCACCGCACCGTCCCCCTGTTCCGCCAGACGTACGGCGAGGTCGCGCTCCCCCTCGAAGCGGTCGCCGGTGTCGTCTACGAACCGGAGCGCAGGCGCGGCCGGTTACGGGTCCGGCTGCGCGAGGGCGCCGATCCGCTCCTCCAGGCGACCGGCGGCCGGCTCCCCGAACCGGCCGACCCCTACCGCCTGCTGGTGGACCCGGACAGCGCCGGGACCGCCGAGTTCCTCGCCGAGGAGATCCGCAACGCGCTGCTCCTGGAGCAGATCCCGAAGGACCCGACGGCCGGCTACCTCCTCCCCGGCCCCCCGGTCCCCGTCTCGGTCCGCTCCTCGGACGGCACGGTCTCCTTCGACGGCACCCGGGTCCGCATCGACTGGGCGGACACCTCGGACCGGGTGAAGCGGGCGACGGGCCCGCGCGTGATCGGCGTCGGGGACGTCGTGCGCGTCGAGTGGATGCCCAACTCCGGTTACGACGACGGCTTCCTGCGGTTCGTCACCCGGGACACGGTCTTCTCGAAACTCCCGCCGGAGAAGGACCCGTACACCCTGGACCTGTGGGGCAACACCCGCCGCGACCTGCTCACCGCCCTGGTCGCGACGGCCGTCACGGCCCGCCTCCCGCACCCGTCGGCCCGTCCGCTCCGCGAGGACTTCCCGGCCCTGCCCCCGCCGCCGGCCGACCACCACGACGTACTCCTGCGCCGTCTGCGGGAGTTGGGGGAACTGCACCGCGCCGGGGTCCTCACGGACGAGGAGTTCACGCGGACGAAGACCGTGGTTCTCAGGGGGTTCGGAAGCTAGCTGAGGAGATCCGGTTCGCTGCGGCTGATGTCCTGCCACAGCGGCTGGTAGTTGATCCACGCGACCAGGTCCCCGCCCAACTGCTCGCGCGTGGCGGTCGCTTGACGCCGTTCGATCAGCACCGGGCGCCCGGCGGCCTTCGCGGTCAGCTGCACCTGGCTCGACCGTTCCATGGACAGGAACCACCAGGCGGCGGCGTCCACGGAGTCCCCGACGGTCAACAGCCCGTGGTTGCGCAGGACAAGGGCCTTCCGCGACCCCAACGCCGAGGCGATGCGCCGCCCTTCGTCCGCGTCGACGGTCACCCCGGTGTACGTGTCGTACAGCGCGTGGTCCTCGAAGAAGGCGCAGCTCTCCTGCGTGATCGGGTCGAGCAGTTCCCCGAGCGCGGCGAGCGCCCTGCCGTACACGGAGTGGCAGTGCGCGACGGCGACGACGTCCGGGCGCGCCGCGTGCACCTGCGCGTGCACGGTGAACGCGGCCTGGTTGACGTGGTAGCTCCCCTCGACGACCTGCCCCTCGGCGTTCGCCAGCACCAGATCGCTCACCGTCACGTGCTTGAACGGCACCCCGAACGGGTTCACCCAGAAACAGTCGCTGAACTCCGGGTCCCGCGCGGTGATGTGCCCCGACACCCCGTCCTCGAACCCGAGCCGCCCGAAGATCCGTACGGCGCCCGCGAGCCGCTCCTTGCGGTGGCGCCGCTCGTCCTCGGGCGACTCGTGCGTCGGCGGCAGGGCGAACCGGAGCCGGTCGGTGGGCAGCGGGGCAGGCGGGGTGGGCCCGGACATCGGTCCTCCAGCGATGGACTGCTCTACAGGGCCGGAAGTTACCGCCGGTCAGCGGAAAAAGGCAGGGCCGCGCGGGAAAGGCGACAGGAGATGTCGGGATACGCCGGGACACTCACAGCATGAACACGAACTGGGCCGCTTTCCGCACCGCCGAACCCGACCTCGCCGCGACCGTCGAGGCGCGGTTCGCGCAGCACACGCACCAGGTCCTCGCGACGCTCCGCAAGGACGGCTCGCCGCGCACCAGCGGCATCGAAGTCCGCTTCCACGACGGCGAGTTGTGGCTCGGCATGATGACCGGCTCCCTCAAGGCCCGTGACCTGCGCCGGGATCCGAGGTTCGCGCTCCAGGCGAACCCCGGCGAGGGGACGAGCCTGGGCGGGGGCGACGTACGGATCTCCGGGCGGGCGCTGGAGGTCGAGGACGGCCCGCTGAAGGCGTCGTACGTGAAAGAGGTGGAACCGCCGGAGCCGTTCCACCTCTTCCGCGTCGAACTCACCGACGTCACACGGACGTTCGTGGAGGACGAGACCTATCTGGTCGTCCAGCTCTGGGAGCCCGGCAGGCCGGTGCGCACGATCAAGCGCACCTGAGCCCCAGGGGTTACTCCCACTCGATCGTGCCCGGCGGCTTCGAAGTAACGTCCAGCACCACCCGGTTGACGTCCCGCACCTCGTTCGTGATCCGCGTCGAGATGCGCGCCAGGACGTCGTACGGGAGCCGCGACCAGTCGGCGGTCATCGCGTCCTCGGAGGAGACCGGGCGCAGGACGATGGGGTGGCCGTAGGTGCGGCCGTCGCCCTGGACGCCGACCGAGCGGACGTCCGCGAGGAGGACCACCGGGCACTGCCAGATCTCGCGGTCGAGGCCGGCCGCCGTCAGCTCCTCACGGGCGATGGCGTCGGCCTCGCGCAGCAGGTCGAGGCGCTCCTTGGTGACCTCGCCGACGATGCGGATGCCGAGGCCGGGGCCGGGGAAGGGCTGGCGCTGGACGATCTCCTCGGGGAGGCCGAGCTCCTGGCCGACCATGCGGACCTCGTCCTTGAACAGCTTGCGCAGCGGCTCGATGAGCTGGAACTCCAGGTCCTCGGGGAGGCCGCCGACGTTGTGGTGCGACTTGATGTTGGCGGTGCCGGTGCCGCCGCCGGACTCGACGACGTCCGGGTAGAGCGTGCCCTGCACGAGGAACTCGACCGCCGGGCCCGCGTCCGCGATGATCTCGGCCTGCGCCTGCTCGAAGACGCGGATGAACTCGCGCCCGATGATCTTCCGCTTCTCCTCGGGGTCGGAGACCCCGGCGAGCGCGGTGAGGAACCGCTCCTCTGCGTCGACGACGACCAGCTTGACGCCGGTCGCGGCCACGAAGTCCTTCTCGACCTGCTCGGTCTCGCCCTTGCGCATCAGGCCGTGGTCGACGTACACGCAGGTCAGCTGGTCCCCGATGGCCCGCGCGACGAGGGCTGCGGCGACGGCCGAGTCGACGCCGCCGGAGAGCCCGCAGATGGCGCGCTTGTCGCCGACCTGCTCGCGGATCGCCGCGACCTGCTCCTCGATGACATTGCCAGTGGTCCAGTCCGGCTTGAGCCCGGCGCCCCGGTACAGGAAGTGCTCCAGGACCTGCTGGCCGTGCGTGGAGTGCATGACCTCGGGGTGGTACTGGACGCCGTACAGCCGCTTCTCGTCGTTCTCGAAGGCGGCGACGGGGACGACGTCGGTGGACGCGGTGACCGCGAAGCCCTCGGGCGCCGCCGAGCAGGCGTCGCCGTGGGACATCCACACGGCCTGCTCGGCCGGGGTGCCCTCGAAGAGGGTGGACGACACCTTGGAGACGTGCAGGTCGGTACGGCCGTACTCGCGCGCGCCCGTGTTGTCGACGGTGCCGCCGAGGGCCTGCGCCATCAGCTGGAAGCCGTAGCACATGCCGAAGACGGGGACGCCGGCCTCGAAGAGCGCGCTGTCGATGCGGGGGGCACCCTCCTCGTACACGGACGAGGGGCCGCCGGAGAGGATGATCGCCGCCGGGTTCTTCGCGAGCATCTCCGCGGCCGGCATGGTGCTCGGCACGATCTCGCTGTAGACCCGCGCCTCGCGGACCCTACGGGCGATGAGCTGGGCGTACTGCGCGCCGAAGTCGACGACCAGGACGGTGTCGGGGGCGGCTGGGGTCGCTGATGACACGGGGGCCTTCCGGCGGAGGGGCGGGGTGCGTGGGGCCGATTCTACCGGGGCCGCCGGAGGGGGGCCGGTGGGGAGGGAGGCCATGGCATACTGACCTCATGCTCACGCCCACGACGTTCTTTACCTATGGCACCCGGCCCGCCGGCTGCCATGGTCGTGCTTGCGCGTAGAGCCGAGCGACTTCCCAGGCGCCCCGGGCCGACAAGGCCCGGGGCGCCTGTCGTTTCTCCTCCGGGACCTGCTCGATCCGGGGCTCACCGAATCCCAAGGAGCCCCCGCATGACCTCCCTCGACCTCACCGGCGCGAAGACCTCCGACGCCGCAGACGTGATCACCGGCGCCCGCGAGCGCATCGACGCCCTCGACGACCGCATCATCGGCCTCATCCAGGAGCGCGCCGCCGTCTCCGCCGTCATCCAGGACGCGCGCATCACCTCCGGCGGGCGGCGCGTGAACCTCTCCCGCGAGATGGAGGTCATCGGCCACTACAGCGCGGCGCTGGGCAAGCCGGGTACGACGCTGGCGATGACGTTGCTGGAGCTGTGCCGGGGCCGGATCTGAGCCACCGGCCGCGCCTCGCAGATGAGTTCGGGCCCTCCCTCATCCGTACGGCGCGTGACCGATCCCGGGCGTCCGTCGTTGGTACCGGTGTCCGTGCCAGCCAGGCGCGGGCCCGGAAGAACCACGCGTGGCTCGTCGGAGCGATGAGACGTACGGATCGTGCCGTGCGTCGTGGGACCTCGCTCCAGCGAGATGACCGGACGGCAGGGGACAGCGGCCCGGTCATCCCAGAGAAACGGTCGGCCCCGGGGACGCTCGGGGCCGACCGGCGGAAACTGCAAAAATCTATGAGGTCCGGGTCAAACGGTTGCGGCGACCGCGTTCATCCAGCACGATGCGTACAGCTTCACGTCCCCCCACGAACCCCCGCCCGCCGTGCACGGCGCGGCGGAGACGCCGGAACGCCCACTGCCAGAGGTCCAGACCACTGGCGTTCGGCAGGTGACGGGCCGGCCCACGCACCATCCACAGCGGCGCACCCCCCGGCGCCGCTCCCGGGAGGCACCGGCGCTGCCCTGACGCCGGTGCTGACGAAAGAAGGGCCCCGCGGCTCCGTCCCGCGGGGCCCTTCGCTCTTGCCGGCCGCTCCAAGGTCGGATGCGGTCAGATGCGGGAGACCGTTCCGCACGGCTCCTCGACGCCCGGCGTCCCCGTGTCCATCCCCTTGCTGCGGTCGTACGGGTCCGACTCCGGCCCGGAGGGCGACGGCCCGGACGAGCGGTCGCCGACGAACTCCGGGTGGAACCAGCCGTCGTACACGTCGCACGTGGAGTTGGCGCTCTCCATCTGGTTCACGGAGAGGAAGACCGTCCCCGGGGTCACCTGGTAGCGCGCGGGGTCGGAGAGCTTGACCTCCAGGAGGCGGCGGACGACCGTGCGGGTCGCCTCGGCGTCACCGTCACCGGCGGGCGTGCTCGCGCGGACCACGGGATAGACGAAGGTGTAGTCGGCGCGGACGACGACCGAACCGTTCTTGTCCCCGGTGAAGGTCATCCGCCCGCGCGTCTTCACGACGTTCCCGGCGATCCTGACCTCGGCGGGGTCGAACCGGCTGAACAGCAGCAGCGGATCGTCCTCCTTGTCCGGCTTGCGCAGGGCCGCGCCGAACAGCTTGTGGACGTCCTTCTGGAGCGGGTCGATCAGCTTCGGCGCCGCGTCCGGGCGCTCGCCCCGCAGCGTCGCCGGGTCGAGGTTGGTGTCGATCAGCAGGGTCCGCGTCTTCGTCAGCACGTCCTGGACCTGCGCTTTCGTGAACCCCTTCACCGCCGTCGCCGGGGGCGGGACGATGCCGGCGGCGCCGTCGGCCCACTGGAGCGCCGGGGAGCCCGCGAAGGGGCGGGCCTGCGTGGGGGCGTCCGGGTCGACGGCTCCGGGGGCGGCGCTGGGGGCGGCCGTCTCGGGCGGGAGGGGGGTCGCCGCGACGTCGGTGCCGTCCGAGCCCGTACCGAACGGGTCGCCCGGGATGACCGACGGCTTCATCGCGACGAAGGCCAGCGCGGCGGCGACGGGGACGCCGACGAACGTCCACAGGCGGCGTCGCTTGCGCGCCCGCGCCTCGGTGTCCTGCCAGGCGGGGCCGGTGCGCCAGCCCTCGGGGAGTTCGCCCCGGGCCTCCTGCTCGCGCAGGCGCGCGGTCACCATGCGGGCGCGCGCGGACGGTTCCTTCGGTACGTCGTCCGAACGCTTCGCCGTATCCTCCACGGTCTCGCGCAGGAACTTGTCCCAGTCGTCGTCGGATATCTCGGGCACGGTGGCCATCCCCCTCGGTCCTCACGCAGGCTTCTGCGGCAGCAGAGCGTAGAGCGCGATGCGGCCCACATCGAAACCACGTGATGTGGAACACATAAGAATTGCGTGAGAAACCGTGCAACCTTTCCCGCTGCTCGCGGATCAAACCTCCCGTAACACGGGCCACACCCGCGCCCCCAACGCGGAAGGTCTCCCGCCGACACGGCACGCCACCCGGGCGCGCCGTGCCTGACAACCCGAGGTCTTCTCATGAAGCTCCGCCGTGCCATAGCCGTGGCCGCCGCGACCGCC
The DNA here is from genome assembly GCF_033794345.1 of Streptomyces niveiscabiei. NCBI lineage: Bacteria > Bacillati > Actinomycetota > Actinomycetes > Kitasatosporales > Streptomycetaceae > Streptomyces > Streptomyces niveiscabiei. The sequence continues at coordinate 119,309 of NZ_JARAYJ010000018.1, forward strand.
GCACTGTCCCCGCTGGCCCTGATGTCCGCGCCGTCCGCGTTCGCGGAGGACGGCACGTCCGCGTCCCCGTCGCCGTCGGTCTCGGCCTCCGAGTCGGCGCCCGAGGAGGTGCCGGCGTCCCCGGCGGCCGGTGACACGACCGGTGACGACAAGGGCGACACCGGCAAGGGCAGCGCGTCGCCGAGCACCTCGCCGTCGAGCTCGCCGAGCGGCAGCGCGTCCGGTACGCCGACCGGCACGCCGTCCGCGAGCACGTCGGTCAGCTCCTCGCCGTCGGCCCCGGCGGAGGTCGACTACTGCGAGACCATGTCCGAGGAGGACGAGATCCAGCTCAGCGAGAGCCTGAGCACCGGTCTGTCCAACCTGCCGGAGAAGATCGTCGCGGGCAGCGGCTGGCACAACTTCACCTTCGACGTCGCCAACGACGGCAAGGACACGATCAAGGACATCAAGCCGTTCATCCTGGTCGGCGCGGAGTCCGAGGACGCCGAGGAGGACTACTCCGACGGCCTCACCCTCCAGGTCTTCCAGCCGTCCTCGGGCAAGTGGATCACGCTGGAGGACGGCTTCGGCGACGCGACGACCTTCAGCCCGCTGACGCTCGGCGCGGGCAAGTCCACGTCGTACAAGCTGCGGATCGCCGTCGACGGCAAGGTGCCCGACTCCATCGGCTTCGCCATCGGTCTCGCGACGTACTCGGACGCCAAGAGCTGCTGGGTCGGCAACGACCCGAACGGCGCGATCTACGAGGTCCAGATCCTCGCCGCCGGTTCGAAGCCCGGCAAGCCGGGCAACGCCAAGCCCCAGACGGGCGGCGCCAAGCCGGTCAACCTGAACGACGTCGAGGTCACCGGAAGCCTCGCGGAGACCGGTTCGTCCTCCGCGCTCCCGATGATCGGCCTCGTCGGCGGCGCGGCCGTCGTCGCCGGTGCGGGCGCGATCTTCATCGTCCGCCGCCGCAAGACGGACGGCAGCCACGCGTAATACCTGAGGACGACGGAGGGACCTGCGCTCGGAGGGGGGCGCAGGTCCCTTCGTGCTGTCAGTCCCCCTTGGGGGGTACGACCGGCATCCCGAGGAACGGCAGCCTCAGCGCCCCGAACGCCTCTTCCGGCACCGCAGGCGACTTCGGCTCGACGGCGGCGAGCCGCTCGTACGCCTCCCCCTGCGCGGGCCGCGTGTCGGGCTCGCCCTTGTTCGGCCAGTACGCCATGGCCCGTTCGGCCTGCGCGGTGATCGTCAGGGAGGGGTTCACGCCGAGGTTCGCGGAGACGGCGGCCCCGTCGACGACGGAGATCCCGGGGTGGCCGTACAGCCGGTGGTAGGGGTCGATGACGCCGCTCTCCCGGGAGTCCCCGATGGGGCACCCGCCGAGGAAGTGCGCGGTGAGCGGAGTGCCCATCAGCTCACCGACGTTGGACCCGGCGAACCCGTTGATGTCGGCGGCGATGGCGGACGCGGCTTCCGAAGCGGCCCTGATCTGCTGGGGGTTGGGCGCGCCGTGTCCCTGACGGGCCGTCAGCAGCCCCTTGCCCACACCGGACGGCTTCAGGTAGGTCGTGAGCGAGTTGTCCAGCGACTGCATGACGAGCCCGATGATGGTCCGCTCGGACCACTTCCGGTTCGACAGGGACCGCAGCAGCAGCATCGGGTGCCGGGCGATGTGCGCGAGCCAGCCGGCGACCCTCGACGACCCTTCCGCGTAAGGGACTTGGACGATCGACAGGCCGCCCATCGCGTTGGACCCCTTGCCGTACCGCACGGGTTCGATGTGCGTGCTGGCGTCGGGGTGCACGGACGAGGTGATGGCGACCCCGCGCGTGAAGTCGGGGCTTCGCCCGGTGGCCTTCCGGTAGCGCCGCTCGTCGGTCTGCGCCCCCACGAGCGCCTCGGAGTTGGTCCGGGTCAGCTCCCCCAACCGCTCGGACAGGTACGGGAGTTGCCCGCCCGCCTTCATCCGGTGCAGCAGCGTCTGCGTGCCGTAGGTGCCGGCCGCGAGGACGACGTGGCGGGCGGTGAGGATCCGCCCCTTGCCCTTGCGCCGGTTGTCGGTGGGCAGCGTGGCGACCGCGTACCCGCCGCGCGAGTCGTCGGTGACGGAGACGACGGTGGTCATCGCGTGCACCGTCGCTCCGGCCTTCTCGGCGAGGTACAGGTAGTTCTCGTTGAGGGTGTTCTTCGCGCCGTGCCGGCAGCCGGTCATGCACTCCCCGCACTCGGTGCAGGCCCGCCGCTTGGGCCCGGCCCCGCCGAAGTACGGGTCGGCAACTTCCTCACCGGGCTTGGCTGTCGGCCCCTGCCCGTCCGCGTCCTCGCCGTCCCCGAAGTAGACGCCGACCGGCGCCATGTGGAAGGTGTCACCGACGCCCATGCGCTGCGCGGCGGCCTTGAGATGGACGTCGGAGGGGGTGACGGTCGGGTTGAGCCGCACGCCGAGCATCCGCCGGGCCTGGTCGTAGTACGGCGTCAACTCCTGTTCCCAGTCGGTTATCTCCTTCCACTGGGGGTCCTCGAAGAACGCCTTGGGCGGCACGTAGAGGGTGTTGGCGTAGTTGAGGGACCCGCCGCCGACCCCGGCGCCGGCCAACACCATGACGTTGCCCAGGAGATGGATGCGCTGGATGCCGTAGAAGCCGAGCCGGGGTGCCCAGAGGTAGTTCCTCAGGTCCCAGGAGTTCCTGGGCAGCAGCTCGCGGCCGAACCGGCGCCCGGCCTCCAGCACGCCCACCCGGTAACCCTTTTCGGTGAGGCGCAGCGCGGTCACGGACCCGCCGAAGCCGGAGCCGACGACCAACACGTCGTAGTCGTAGGCGACTTGGGACTGCTCTGACACGCTGCCTCCTACCGGAACCGGAAAGCCTTCATCGCCCGAAGGCTGCGGCTCATGAACCGCGCGTACTTCTCGTCGTCCATGCCGAGCGAGGGCGCCATCGGCAGCAGCCGCTGGTGCGCGACCGTCTGCGCCTCGGTGTACTTGAGGATCCCCTCGGACCCGTGCCGCCTGCCGAGCCCGGAGTCCTTCATGCCGCCCATCGGCGACTGGACACTCCCGTACGCGGACGCGTATCCCTCGTTGACGTTGACGGTCCCGGTCCGCAGCCGCGCGGCGACGGCCCGCCCACGCCGCCCGTCCTTCGTCCACACGGACGAATTGAGGCCGTACGACGTCGAGTTGGCGAGCGCGATGGCCTGGTCCTCGTCCGTGAACCGGTAGATCGCGACGACCGGCCCGAACGTCTCCTCCCCGCACACCGCCATCGGCGCCTCGACGCCTTCGAGGATGGTCGGCTCGTAGAAGTAGGGCCCGATGTCGGGCCGGGCCACGCCGCCCGTGACGACGGTGGCGCCCTTGGCGACGGCCTCCGCCACGTGCCGCGTCACGGTGTCGAGCTGCCGCTGTCCCACCAGCGAGCCCATCTCGGCACCGTAGGCGAGGGAGTTGCCGAGCCGCATGGCCCGTGTGCGGGCGGCGAACCGGTCGAGGAAGACGTCGGCGATCGACTCGTGGACGTACAACCGCTCGATGGACACGCAGAGTTGGCCGGCGGAGGAGAAGCAGGCCCGGACGGCGCCGGCGGCGGCCTTCTCGATGTCCGCGTCCTTCAGCACCAGCATGGCGTTCTTGCCGCCGAGTTCGAGCGACACCCCGACCAGCCGGGCGGCGGCGCCCTGCGCGACCTCGCGGCCGACGCGGGTGGAGCCGGTGAAGGAGACGTAGTCGGCGTGCCGGACCAGCTCGGGGCCGATGACCGGGCCGTCGCCGAGCACGACCTGGAACACCTCGGCGGGGAGGCCCGCCTCGATCAGCAGGTCGCGCGCCCACAGCGCGGTGAGGCAGGTCTCCGTGTCGGGCTTCATGACGACGGCGTTGCCCGCGACGAACGCCGGGATCGCGTCGCCGACGGACAGTTCGAGGGGGTAGTTCCAGGGGGCTATCTGCCCGACCACCCCTCGGGGATGACGCAGTTCGGTGACCTTGGTGAGACTGGGGATGGCTCCCGTGTGCCCCTTGGCCCTCAGGTACGACGGTCCCCTGCGGCCGTAGTGCCGGGCGGCGACCGCGACGGCCTGGACCTCCTCGTGCGCGTGCAGCCTCGCCTTGCCGGTCTCCAGCTGGACCAGGTCGAGGACCTCCGCCTGGCGCTCCAGGAGCAGGTCGTGGAAGCGCAGCAGCACCGCCGCCCGCTCCCTGACCGGCGTCCGCGCCCAGACGTCCTGCGCGGCGCGGGCCCGCTCGAAGGCGAGCGCCACGTCCTCGGGCGTCGACTCGGGCAGGTCGGCGAGCTTCTCCCCGGTGAACGGCGTGTGGTTGGCGGTGCGCCCCGAGCCCACGACACCCTTCGTGAGCTGGGCGACCAGTTCGGGGGTGACCACGTCCGCCGCGGTGCGCACCCCGGCCGGGGCCGGGGCGACGGGGTTCGTGCCGTGCGGGGCGCTGCTGGGAGCCTGCGAGTCCGTCATGACGCGCAGGGTATGCCGCCGCCACGCCTTTGGGTACCCGTCGGTAACGCGGATTCACCGCACCCGCACACCGTGCCAGCGTTCACTGGCGAGGAAGCCGCTGATCAGGGGGTTCACCGAGCCGCTGGGACAGGCGCCGCCGGATCGCCGCCGGGCTCCTGCCGGATCGCCGCCGGGTCACCCGAAGAAGAGGCTGAGCGGAAAGGGCCGCCGCCGCGCCGGCTCCTGGTCGTCGTACCCGCCCTGGTCCTCAGGTACGACGACCCGCTCCCGCTCCCGCGGCGCCTCCCTCTCAGGTACGACGCCCCGAGCACGCCCCTCACCCGCCTCACCCTCAGGTACGACACCACCCCCGGAGACCGCCCGCAACACCTCCTCCACCTCACCGGCCCCCATCCGCTCCCCCGGCTCCTTCACCAGCAACCCCGAGAGCACCACCCCCAGTTCACCGGCCCGCACCGGCTCGGGCACCTCCCCGGCGAGCACCGCCGCGAGCGTCTCCTCGGCGGTGCCCCGCCGAAACGGCGACACCCCCTCGACAGCGGCGTACAGCAACACCCCCAGCGACCACAGATCCGACTCGGCCCCGGCATGCCCCCCGGCGGCCCGCTCCGGCGCCGCGAACTCCAACTCCCGTACGGTGCCCCCCTCTTCGTACCCATGGGCGATCCCGAAGTCGGTCACCACGACCCGCCCGTCCGCCCCGAGCAGCACATGCTCGGGCCGTACGTCCCGGTGCACGATCCCCACCGCGTGCGCGGCCCGCAGAGCCCCCAGCACGACACCCCCGACCCGGGCCGCCTCCACGTACCCCAGAGGCCCGAGCTCCAGCGCCTCCGCGAGCGACTCCCCCTCGACCAACTCCATGACCACCCAGGGAAGTTGATCCTCCCCCTCGACCACCACGTCCTGGATCACGACAGCACCGGGATGCTCCACGCGAGCAGCGGCGCGAGCCTCCTGGTACAGCCGATGCGCGGCCCGCCGGAACTCCTCGCTCCCCGGCTCCCCCGGCACCCGAGGCGCCTTGACGGCAACCTCCCGCCCGGCCTGCACGTCCCAGGCCCGCCACACGACTCCCGCCCCCTCACCCCCCGTCTCCCCGAGAAGGCGGTACCGCCCGCCCACTATCCGCCCGTCACCGTCGTCCCCAGCACCCCGGTCGTCACTCATGCCCCATGACTACCGTGCGAGCCCCCGGATTATCAACGCGAGCCGGACCCGAGCCCGAGCCCGAGCCCGAAGACAACCAGACGAACCACCAGAAGCCCCCCGGGAAAGCACCGGCGGACACCGGAAGCCGGACGCGCCCGCCCTCAGCCCGCCGACCGATCCGCTTCCCGCCAGCTCTTCAGCACGGACGTGAACTGCTTCGCGGCGGTGGCCCAGTCCTCCACCGGCGACGACATGTAGATCGCGTACTCGGTCCCGTCATGCGCGACGTACGTCTCCTCGACCGCCCGCCGAGGCCCGGGAAACTTCGTGTCCTTGGCGAGCGCCGTCCACGTGTACTCCCACTCGGACCCCTTGCGGTCCCGGTACAGGTTCTCCTCCAGCTTGACCCGCCGGTAGTCGACGAGCCGCTTGAGCTGCTTCTCCAGATCGATCTGGTGGGCGTGCGGATCGGCGTAGTCGGGCGAGACGTCCATGGCGATCCGGACGAAGTGCTCGCCGCCGTCCGGCGTGTAGTCGATCTGCTTGAGGTCCCCGTCGTCCTGGAAGACCTCCCGCTTCCACCCCTTCGGCAGCGACAGCCCGAACCCGAGCGGATCGTCCACCTCCACCCAGGAGTCGGGCACGGTCCCCTCGACGGCGGACGGACCGGGCGAGGGATCGCCGGCGGCCAAGTCCCCGCGCTGCCGCCCCTCGTCCCACCGCTGGAACGCCACGGCGGTCCCGCCACCGACCAGCGCGGCGAGCACGACGACGAGCGCGAGCGTCCGCAGCCGCCGCCGCTTCGGCGCCGCCTGCCCGGCACCGGCTCCGGTCACGACCCCGACGGAGTGCACCTCACCACTGCTGTACGGCGGCACCCCGGCCCCGGCGTGTCCCCCGGACCCGAACCCGTCGCCACCGGCCGCGAACCCGGCACCGTCACTCCCGCCGACAGCCCCGAACCCGGTCCCGTTGCTTCCACCAGGAGCCCCGAACCCGGCCCCGTTGCTCCCCCCACCGACCGTCCCACCCGCAGCCCCACCAACCCCACCGGCCCCATACACCCCGTTGGACCCACTCCCGAACCCGGCACCCGACCCCGAGTCGAACCCCTGCCCGGACGTCCCGTACCCGCCGCCGCCCTCGTACCGCGTGGGCACGTACGCCTGAGCCCCCTGCGCCCGCCGCCCCTCGGCGGCCTCCGCCAGCATCTCCTCGGCCTCGGCCATCCCGGGCCGCGTCGCGGGGTCCTTGCGCAGCAGCGCGGTGATGACCGGCCCGAGCACCCCCGCGTGCCGCGGATCGGCGGCCTCTTCCTGGACGACGGCCTGCATCGTGGTCAGCGGGGAGGTACGCCGGAAGGGCGAGCGCCCCTCGACGGCGGTGTACAGCGTCGCGCCGAGCGCCCACAGGTCGGAGGAGGGCCCGGGGTCGTTGCCGCGTACCCGCTCGGGCGCGAGGTAGTCGACGGACCCGACGACCTCCCCCGTACGGGTGATCGTCGTGTCGCCCTCGATCTGCGCGATGCCGAAGTCGGTGAGGAGCACCCGCCCGTCCTCGGAGAGGAGAACGTTGCCAGGCTTCACGTCCCGGTGCAGCACGCCCGCGGAGTGCGCCGCGCGCAGCGCCCGCAGCACCCACATCCCGATCCGCGCGGCCTCGGCGGGCTCGACCCGCCCGTCCGCCTTGACGGCGTCGGCGAGGGAGCGGCCCTCGACGAGTTCCATCACGATCCAGGGCCGGCCGTCGTGTTCGAGGACGTCGTGGACGGTGACGACGGCGGAGTGGTTGATCCGCGCCGCCGCGCGCGCCTCGGCCCGGGTGCGGGCGAGCAGCACGGCCTTGTCGGCCTCCGCGACGTAGAGCGCGGCGGTCAGCTCCTTGATCGCGACGGCCCGGTGCAGCAGCTCGTCGTGCGCACGCCACACACGGCCCATGCCGCCGCTCCCGATGGAGTCGACGAGCCGGTAGCGGCCCGCGAGGAGCAGGCCCTGCATCTGATTCACGTTGCCCCGCAATGCTCTTGACAGGCTCAGCGTAAAGACCGGCCGACGTCCGTGGAACCAAAGCGGGCCCATGGAGACACCACTGTGACGGTTGTCGCTTCGGACCCGTTCCGGGAACCGGCCCGCCCGCCGCCCTCAGCCGGTGTACCGGTAGCTCTCCGCGGCCTGTTCGTACAGCCGCGTCACCTCGTCCCGCTCCGCCTCCGGCCCCCGGACCTGGACGACGTGGTACCGCCCGGCGATGAGGATGGCCCGGTTGCGCACGAACAGTTCCTGCCCGCCGTCGCTCGTCCAGGTGAACTGCCCCTCGGCCATCTTCTGCTGCCCGACCTGGATGTTCCTGAGCCCCGACGCGGTCGCCCAGCTGGAGCGCCGGTAGGACTCCAGCTCGCTCTCCCGGTCCCGCTGGTAGGCCATCGGATCGCTCCCGTTGGCCGCCGCGGTGTCCCTGCCGGGTACGACGATCAGCTCGAACTCCCCGTGCGAGTAGACGACCTGCCCGCGCCCGTTCTTCGGCGACCGCTCCCAGCCGTTGGCGACGGCGACCCGGAACCCGGCGTCGTCCGCGCGCAGCGTGAACCCGTCCGCCACGTCGGACCCGGCCTGCGTCGACGTGCCCGCCGTCGTCTCCTCGCCGCCCGGCGCCGACTGGTCGGGCCGGGGTTCGCTGCTGGCGGGCGGCGGCGAGGCGGTCGCCCCGGCGACCTCGGTGGCACCGGCCGAGGAACCTGGGCTGTTCGCGGCCCCCTCCTCGCCGGCCTTCGGCATGAAGAGCACCGCGTACGCGATCGCCCCCGCCAGCAGGAGCAGGACGATCACCAGCAGCGTCCGCCCCAGGCTGCGCGGCGACCGCTCCGCGCTACGCAGCGAGCGCTCATGGCCGCGCGGCGCGCGTTCCGGCTCGACGCGCCCCCGCTTGTGCCGGGCGTGCGCGCCTCCCGCCGCGGCCTTCGCCCTGGCCTTGCGCCGGCGCACCAGCTCGCCCTTGCGGCGGATGATCGGCAGCCGTCGCGGGTCGGCGGGCGGCGCGGTGACGACGTACGCCCCGGCCTCCGCCTCGGGCGCCGACCGCACCAGCGACCGCAGCCAGCCGCGCAGCTCCTCGAAGTCCGGCCGCTCGGTCGGGTCCTGGCGCAGCAGGGACTCCACGACCGGCCTGAGCGGCCCGCACTCCTCGGCGAACGCCGGGGGCTCACCGCACACCATCTGGACGAGTTCGGCCGTCGACTCCTCCGGGTAGGGCGCGTGTCCCTGGACCGACCTGAAGAGCAGCGCGCCGAGCGCCCACAGGTCGGTGGCGGGGCCGATGGGCGCGGCCAGCTGCCAGTTCTCGTGGACCGGCCCGGCCTGCTCGGGGGCCCAGCGCTCGGTGACGGGTCCCACGACCGCCATCCGTGCCTGGCGGGCACGCTCGGCGGCGAGGGCGGTGGTCGGGGTGGACGCCGGGTTCTGCTGCGGGACGGTGTGGCCGGGACGGGCGGTGTCTGCCTGCTCAACGGCCGGGGGCGGCAGCGGGGTTCCCGCCGCGAGGTCACTCCATCGAGTGGGAGTCACGGGCGCCTGGGTTGACTCGCCGAGTGAGGGCCGGGGGTCGCGTATGCCGTAAGGGCTGACGACATCCGGCGTCTCCCGGACGCCATGGGCACCGGCGCCGTAGGGACCAGCGAGTCCCTGTGCCCCGCGCACCCCGTACGGATCGGCGATCTGCCCGTGCGGGTCCTCTCCCCGCGCGCCCGGCAGCGCGGTGCGCCCGTTCTCCGGTGCCCGCCCGCTCTCCAGGGCGTTCCCGTTCTGCTGGGCCTTCCCGTTCTGCTGGGCCTCCTGGACCCGGGCCGCCGCTCGCGCGCCCGCGCGGTACGCGGCGATGGCTCCGGCGCGCGCGGCGCGGATGTCCCCGCCGGTCTCCGGGGCCGCGGTGCGCGGGGCGATCTCACCGGCCGGGCCCGCCGCCGTACCGGTCCCGGCCGCGCCGCTACCGGCCGTCCCGTTTCCGAACGTGCCGTTGCCGAACGTGCCGTTGCTCATCGTGCCGTCGCCGGTCGCGCCGCCGGGTGGCCGGCCCGCGGCCCGTGCCTCGATCGCGGCCCGCCGCGCGGCCTCGGGGTCCACGCCGCCGGCCCCGAGGGGCGGCACGGAGACGGTCCTGGGCAGTGGCCCGTCCTCGGCGGGCACCGGGTCGTTGCCGCACAGCGCCTCCTCGGCCGCGCCGACCGCGAGGCCGGTGAGGACGATCCGCCCGTCGTCGCACACGAGGACGGTCCGCGCCGTGATGTTGCGGTGCACCCACCCGTGCGCGTGCAGCACCCGCAGCGCCATCAGCACGTCGGAGGCGACCTCGGCGGCCCGGTACGGCGTGAGCGGCTTCTGCGCGAGCAGCTCGGCGAGCGGGCGCGCGCCCACGAGTTCGCTCACTATCCACAGCGAGCCGCCCTCGGCGAACACATCGAAGACCTGGTCGAGCCGGGGATGGTCGGGAATGCGCGCGGCGGCCTGCGCGGCTTCGAGGGCGCGGCGTACGACGGGGTCGGCGGGCCTGCGGGTGCTCGCGCCGGCGCCGTACCCGCGCTCGCGCGCGGTGAACCCCTCCGGCAGCCCCTCCGCGTCGAGGACCTCAGCCTCGACGACCTCGGGCAGCGGCACCTGCCGGACGAGGACCTCCTGGCCGCTGTACGTGTCGAAGGCGCGGGTCTCGCTGAGTTCGTACGCCTCGGACGGCGGCAGCGGCAGCCGGTAGCGGTCGGCGAGCACCCGACCCGCGTAGTCGTCCATCGTGCCTCCCCCGGCCGCCCGGTCTGTCAATTCCGTTCGCGTCGCGCTCCGTTGTGCACCCGGACCTGGATGCGTACGGTCCGCGAGCACTCACGATACGTGCCGGAGGCAACCCGCAAAGAGCGGTTGCCATATATCCCGGTCCATCCCCCGTACGGGCCGCCCGGAAGCGTCCGTCTCACTTCTTGGGCCGGAAGCTCTCCGTCAGCGCCGTCCAGGTGGACTTCCGCAGCTCACCGTCCCAGTCGGCGGCCTTCGCCGTGTACATGAGCGCGTACCCCTGGTCGTCGTCGACGACGAAGCCCCGGTCGATCGTCCGGTACGAGGTACCGCTCTCCGTGTAGGTGAACTCCCAGTCGGCCGTGTTCCAGCCCCGGTAGTCCACCGCCTCTATTCGGATCTTGCGGTACTGCGCGCGCAGCATGGACTTCTCCTGGGCCGTCCAGTCCGCGACGGGGTTGTCCTTGGGCGTGCTGGTCCAGGCGACGAGCAGCTTCTGCCCGTCCGGCCCGGTGAACCGGTCCCCGGCGGAGCTCGCGGTGCTGAACTTCCATCCGGCGGGCAGCCCGATCGCGTACCCCTGGCCGCCCTTGTGCGTCGTCACGGCCGCGCTGTCCGCCGACGGCGACACCTGCGTGCCGGCGCCGCCGGTGGGCGCCGTCTGGCCGGCCGGGGTGGAGGCGCCGGGCTCGGCGGACCGGCCGGCCGCACCGTCCGTGCGCGTGCCGCCCGACTGGTCCTCCTTGGTGCCGGCGCTCTCGCTCGCGACGGTCCGCTTGCCGCCCTCCGCGCCCGAGTCGTCGGCGCCGCCGTCCCCGCTGAGGCTGACCGCGAGGACCGTGCCGATCACGGCGAGGACCACGACCACCGCGATGATCACCAGCGTCCGCTTCGGCACCACGTCCGTCAGCGGCGCCCGCTGCACCGGCCGCGCGGGCAGGTCCGGCGGTGTCATGACGGGCCAGCCCGAACTGCGCCCGGCCGCGGGGGCGTTCGCCGGCGCGGGACCGCTGACCGCCGCCGACCCGGCGTGCCCGGCCGCGGGGGCCCCGGCCGGGACGGCGGCCTTGCGCGGCTTCTCCGCCTGCTTCGTGGCCTGCTCCGGGGGTGCCACCATCGGCACGGCCTGCGTCACGTCCAGCGGCGGCGGCTCCTCGGCCTCGGGCGCGTAGACGACCTTCTCCAGCAGCCTGCGCGCGCCCGCGTCGTCGAGGCGCCGCACGGGGTCCTTGGTGAGCAGCCCGTAGATGACGTCCCGGAGGGGGCCCGCGTTCTTCGGCTCCTCCAGCGGCTCGGTCATCACCGCCGTGAGCGTCGCGATCGCCGAGCCCTTGTCGTACGGCGGGGCGCCCTCGACCGCCGCGTACAGCAGGCCGCCCAGCGACCAGAGGTCCGCCGCGGGGCCGGGCTTGTGGCCCCGCGCGCGCTCGGGGGCGATGTACGAGGGGGCGCCGACGAGCATTCCCGTCGAGGTGATCGACGGGTCGCCCTCGACCTGCGCGATGCCGAAGTCGGTGAGCACGACCCGGCCGTCCTCGGCGATCAGCACGTTCGACGGCTTCACGTCCCGGTGCAGGATGCCCGCGCGGTGCGCCGCCCGCAGCACGTCGAGGATCGCGAGCCCGACCTCGGCCGCGCGCCGGGGCTTCAGCAGGCCGTCCTCACGGATGACCTCCGCGAGCGAGCGCCCCTCGACCAGCTCCATGACGATCCACGGCCGGTCGTCCTCGTCGACCACGTCGAAGACGGTCACCGCGCTGTTGTTGCGGATCTTCGCGATCGCCTTGGCCTCGCGCAGCGTGCGCGTGATGAGCCGGCGCTTCTCCTCCTCGTCGATGCTCGACGGGAACCTCAGCTCCTTGACGGCGACGGTCCGCCCGAGCGTCTCGTCCTCCGCGCGCCACACCGTCCCCATGCCGCCGCGGCCGAGTACGCCTCCCAGCCGGTACCGCCCGGCGAGGAGACGTGCGCTCTTGTCCTGACGGGATGTCCCCGCCCGCTCCGCCTCCGACATGCGTCCCCTCATGCAACCCGCCCTGACAGAGCCTCCATTGTCCCCTACCCGCCAAGTGCCCGACGCCCAGACCCCCCTCTCCTCGCGCCCCTCCTCCTCACATTCCGGCCAATAGGTACACCGCCGTTCAGCCATCCCCGCCTCCCTCCTTCGGTCCAGCCCTCCGTCACCCCGCCACGCCCGCCCGGACATTCACCGCACCACCGCCCGAAGTGACCGAACCACCCGTCGCCCGGGGCCAGTTGCCCCCGACCGTCACGTCAACCCCACGCCTCCCCCCTGTCTGTCACACCTCGCCCTCATCTCCGGCCTGCATCATGACCCCCACCCACCCGAGGAGGACCGCGATGCCGCCGCGCCGGAGCCTGCTGGTCGTGGCCGTCGCCCTGCTCCTGCTGGAACTCGCGGCGGCCGGCTCGCGGGCCACCGTGAACCCGTCTCCGGAGTCACTGCTCCCCCTGCTGGTCTTCCGGGGGAAGGCCCCGGCCGCCGCCCTGCTGGCACGGACACCGGACGGCAGCCGGTACGCCTCCGCCGGGGCCGGGATCTCCCCGGACGACCACTTCCGGGCCGGCAGCGTCACCAAGACCTTCGTGGCCACCGTGGTGCTCCAACTGGCCGCGGAACACCGGCTGTCGCTGTCCGCCCCGGTGGAGCGGTACCTGCCGGGACTGGTGCGGGGAGCCGGCAACGACGGCCGCGCGCTGACCCTGCGCTCCCTGCTCACCCACACCAGCGGCCTGTACGACTTCACCCGGACCACCCGGGGGACCGTCCCGCTCACCGCTCTCCAGGCCGTTCGTCTGGCCCTCACCCACCCTCCGGCCGACCGAGGCCGCTTCTCCTACTCCAACACCAACTACGTCCTGCTCGGCCTGGTCGTCGAACAGGTCACCGGCCGCTCCTACGCCGCCGAGGCCGAGCGCCGGATCATCACTCCCCTGCGTCTGACGGGCACCTCCTTCCCCGGCTCCCGTACGTCCCTTCCCGCACCGCACGGCCGCGCTTTCGCGAGCGACGGTTCCGACGTCACCGATCTCGACCCCCGCGTCGCGGGCGCCGCCGGCGAGCTGGTGACCACACTCGCCGACCTCGACCGCTTCTACGCGGCGCTGCTCTCCGGCCGCCTCCTGCCCCCGCCCTGGCTGGGCGAGATGCTCGACACCCGCGCCGCACACGGCTCGTACGGCCTGGGCCTGTTCCCCGCGAGGCTGCCCTGCGGTGTCACGGTGTGGGGCCACGACGGCCGCATCCCCGGCAGCTACGTCCGCACCGCCGCGACGCCTGACGGCCGCCACGTCCTCACGTTCCGCGTGAACACCACGACGCTGGCGACCCCCGACCTCGAACCGGCCTTGCTCGCTGCCGAGTTCTGCCCGCGTCACTAGGAGAACGGCGGGCCTCAGAGCAAAGATCCCAGCGTGGGGTCACTCATTCGAGTGACGTCACCCATGGCGCCCCAAAGGGGCGCGGGGCTGTACCGATATGCGGCTCCGCCGCGCGGGCGCGACCAGCCACAACGATCCCGCAGCCGCCGACCGCCAGAACGCGGCACCCCCGTAGGCACCTCAGAGCGGAACGATGTCCGGCGCCCCCAACCTCGCCGCATCCGCCGTCAGATCGTCCGGCTGCCGCTGAGACTCCCGCTCCGCCTCCACCCGCTTCTCGTAGTGCTGGACCTCCCGCTCGACCTGCCCCTCGTCCCACCCGAGAACCGGCGCCATCAGCGAAGCGACCTCGCGGGCACACCGCGTCCCCCGGTCGAACGTCTCGATGGAGATCCGGGTCCGCCGGGTCAGCACATCGTCCAGATGCCGGGCCCCTTCATGCGAGGCGGCGTACACGACCTCGGCCCGCAGATAGTCATCAGCCCCCTGAAGCGGCTCCCCGAGCGAGGGATCCCCGGCGATGAGGTCCAGCACCTCCTGCGCCAACGCGCCGAACCGATTCAGCAGATGCTCGACCCGCACGACGTGCAGCCCGGCCCGCGCGGCGATCCGCGCACGCCCGTTCCACAGCGCCCGGTACCCCTCGGCGCCGAGCAGCGGCACGTCCTCGGTGACACACGCGGCGACCCGCTGGTCGAGCCCGTGGACGGCCTCGTCGACCGCGTCCTTGGCCATCACCCGGTACGTCGTGTACTTGCCGCCCGCGACGACGACGAGCCCCGGCACCGGATGCGCGACGGTGTGCTCGCGCGACAGCTTGCTGGTCGCGTCCGACTCGCCGGCCAGCAGGGGCCGCAGCCCCGCGTAGACGCCCTCGACGTCGTCGCGGGTGAGCGGCGTCGCGAGGACCGAGTTGACGTGCTCCAGGAGGTAGTCGATGTCGGCGCTGGACGCGGCCGGGTGCGCCTTGTCGAGGTCCCAGTCGGTGTCGGTCGTCCCGACGATCCAGTGCCGCCCCCAGGGGATGACGAACAGCACGGACTTCTCGGTGCGCAGGATCAGCCCGGTCGAGGAGTTGATGCGGTCGCGCGGCACGACGAGGTGGATGCCCTTGGACGCCCGGACGTGGAACTGCCCGCGCGAGCCGACCATCGCCTGCGTGTCGTCGGTCCACACCCCGGTCGCGTTGACGATCTGCCGGGCCCGGATCTCGTACTCCCCGCCCGCCTCGACGTCCTGCACGCGCGCGCCGACGACCCGCTCCCCCTCCCGCAGGAACCCGGTCACCCGCGCGCGGTTGGCGACCTTCGCGCCGTACGAGGCGGCCGTGCGCACCAGGGTGGCGACGAAGCGGGCGTCGTCCATCTGGGCGTCGTAGTACTGGAGCGCGCCGACGAGGGCGTCCTTGCGCAACGCGGGGGCGACGCGCAGGGCGTGGCGGTGGCTCAGGTGGCGGTGCAGGGGCAGGCCCCGGCCGTGGCCCCGGGCCATCGACATCGCGTCGTAGAGGGCGACGCCCGAGCCCGCGTACAGCCGCTCCCAGCCCTTGTGCTGGAGCGGGTAGAGGAACGGCACCGGTTTGACCAGGTGCGGTGCGAGGCGCTCCAGGAGGAGGCCGCGCTCCTTGAGGGCCTCGCGGACGAGGGCGAAGTCGAGCATCTCCAGGTAGCGCAGGCCGCCGTGGATGAGCTTGCTGGAGCGGCTGGAGGTGCCCGACGCCCAGTCGCGGGCCTCGACCAGGCCGGTGGACAGGCCCCGGGTGACGGCGTCGAGGGCCGTGCCCGCGCCGACCACCCCGGCTCCGACGACCAGGATGTCGAGTTCGTGCTCGGCCATGTCCGCCAGTGACTCGGCCCGCTGGACCGGTCCCAGTGTCGCTGTCCTCACCGTCGCCTCCCGCCGTCGATCACCTTGCCCTCGCTCAAAGTCTGACCGCCTTGTCCGCGTCAGGCCACACCTGTGGACAACACGCCCGACCAATCCCGCATAACGGTCATATTTACTCCTAGTCTGACATTGCGCTCGCCCGTCCAGTCCACAGGGCTTGCGCACCCGCCCCGCTTCGGTTAACCCCACCGTTCTCGGTGACTGGGAAGGACGGCCCACCCCATGCCCGCAGATCTCGCCGTCATCGGACTCGGCCCCCTCGGCCTCCCCCTGGCCCAGGCCGCGGTCGCCGCAGGCATCCCCACCATCGGCTACCGCACCGGCCCGGAACCCGGCTCCCTCACCCCCGCCGAACTGCGCCGCATGCTCGCCGGGGGCTTCCGCGTCGTCACCGACCCCGCCGAACTCGGCCGCGTCCGCACGGCGGTGATCTGCGCGCCCACCCCGCGCGACGCGGACGGCGGCCTGGACCTCGGCGCGGTGGAGTCGGCCGCCCGCACCCTCGCCGGGCACCTGCGCCCGCACACCACCGTCATCCTCGAATCACCCGTGCACCCCGGGACGACCGAGGACTTCCTGCGCCCC
This sequence comes from Streptomyces niveiscabiei, assembly GCF_033794345.1. Lineage (NCBI taxonomy): Bacteria > Bacillati > Actinomycetota > Actinomycetes > Kitasatosporales > Streptomycetaceae > Streptomyces > Streptomyces niveiscabiei. The sequence continues at coordinate 135,574 of NZ_JARAYJ010000018.1, forward strand.
CTCCTGGAAGAGACCTCGGGCCTGCGCGCGGGACGCGACTTCCACCTCGCGCACTCCCCCAGCCGCGTCGACCCCGGCAACCGCGCCTTCACCCCGGCCAACACCCCCAAGGTCATCGGCGGCCTCACGCCCGCGTGCACGGAGTCCGCCGCCGCGTTCTACGGCCGCCTCACCGACAAGGTCGTCCGCGCGCGCGGGCTGCGTGAAGCGGAGACCGTGCAGCTCCTGGAGACCAACTTCCGGCACGTCAACATCGCCCTCGTCAACGAAATGGCGATCCTCTGCCACCGTCTGGGCGTCGACCTCTGGGACGTCATCCGCTGCGCCGAGACCAAGCCGTTCGGCTTCCAGGCGTTCCGCCCGGGCCCCGGCGTCGGCGGCCACTCCGTCCCCCTCGACCACCCCGGCGGCCCCCTGCGCATGGTCGAACTCGCCCAGCAGGTCAACACCCGCATGCCCCGCTACGTCGTCCAGCGCGCCGCCGCCCTCCTGAACGAACACGGCAAATCAGCGCGCGGCGCCCGCGTCCTCCTCCTGGGCGTCACCTACAAGGCGGACCTCGCCGACCGCCAGAACACCCCCGCCCACGAGATCGCCGTCCGCCTCATGGAGCTGGGCGCCTCGATCAGCTACCACGACCCCCACGTCCCCTCCTGGAACGTCCTCGACCGCCCCGTCCCCCGCGCCGACTCCCTCTACGAGTCCGCCGCCGACGCCGACCTGACGATCCTGCTCCAGCAGCATCGGACGTATGACCTCCAGGGGTTGTCAGTAAAGGCGCAGCTGCTGCTGGACACGCGGGGGGCGACGCCTACGGGGGCGGCGCATCGGTTGTGAAAGGGGGCGCGCGGGAGGAGCGCACTTCTGGGGTTGGTGGCGCGAGGCAGGCAGGGGCCAGTACCTTGGAGGCAGGCGGGGTCAGCCGTAGAGGGCACTGAGGCAGACTCGTGGATGGGCTACGGAGTGTCCGCCCCTGGGTTTCGCAGGGACGGCCATTCACCATCACGCCTAAAGGTGGGAGCCCACCACAGCCGGATACTGCGGCAGGCTCCCGGATGGTTCATGGGTGTTCCGCCCCTAGGTTACTTGGGGGCGGCCACTCACCATCCAAACAGCCGCAAGATCCACCTCCTCTTGAACTGGACCATCCGAAGACGGACCTTGTCCCAGCGGGTGGGCTTGCGATGGCGTCCCATGGGCGCCCCCTTCCACGACGCCGCCCGATAGCCCGGTAGAGCGGCTCGTCTGGAATCGGGCCGGGCCCCGAGGGGACGGGGTCCGGATCAAGTCCTTGGAAGGGGGCGCTACCAGAAAACCTGGGCGCCACGAGAAGGACGCTATCGCCCGACGATCAGCAGAAACCTTCCCTCAAACCCCGTTCACCACCGCACGCCCCCCACCTCACCTCGCGCGCCCCCACCAAAAGCCTCAAGAAAAACGAAAAGGAGCCGATCACCGCACCCGCGGCAACCGGCCCCTTCAAGCGTCGTACGACCGACTACCGCCGATCCTGCGAATCCGCGACCACGACCTCGACCCGCTGGAATTCCTTCAGCTCGCTGTACCCGGTCGTCGCCATGGCCCTGCGCAGCGCGCCGAAGAAGTTCATGGACCCGTCGGGCGTGTGGGACGGCCCGGTGAGGACCTCCTCGACGGTGCCGACGGTCCCGAGGTCGACCTTCTTGCCGCGCGGCAGCTCCTCGTTGACGGCCTCCATGCCCCAGTGGTGCCCCTTGCCGGGCGCGTCGGTGGCGCGCGCGAGCGGGGAGCCCATCATGACGGCGTCGGCGCCGCAGGCGATCGCCTTGGGCAGGTCGCCGGACGAGCCGACCCCGCCGTCGGCGATGACGTGGACGTACCGCCCGCCGGACTCGTCCATGTAGTCCCGGCGCGCGGCGGCGACGTCCGCGACGGCGGTGGCCATCGGGACGCGGATGCCGAGCACGTTGCGCGTGGTGTGCGCCGCGCCGCCGCCGAAGCCGACGAGGACGCCCGCCGCGCCCGTGCGCATGAGGTGCAGCGCGGCCGTGTACGTCGCGCAGCCGCCGACGATCACGGGGACGTCGAGTTCGTAGATGAACTGCTTGAGGTTGAGCGGTTCGTGCGACCCGGAGACGTGCTCGGCGGAGACCGTCGTGCCCCGGATGACGAAGATGTCGACGCCCGCGTCGACGACGGCCTTGGAGAACTGGGCCGTGCGCTGCGGGGAGAGCGCGGCGGCGGTGACCACGCCCGCGTCGCGCACCTCCTTGATGCGGCGGCCGATCAGCTCTTCCTTGATCGGCGCGGCGTAGATCTCCTGGAGGCGGCGCGTGGCCTGCTCGGAGGGCAGCTCGGTGACCTCGTCGAGCAGCGGCTGCGGGTCCTCGTAGCGCGTCCAGAGCCCTTCGAGGTTGAGGACGCCGAGGCCGCCCAGCTCGCCGATGCGGATCGCGGTGGCCGGGGAGACGACCGAGTCCATGGGGGCGGCCAGGAAGGGCAGCTCGAAGCGGTAGGCGTCGATCTGCCAGGCGATCGAGACCTCCTTCGGGTCCCGCGTACGGCGGCTGGGGACGACGGCGATGTCGTCGAAGGCGTACGCCCGCCGCCCGCGCTTGCCGCGCCCGATCTCGATCTCAGTCACGTCTGTGGCCTTTCCCTGTTGCGTTGCAGCGCCTCCCAGTATCCCCGACGGGTATGACAAAGGCGGCCCCGGAGTTCCCGGGACCGCCTTTGTCGGGCTTCACGCGCGCGTGGAGCTTTACTTGCGGCTGTAGTTCGGCGCCTCGACGGTCATCTGGATGTCGTGCGGGTGCGACTCCTTCAGACCGGCCGAGGTGATCCGTACGAAGCGGCCCTTGGACTCCATCTCGTCGATGGTGGCGGCACCCACGTAGCCCATGGTCTGGCGCAGGCCGCCGACGAGCTGGTGCAGGACGCTGGAGAGCGGGCCCCGGTAGGGCACCTGGCCCTCGATGCCCTCGGGGACGAGCTTGTCGTCGGAGGCGACCTCGGCCTGGAAGTAGCGGTCCTTGGAGTACGACTTGCCCTGGCCGCGCGACTGCATGGCGCCGAGCGAGCCCATGCCCCGGTAGGACTTGAACTGCTTGCCGTTGATGAACTGGAGCTCGCCCGGGGACTCCTCGCAGCCCGCGAGGAGCGAGCCCAGCATGACGGTGTCGGCGCCGGCGGCGAGGGCCTTGCCGATGTCGCCGGAGTACTGGAGGCCGCCGTCGCCGATGAGCGGGATGCCTGCCGCGCGGGCGGCGAGGGACGCCTCGTAGATGGCGGTGACCTGCGGGACACCGATACCGGCGACCACGCGCGTGGTGCAGATCGAGCCGGGTCCGACGCCGACCTTGATGCCGTCGACACCGGCGTCGATGAGGGCCTGTGCGCCGTCGCGGGTGGCGACGTTGCCGCCGATGACGTCGACGTTCACGCTGGACTTGATCTTCGCCATCCAGCTCAGGGCGTTGCTGTTGTGGCCGTGGGAGGTGTCGACGACCAGGAAGTCCACGCCGGCCTCGGCGAGCGCCTGGGCGCGCTCCAGGGCCTCGGGGGAGGCGCCCACGGCGGCGCCGACGATGAGGCGGCCGTCGGCGTCCTTGGCGGCGTTCGGGTACTTCTCCGCCTTGACGAAGTCCTTGACGGTGATGAGGCCCTTGAGGACGCCCGCGTCGTCGACGAGGGGCAGCTTCTCGATCTTGTGGCGGCGCAGGAGTTCCATCGCGTCGCCGCCGGAGATGCCGACGTGGCCGGTGACCAGCGGCATCGGGGTCATGACCTCGCGGACCTGGCGGGCGCGGTCGCTCTCGAAGGCCATGTCGCGGTTGGTGACGATGCCCAGGAGCTTGCCGGCGGGGTCGGTGACCGGGACGCCGCTGATGCGGAACTTCGCGCACAGGGCGTCGGCCTCGGCGAGGGTCGCCTCCGGGTTGACCGTGATCGGGTCGGAGACCATGCCGGACTCGGAGCGCTTCACGAGGTCGACCTGGTTGACCTGGTCCTCGACGGACAGGTTGCGGTGCAGCACGCCGACGCCGCCGAGGCGGGCCATGGCGATGGCCATGCGGGACTCGGTGACCTTGTCCATGGCGGCCGACAGCAGGGGGATGTTCACCCGGACGTTGCGGGACACGCGGGACGAGGTGTCGACCGCGTTCGGGAGGACCTCGGAGGCTCCCGGCAGCAGCAGCACGTCGTCGTAGGTCAACCCGAGAGTCGCGAACTTGCCGGGCACTCCGTCGACGTTGGCAGTCATGACACCTTCCCCAAATGGCCTTGATCGGTGCGGATGTCCATGCTAACGGGAAGCAGGGGCCGCAAATTCCACGGTACGAGGTGACCTCGGGCTTCGTATGTTCGTACGGAACGGAGGGGCGCCCTGTTCAGCCGGGGCACCGTCCGCGCGCGGGCGCCGCTCGACAGGTAAGGGGCGTCGCCCTGGAGCACGCCCCTTACCGTCGTCACTGTTCCGCCAGCGCCCGCAGCCTGCTGAGCGCGCGGTGCTGGGCCACCCGGACCGCGCCGGGCGACATGCCGAGCATCTGTCCGGTCTCCTCCGCCGTCAGCCCCACGGCGATCCGCAGCAGGAGCAGTTCGCGCTGGTTCTCGGGGAGGTTGGCGAGGAGTTTCTTGGCCCAGGCGGCGTCGCTGCTGAGCAGGGCGCGCTCCTCGGGGCCGAGGGAGTCGTCGGGCCGCTCCGGCATCTCGTCCGAGGGGACGGCCGTGGAGCCGGGGTGGCGCATGGCGGCACGCTGGAGGTCGGCGACCTTGTGGGCGGCGATGGCGAAGACGAACGCCTCGAAGGGGCGCCCGGTGTCCCGGTAGCGCGGCAGGGCGAGGAGGACGGCCACGCAGACCTCCTGCGCGAGGTCCTCCACGAAGTGCCGCGCGTCCCCGGGCAGGCGCGACAGGCGCGTACGGCAGTAGCGCAGGGCCAGGGGGTGGACGTGGGCGAGCAGGTCGTGGGTCGCCTGCTCGTCGCCGTCCACCGCGCGATGGACGAGGGAGCCGATCGTTCCCTGGGCACGGACCGCCTCGTCATCACGCATCGGTCCATGGTGCACCGAGGCCGTCTCGTCCGTGGCGCCGTGTCCTTCGTTGTGCACCGAAGCGTTATGAGCAGGTGCGCCGGAACTCATACCCCGCGCCCTCCCCTCCCGCTCGGCCGACTCGTCCCCGAGGAACTCCACACCTCAAGCATGCGGCATCCCCGCCGAAACGAGCAGCGCGCCTCCGGAAGGCCGACCCGGGTGACCGGCGTCCGCGGGCTCCCACCACCCCACCCACCAGCGGAGAGTGAGGAGACGACAGCCGCCGCGAACGCACTGGGAATGTGTCCAAGATGACTCCCGGGACGGGGTTCCCGCGCGGGTGTCCGGCACCGTCGGCGCGGCTCTCAGCGGACGAGCCCCCACCGGAACCCGAGGGCCACCGCGTGCGCCCGGTCGGACGCGCCCAGCTTCTTGAACAGCCGGCGCGCGTGCGTCTTGACGGTGTCCTCGGACAGGAACAGCTCGCGCCCGATCTCCGCGTTGGACCGCCCGTGGCTCATCCCTTCGAGCACCTGGATCTCGCGCGCGGTGAGCGTCGGCGCGGCGCCCATCTCGGCGGACCTGAGCCGGCGCGGGGCGAGCCGCCAGGTCGGGTCGGCGAGGGCCTGCGTGACGGTCGCGCGCAGTTCCGCGCGGGACGCGTCCTTGTGCAGGTAGCCGCGGGCCCCGGCGGCGACCGCGAGGGCCACGCCGTCCAGGTCCTCGGCGACGGTGAGCATGATGATGCGCGCACCGGGGTCGGCGGACAGCAGCCGCCGTACGGTCTCGACGCCGCCCAGGCCGGGCATGCGTACGTCCATCAGGATCAGGTCCGAGCGGTCCGCGCCCCAGCGGCGGAGGACTTCCTCGCCGTTGGCCGCGGTCGTCACGCGCTCGACGCCGGGCACGGTCGCGACCGCGCGGCGCAGCGCCTCTCGGGCAAGCGGGGAGTCGTCGCAGACGAGGACGGATGTCATGGCCGCCCTCCGCAGCTGATGCGCGTCACCTTGTGCCTCCAGGCTGGTACGTATTCACCTGTGCGGTCGACCGGCTCGGACATCTGCCCGAGCTTTTGTGTTTTCAACCGCCTCCGCACTCTCAACGACGGTCACTCGAAAGAGTTACGGGGCTGCGTAGCCTCTTCGGCACTCTACGTGAGGGTGCTCGGACGGTGGAGACGGCGCAACGGACCCTCGCCGTTTCATCACAACCAGTGCCCCATTTAGACCCATTTCTTCCCTTGAGGTGGTGTCTAGGGCTAGATTCCCAATGAGTCATATTTTCATCTCCTTAGATCGTAGTTGTACGGTCGTGGGCACCGTATCCGCTCAGCACGGCTACAAGGGGTCACGTAATGGCAGATTTCTCCCGCCTTCCCGGACCGAACGCGGACCTGTGGGACTGGCAGCTCCTCGCTGCCTGCCGCGGGGTCGACAGCTCGCTCTTCTTCCACCCTGAGGGCGAGCGCGGGGCAGCCAGGAGCGCTCGCGAGAACTCGGCCAAGGAGGTCTGCATGAGGTGTCCGGTCCGCGCGCAGTGCGCGGCGCACGCACTGGCGGTGCGTGAGCCGTACGGCGTGTGGGGCGGACTGACCGAGGACGAGCGCGAGGAACTGATGGGGCGGGCACGAGGCCGCCTCGTCACGGCGTCGGTCGAGACGGCCGCCGTTTCGAACACATGAAGGAACGTTTCTCCTAGCAGAAGGGCCACCACCGGAAGGGGCACCGCCTGAGGCCGGGGCACGCACACGCGCGCCCCGGCCTCTCACTGCCGTACGGCGGCCCGCTCCAGCTCCGCCAGCGTCGCCGCCACCGCGGGCACGCGCGCGAGGTCGGGCAGCGTGAGGGCGACGACCTCGCGCCGGACGGCCGGCTCCAGCACCAGCGTGCGCACACCGCGCGGGCGTACGGACTCCAGGGCCAGCCGGGGCAGTACGGCGACCCCGAGCCCCGCCGCGACCAGGCCGACGACCGCCGGATGGTCGTCGGTCGCGAAGTCGATGCGCGGGGTGAACCCGGCGCCCTCGCACACCTCGACCAGCTGACGCCGGCAGCGCGGACAGCCCGCGATCCAGGGCTCGCGCGCGAGATCGGCGATCCCGACGGCCGCCGCGCGCGCGAGGGGATGCCGTTCGGGCACGAGGGCGACGAGCCGGTCGGTCAGCAGGGGCCGTACGACGAGGTCGGCCCACTCTTCGGCGTCGGCCGCCGTGCCTCGGGGGCTCTCGTACCGGAAGGCGAGCGCCACGTCGCAGTCGCCCTCGCGCAGGAGGGTGACCGAGCGCGGGGGTTCGGCCTCCTCCAGGAAGACGCGGGTGCCGGGGTGGGCGGCGCGCAGGGCGGCCAGCGCGGTGGGGACGAGGGTCGAACTGGTGCTGGGGAAGGAGACCAGGCGGACCCGGCCGGCGCGCAGGCCCGCGATCGCGGCGATCTCCTCCTCGGCGGCCGTCAGCCCGGCGAGGATGCCGGACGCGTGCCGCACCAGGGCCTCGCCCGCCTCGGTGAGGCGCATCTCGCGGCCTCCGCGCACCAGCAGCGGGGTGCCGACGGAGGTCTCCAGCGCCTTCATCTGCTGGCTGACGGCCGGCTGGGTGCAGCCGAGTTCGCGCCCCGCGGCGGAGAAGGAGCCGGTGGTGGCGACGGCGCGCAGAACACGCAGATGGCGGGCCTCTATCACGGGGCGAGCATAGCCGTGGCCATAAGTAGCTCTTGGGTATGACAGCCCAAAGTATGTCGACTCTTTGAGGGCTGCTCGATTACGGTGCGTACATGAAGATTCTGTCCGTGAACCTGGGGCGGCTGGCGGCCGTGCCGTACACCGATCAGCCGCAGGGCCTGACCGGGATCGACAAGCGCCCGGTGGCGGGGCCGGTGCGGGTGTCGGCGCCGGGGGCGAAGGGGACCGGCGGGAGCGGGCTCGCCGGGGACGAGATCGCGGACCTGCGCCACCACGGCGGGGACGACCAGGCGGTGTACGCGGTCGCGCGGGAGGATCTCGACGCCTGGGAGCGCGCGCTGGGCCGGCCGCTGGCCTCCGGGGTGTTCGGGGAGAACCTCACGACCGAGGGGGTGGACGTGTCGGGGGCGCTGATCGGGGAGCGGTGGCGTGTCGGCGCGGAGGTGGTCCTGGAGGTCACGTCCGGGCGGATCCCCTGCCGCACCTTCCAGGGCCATGTGGGCGAGCCGCAGTGGGTCAAGCGGTTCACGCGCGAGGCGGCGCCGGGGGCCTATCTGCGGGTGATCGAGCCGGGTGAGATCCGCGCGGGCGACCCGGTGGAGATCGTGCGCCGGCCGGGGCACGACGTGACGGTGGCGGTCGGGTTCCGCGCGGTCACCACCGAGCGGGAGCTGCTGCCGCGGCTGCTGGCGGCGGGCGAGGCGCTGCATCCGGAGTGGAGGGCGCAGGCGCTGAAGTACGTGGAGAGGAACGGCGGCTGAAACGACGTCAGGGGCGTTTTGTCCAGGGCGGCCGAGGGAGTGTCACCGAGCCGTTGCCGAGGGGTTCTCAGCCCTCGGGAAAGCCCCTGGGGCATACGGACGCGCGCACGGTGGCCGCCTACGCTTCTGCCATGACAACGGCTCTGATTACGGGATCGACCGCGGGGATCGGTGCCGCGTTCGCGCGGCGGCTGGCGGCCGACGGGCACAACCTCGTGCTGGTGGCGCGCGACACGAAGCGGCTGCGCGAGCAGGCGACGGAGTTGCACGACCGGCACGGCATCGAGGCGGAGGTCCTCACCGCGGACCTCTCCGAGGACGCCGGCATCGAGGCGGTCGCCGCCCGGCTCGGTGACCGCAAGAACCCCGTCGACCTGCTGGTCAACAACGCCGGTTTCGGCAACAAGGGCCGTTATCTCGACGTCTCCATGGCGGACGAGCTGACCATGCTCAAGGTGCACTGCGAGGCCGTCCTGCGGCTCACGTCCGCCGCCGCCGAGGCGATGCGCGAGCGCCGGCGCGGGGGCGTGGTGAACGTCGCCTCGGTCGCCGCGTTCCTGCCCCGCGGCACGTACGGCGCCTCCAAGGCCTGGGTCGTCCAGTTCACCCAGGGCGCGGCCAAGGACCTCGCCGGCAGCGGCGTACGCCTGATGGCGCTGTGCCCCGGCTTCGTCCGCACGGAGTTCCACGAGCGTGCCGGCATGGGCACGGACAACATCCCGGGCTGGATGTGGCTGGACGCGGACAAACTGGTCGCGGAGGCGTTGCAGGACCTCGCCCGCGGCAAGACCGTCTCCATCCCCGACCCCCGCTACAAGGCCCTCATGGGCGTCGTCAAGGTGACTCCCCGCGGGCTGCTGAGCGGGCTCTCCTCGAAGACGGGGCGCAAGTACGGGCCGCAGTGAGCGGCCCCCGCCGCGCCCGGCCTGCCGCGCGGCGCCCGGGAACGGGGAAACCCGGCACCCCCGAGAGGGTGCCGGGTTTCTCCGCGCTCAGAGGTCAGTGCGCGTGGCCGTGGGAGTGGCCCGCCGCGGCCGGCTCCTCCTCTTCCTTCTTCTCGACGACCAGGGTCTCGGTCGTGAGGAGGAGGGAGGCGATGGAGGCGGCGTTCTCCAGGGCGGAGCGGGTGACCTTGACCGGGTCGATGACGCCGGCCTTGACCAGGTCGCCGTACTCGCCGGTCGCGGCGTTGAAGCCCTGGCCCTTGTCGAGCTCGGCGACCTTGGAGGTGATGACGTAGCCCTCCAGGCCGGCGTTCTCGGCGATCCAGCGCAGCGGCTCGACGACGGCCTTGCGGACGACGGCGACACCGGTGGCCTCGTCGCCGGTCTTGCCGAGGCCGCCCTCCAGGACCTTCGCGGCGTGGACGAGCGCGGAGCCACCGCCGGAGACGATGCCCTCCTCGACCGCGGCGCGGGTCGCGGAGATCGCGTCCTCCAGGCGGTGCTTCTTCTCCTTGAGCTCGACCTCGGTCGCGGCGCCGACCTTGATCACGCACACGCCGCCGGCGAGCTTCGCGAGGCGCTCCTGGAGCTTCTCGCGGTCCCAGTCGGAGTCCGTGTTCTCGATCTCGGCCTTGATCTGGGCGACGCGGCCCTGGACGGCGGAGGAGTCACCGGCACCGTCGACGATCGTGGTGTCGTCCTTGGTGATGGTGACGCGGCGGGCGGAGCCCAGCACGTCGAGGCCGACCTGGTCGAGCTTGAGGCCGACCTCCTCGGAGATGACCTCGGCGCCGGTCAGCGTCGCCATGTCCTGGAGCATCGCCTTGCGGCGGTCGCCGAAGCCGGGCGCCTTGACGGCGACGGCGTTGAACGTGCCGCGGATCTTGTTGACGACGAGCGTGGAGAGCGCCTCGCCCTCGACGTCCTCGGCGATGATCAGCAGCGGCTTGGAGGCACCGGCCTGGATGACCTTCTCCAGCAGCGGCAGCAGCTCCTGGATGGAGGAGATCTTGCCCTGGTTGATGAGGATGTAGGGGTCCTCCAGGACCGCCTCCATGCGCTCCTGGTCCGTCACGAAGTACGGCGACAGGTAGCCCTTGTCGAAGGCCATGCCCTCGGTGAAGTCCAGCTCAAGACCGAAGGTGTTGGACTCCTCGACGGTGATGACACCGTCCTTGCCGACCTTGTCCATCGCCTCGGCGATCAGCTCGCCGACCTGCGTGTCCTGCGCGGACAGCGCGGCGACGGCGGCGATGTCCGCCTTGTCGTCGATCGGGCGGGCGGTCGCGAGGAGGTCCTCGGAGACGGCGGCGACGGCCGCGTCGATGCCCTTCTTCAGCAGCGCCGGGGAGGCACCCGCCGCGACGTTCTTCAGACCCTCGCGGACGAGCGCCTGGGCGAGCACGGTGGCGGTGGTGGTGCCGTCACCCGCGATGTCGTTGGTCTTGGTCGCCACCTCCTTCACCAGCTGGGCACCGAGGTTCTCGTACGGGTCGTCGATCTCGACCTCACGGGCGATGGTCACGCCGTCGTTGGTGATGGTCGGGGCGCCGAACTTCTTGTCGATGACGACGTTGCGGCCCTTGGGGCCGATCGTCACCTTGACCGTGTCGGCCAGCTTGTTGACGCCGCGCTCAAGGGCGCGACGGGCGTCCTCGTCGAACTTCAGGATCTTCGCCATGACAGCGGGTGCCCTCTCGGAAAATCTGTGGGTGAAAAAACACTGCGCCCCGGGCTCCCGGCTCCTTCAAGGGATCGCGGGGCCAGGGGCGCAGCTGGAAAAACCTGAGGTCGTGCTACTTCTCGATGATCGCGAGCACGTCGCGAGCCGAGAGGACGAGGTACTCGTCACCGTTGTACTTGACCTCGGTGCCGCCGTACTTGCTGTACAGCACGATGTCGCCGACCTTCACGTCGAGCGGCAGGCGCTCGCCGTTCTCGAACCGGCCCGGGCCCACGGCGAGGACGGCGCCCTCCTGGGGCTTCTCCTTCGCGGTGTCCGGGATGACCAGGCCGGAGGCCGTGGTCTGCTCGGCGTCGAGCGGCTGGACCACGATGCGGTCCTCAAGCGGCTTGATGGCAACCTTGGAGCTGGCGGTCGTCACGATCCGACCTCCCCCTTCGGAGATCTCACGGGGTTAACTGTCTGAGGTGGCGACCAGGTGGATCCGTCGTCGCGGGTGCCGGACCTGCCCGTCGCGTTGTTGGCACTCTCCAGTGGGGAGTGCCAGACCTGAGACTATGACCGCGATTAGCACTCGGTCAAGCGGACTGCTAATTCCATGCGGCGCGGAGGGCGAGATCCACCCCGTGGTACCTCAGAGGTAGTCCTCAAGTCTCCCCACCGTCAGCCCCCTCTCCCGCGCCTCCCGCAGGACCCGTACCGTCCGGTCCTTCAGCGTCGGGCCGCCCGCCTCGTCCGAGTCCATCGCGACGATGTCGCCGGGCAGGAGGTGGTGGGAGCCGCGCGGGTAGACGAGCCCGCCGGGGGTCATGGCGGCGCGCCAGAGGACGACGGCGGAGACGCCGCAGTCGGCCGCCGCGCGCAGGGTCGTCGCGTCGTACGTGCCGTAGGGCGGGCGGAAGAAGCGGGGGCGCCGGCCGAAGCGGGACCTGAGCTTGTCCTGCTGGCCGCAGATCTCCGCGCGCTGCCCCGCGTAGGGGAGGCCGCGCAGGGCGGCGTGATGGAGGGTGTGGTTCTGGAGGTTGGCGCCGACCGACTGGAGGCGCGCGAAGTGGCCGTAGCCGGGTCCGACGACGCTGTCCGTGAGGAACATGCTGACCGGGAGGCGGAGTTCGCGGACCAGGTCGATGAAGCGGGGGTCGCGTTCGGCGCCGTCGTCGTAGGTGAGGAAGACGACGCGGTCGGAGGTGGGGACGCGGTCGAGGACCGGGGGGTAGGGGGGTACGGGGGTGGCACCCGTAGTACCCGTAGTACCTGCCGGGGGCCCCGTACGACCCGTAGTACCCGTAGTACCCGCGGGGACCCCCGGACGGGAGCCGTGGACGCGTTCCGCCGCCTTCTTGCCGAGGCGTTCGATCGGGTCGACGGACTGCGCGCAGCCGGTGACGAGTGTCAGGGTCGCGAGCAGGACGGCCACCACCAGCCCCCGCGTTCTCACAGGTAGTCCTCCAGGCGTCCCACGGCGTACCCCTTCTCGGTGACCATGTTCAGGAACCGGCGGACCATGTCGGGCATCGTGCCCTTCCAGTCGTCCCGGCCCCGGAAGTGGCTCAGGACGATGTCGCCGGGGTGGAGGTCGCGGTCCCACTCGCGGTACTCCCAGTGGTCGACGAAGACCTCCTCGTCCCAGAGTGGGGCGTACTTCACGCCGCACGCCTTCGCGGCGCGCAGGGTGTCGCGGTTGTAGTTGCCGAACGGGGGGCGAAAGAGGAGGGGGCGCTTGCCGTAGCGCTTCTGGATGACGTCCTGCATGCCGCAGATCTCGCGCTTCTGCCGCTGGTACGACATACCGGGGAGGTACGGGTGGTGGAGGGTGTGGTTGTTCAGGACGACGCCCGCGTCCTGCATCTTCTTGAAGTACCCGTAGTCCTCCTTGACGAGGTAGTCGGAGAGGAACGCGGTGTACGGGACCTTCAGTTCGGTCATCATCCGCAGGAACGCGGGGTCCTTCTCGGCGCCGTCGTCGATCGTCAGGAAGACGACCTTCTCCTTGGTGGGAATGGTCGTGAAGACCGGCGGCAGGCCGAGTTCCTCGTGGTCGTCGACCTCGAAACCGTCCCGCGTCGTGATCACCGGCTTCTTCGCGGGCGGCGCCGGGGGTGTCAGCGGGACCCTCTTCAGCCCCCACTTCCTCGCCGCCGCGACGCGTGCCGCCTGCTCCGAGCGGAGCCTCTCGGCGGGCGACATCGGCGGGCGGGCCGGGGTCGCGCCCGCCTCCTGGCCTGCCGCCGGCCGGGTCTCCCCCGCCGGCCGCTCGCCCTGCGCGCACCCGGACGCGATGGCGGCGACCGCGAGGACGGTCACCCCGCCCCGGATCCGGTTCACCTGCGACGTACGCTTTTTGTATTTTTGTCGCACTTGTTCCATGGTCGGGGATCTTTACAGCCGAGGAGGGCGGGGAGCGGCCGACACCGCCGGTGGGGTGCGGCGATCCTTCGGGTGGCGTACAGGGGGTGGTGCGGGCCGTGGACAATGACCCGGTGAACGACCTCGCACCCCTCCTCACCCCCCAAGGCCGCGCTCTTCTGGACGAAGTGGCGGGGACCTCCCCCGGTGACGAGCTGGCCGTCGCCACCCGGCTGCGCCGGACGTACCCGGCGGAGCTGGTGTCCGCGGCGCTGGGCCAGGCCCGGCTGCGGGGGCGGGCCGCCGCGAAGTTCGGCAGCGAGGACGCCGGGAGGATGTTCTTCACCCCGAACGGGGTCGAGCAGGCCACGCGGACCAGCGTCGCCGCGTACCGCGCGCGGCGGTTCAAGGAGTTGGGTGTGGCCTCGCTCGTCGACCTGTGCTGCGGGATCGGCGGCGACGCGATCGCGCTCGCGCGCGCCGGGATCAGGGTGCTGGCCGTCGACCGGGACCCGTACACCGTCGCCGTCGCCCGCGCCAACGCCGAGGCGCTCGGGCTCGCGGAGCTCATCGAGGTGCGGGAGGCGGACGTCGCCGACGTCGATACGGCCCCGTACGACGCCGTGTTCGTCGATCCGGCCCGGCGTGGCGGGCGGGGGCGGATCTTCGACCCCGAGGCGTACTCGCCGCCGCTGTCCTGGGCCATCGGCGCGGCCCGCACGGCCCGGGTCGCCGCCCTGAAGATCGCGCCCGGTGTCCCCCACGAGGCGATCCCCGAGGACGCCGAGGCGGAGTGGATCTCGGACGGCGGGGACGTCAAGGAAGCGGTGGTGTGGTTCGGTACTACCCCCGGAGCGGTACGGGCCACCCTGCTACCCCAGGGGGACACCCTGCTGGGCGCCGGGCTGCCCAATCCGCCCGTACGGCCCGTGGGGCGTTACCTGTACGAGCCCGACGGCGCCGTCATCCGCGCACACCTGGTCGCCGACGTCGCCGCCGGGCTCGACGGGGGCGGGCTCATCGACGAGACCATCGCGTACGTCACGTCGGACGAGCTGCGCTCCACCCCGTACGCGTCCGCCTACGAGATCACCGACCAACTGCCCTTCAATGTCAAGAAGTTGAGAGCCTTGCTGCGGGAGCGGGAGGTGGGGGTGCTGACCGTGAAGAAGCGGGGGTCGGCGGTGGAGCCGGAGGAGTTGCGCAAGAAGGTGAAGCTGGCGGGGCCGAACTCGGCGACCGTTTTCCTCACGCGGGTGGCGGGGGCACCGGTGATGCTGGTGGGGCGTCCCGTGTGACGGGGACGGGCTGGATCGTGCGGTCGCGCAGGATGCGGACGCGGGCGCGGCGGGCGGCCTCGTAGGCGTGGTGGTGGGCCTGGGGGAAGTGGGCACCTGCGAGGTCGCCGCCGGGGAGGAAGCGGACGAGCCAGGCGACGGCGGTGGGGGTTTCGGCGGCGGTGGCCGTGCGGGCGAGGAGGGAATCGTAGGCGCCCCAGGCCGAGTTGGCCACGCTCGGGTTGTCCTGGAAGAAGCGGAAGACGGCCTCAACCCGGGAGGACGGGACGCGGGCGGGGAGCCTGTCAGAGCCTAGGTACCGGCCCAGACGCAACCGGTACAGGTAATGGTCGACCTCGTCCTCCGGGGAGAAGACGTACAGCCAGGCGCGGGCCGACGACTCGTCGCCGAAGCGTCCCTGTTCGACGCCGGAGCGCAGGTCGGCGACGAGGGCGTCGAGGCCATACGGCATCAGCGCGGTAACGATCCGGTTGTGGTCCCATACGAAGCCGTCCACCTGCTCTCCGGGCACCATCTGGTTACTGAGAATCGCCGTTCGGATGACGTCGAGCCGTGCCGGCGCACCCCATACGGCGAGCGTCGCGGCGGTGGCTGCCCGCAGCCGCATGTCGTTGTGGTCGAGGAGTCCGTCGAGTGCACCGGGGTCGCCGGGGCAGTGGTCGAGGGCCTCCAGGGCGAGGATGCGGACCTGGATGTCCACGGTGTTGCGGTGGACGAGGTCGAGCAGCGCGTCCCGGTGGACGTGCCCGTGTCCCCCGGCGACGTGGTCGCGTACGGCCCGCATGAGGTCGCCGCCGCCTCTCATCCCGGCCGCGAGGATCCGGTCGAGCAAGGCCCGTACGCCGTCGTCACCAGCCGCGTCAAGGTAGGCCGGGGCGATGTAGTCGTCCGACCAGCGCAGGTCGAGGTGGTTCAGGAGCCGTTCGGCTAGTCCGAACTCCTCCCTGCCCTTGAGGAGTTCACGCACCACAAGTGCGGCCGGGTTGGTGTACGGGCCCGTGCACACTCCTAGCGCACGCAGCAGGAGAGCGGTCGGCGTGTGCTCCGGACCGAGCGCGCGCAGGATCAAAGCAACTCGCACGGCATGCTGAGAACCGTCCACCCGGTAAATGGTGGCCGTTTCCAGCGCCTTATCCAGTTCCTGCCGCAGCACCCGCACAGCCCTCTCCACCCGCAGCGTCCCCAATGCCGAGATCAACGCATCCCTCAACTCTCCCCGGCACAAGCCGAACGCCCCCAGCAACCGCTCCCCCACCTGCCGCCCGCCGTGCGCCTCCAGCGCCTGGACCAACGCGATTCGCGCCTCGTCCGAACGCCGCATGTCGCAGATGTACGCGATGACATCGGCGAGTTGCTCGTCCGACCGCAGCACTCCCACCAACGCCTCGGCGGCCCGACGTTGATCGTCCTCGTACGGTGACCGGTCCAGCAACACCCATACAGCGTCCACGATGTGCCGCCGCAGCCCGACGTCCGTCACCCTCGGACTCCCCGTCAGACAGCGAGCCGCGAGCAGCAAGTCCGTGTGGAAGAAGTCGTCGTCCGGCAGGTCGAGCAAGTTCACATCCCGCCCCTCCCCTAGCTGCAACACCCCCGCCAGCAGCGGCGTCGCGTCCGGCAGCGCCCCCGCGAGCAGCAGGATCACCTCCTCCCACCACGGGTCGTACCGCGCGCCGACCGCCTGTCGGATGCCCTCCGCGCCTCGTTCCAGGAGGGCAGCCGCCGTGAAGTGCTCCTGGAGCGTGAGGTGGAGGAAGCCGTACCAGCCGTGGGCCTGCGGCTTCAGCAGGCCGTACTGGGTGCTGATCTCGTCGAGGATCGCGCGACTGTCGGCGGGGGCGAGGTCGATCGTGGGGAGGAAGCGGCCGATCTGGTCGAGGAGGTCGTCCTCGGGGAAGTAGCGCAGGCCGCGCTGGTGGTAGTGGCGGGCGAGTTCCTTGAGGAGGTCCTGTTTGCGGTCCGTGGTGAAGCGGCTGTAGCGGGTGATCTCGCGGTGCGCGTCCCATTCGCGCAGCAGGACTTCGACGCAGCGCTGGTACAACGCGGCCCGGCGTTCGGGGAGTTCGAGGTCGCGTTCGTAGACGATCGCGATGAGGCTGAGCAACAGGGGGTTCGCGGCGAGGGTCTGGAGCCGGCCGTTCGCCGACAGGGCGCGGACGAGGCCGGCGCGGCGGCGGTCCGTCGTACCGAACCAGTTCGCCACGAACGTCTCGATCTGCGGCCACTCGAAGTCGAGGGCCTCCAGGACCTGGAACTGAGGGAGGCCGCCGCGCCAGCCCTGGCGGCGGCAGGTCGTGGCGATGAGGGCGCGCGGGAAGCGGGTCGCGAGGCGGGCGATCTCGGCGGTGACCCTGCGGTACGCGGTCTCGGCGTCCTGGGCGTTCTCGCCGCCGAGGACTTCGTCGAGGCCGTCGAGGAGCAGCACGGCGGTGCCGTCGGCGAGTCTGTCCGTGAGGTAGTCGCGGGAGTCGTCGAAGCCGTAGTAATCGGACCAGGTCTCCGCCAAGTAGTCGAGGAGGGAGGGGTGTCGGCTCTCGACGAACCTGAACAGTTCTACGTACGCCGGGAGTTGGGGTGAGGTGGTGGCCAGGCGCAGGGCGAGGTGGCGGAGCATCGTGGTCTTGCCGGCGCCGGGATCGCCCACGACGACGATGCGGCGATAGCGGGTGAGGGCGTCCAGCGGGGCGTATGTGTGGACGGCGGTAGCGCGGGCTTCGGCAGCGGCGCGGGCGGCTGCTTGGGCGCGGCGCTCCCGATTGCGCACTTCGTCGCGAGGAGTGGCGCCCTCGCGGTACGGGTGGGTCGGGTCCGGCGTCAAGTGCGGGGGGTCGCGGTCCAGTTCGTCCGCCGACAGGAACCTCAGCGGCTGCTGTTCCTGCACCCCCACCTGCACATACAGCCGCTCCAGCCGCAGC
The DNA here is from genome assembly GCF_033794345.1 of Streptomyces niveiscabiei. NCBI lineage: Bacteria > Bacillati > Actinomycetota > Actinomycetes > Kitasatosporales > Streptomycetaceae > Streptomyces > Streptomyces niveiscabiei. Next base: position 153,216 of record NZ_JARAYJ010000018.1, read on the forward strand.
GGACGCGACATGTCGAGGATCTTCAGGGTGGAGAGTTCCTGGACGAGGCGTGCGCAGTACAGGGCCGCCGCGTCCTCCAGCGTCGATCGGTGCTCGGCGACACGGACCGCCGCCTGTTGGACCTCGCGGGCCGCGTCCCGTTCGGCCCTTCTTCTCTCACGTTCCGTCAACTGGCGTTCATGGTCCCACTCCTGCTCCTTCAAGCGCATCTGCGCATCCGTCTCCCACCGGATCCGCTCCCTCTCCAGCCGTTGCGCCCGCCGCACCTGCCACAACGCCACCGCCGCCGCGATCAGCGCCACGAGGATCCCGCCCAGGGCGGTGACCGCGGACGCGCTGTCCAGTGCGAGATGCCCCCTCATTCCGCCGATTGTGACAGCGCGGGCGGCCGGTGAAACCCCCTTCGGGGTACGTCAGTTCGTGGCGCGGCTGCGCAGCAGGGCCCGTTCTCTCGCGTTGCTCGCGAGGGCTGCCGCGCGGTCGAACTCGGCACGCGCCTCCTCGGTGCGGCCGAGCCGCTCCAGCAGGTCGCCCCGGACGCTGGGGAGCAAGTGGTAGTCCTTCAGGGCGGGTTCGGTGGCGAGGGTGTCGAGGAGGGTGAGGGCGGCGGCGGGGCCCGCTGTCATCGAGAGGGCCACCGCGCGGTTCAACTCGACGACCGGGGAGGGGAATCGGGCCGCCAGTGCGTCGTACAGGCGGGTGATCGCCGGCCAGTCGGTGTCCTCGTACGTCGTCGCGTGGGCGTGGCAGGCCGCGATCGTCGCCTGGAGGGTGTAGCGGCCGGGGGCGCCGGTCGTCGTGGCGCGGGCGCGGGACAGGGCCTCGATGCCGCGGGTGAGCAGGAGGCGGTTCCAGCGGTGGCGGTCCTGGTCGCGCAGGAGGACGGGGGCACCGTCGGGGGCGGTGCGGGCCGGGGTGCGGGACGCCTGGAACTCCAACAGGGAGGCCAGGGCGTGGACTTCGGGCTCCCCCGGCATCAGCGCGGTGAGCCGTCTGGCCAGGCGGAGGGCGTCCTCGCAGAGGGCGGGGCGCAGCCAGTCGTCGCCCGCCGTCGCGGCGTAACCCTCGTTGAAGATCAGGTAGATGACGTCCAGGACGGAGTCCAGGCGGGCGGCCCGGTCGGGGCCGTGGGGGACCTCGAAGGCGATGTTGCGGGTCGCCAGGGTGCGTTTCGCCCGGACGATGCGCTGCGCGATCGTCGGTTCCGGGGCGAGGTACGCCCGCGCGATCTCGGCGGTGGTGAGGCCGCCGAGCAGTCGCAGGGTCAGGGTGGTGCGGGACTCCGGGGACAGCACGGGGTGGCAGGCCATGAAGACCAGCCTCAGGACGTCGTCGTCGAAGTCGTCGGCCTCCTCGTACTCGTACGACGCCGGCGGGGCCGTCTCCGACAGGTCCCGGCCGATCTCCGCGAGCTTGCGCGCGTACACCTCGCGGCGGCGGATCAGGTCCACCGCGCGGCGCCTGGCGGTCGCGGTCAGCCAGGCGCCGGGGTTGTCGGGGACGCCGTCGCGCGGCCACTGCTCCAGCGCTGCGACGAGGGCGTCCTGGGCGAGTTCCTCGGCGATCCCCACGTCCCGGACCAGCCGGGTGACGGCGGCGATGATCCGCGGGGACTCGATCCGGAAGACGGTCTCGACGGCGTTGCGGGGGGTGTCGGTGAGCTGTGTGTCCACAGCTCACCATCGAACACCCCGGCACTGACATCCGCCGGACGGACGGGGGTGACGGGTACTACGGGTACTACGGGTACTACGGGTACTACGGGTACTACGGGTATGACGCCGAGGCGGCCGGTAGCCGTCCGCCTCAGCCCTCCGCGATCTCCCGCACCTCGCACGTCACCGTCCAGTACTCCTCGTGCACCCGCAGGAACCGCTCCGCCCAGTGCAGCGCCTCCGCCTTGTCCTTGCACTGCATGATCGCGTACCCGCCGACGACCTCCTTGGCCTCGGTGAAGGGGCCGTCCGTGACGGAGATCCTGCCGCCCTCCCAGCGGACCCGGGTCCCCTGGGCCGTGGGCGTCAGACCGGCCGTGTCGAGCATGACGCCCGCCTTGGTGATCTCCTCGATCAGCTCGCCCATCCGCTGCATCAGCTCCTCGCTCGGACCCTCCGCCGGGGCGGCGGTCTCGTCGATCTTCACGAGCGACAGGTAACGGGGCATGGTGACTCCTCGGGTACGGACCTGTCCGGGTCCGGCGGGCGGGGCCGTTCCCCGCCTCTCACTACCTACGTCGAACAGGACTCGCCCGCATCGACAGGCTCACCGGAGAATCCCGGAGAATTTTTTCCCGCCACCACGGCCGCTACGGCCGCCACGACCAGCACGCCGGTACGGCCGGTACAGCAGGCCCGCCGCCACCGCCCCCGCCCCCAGCGCCCCGGCGGCTGCCCAGTACGCCGCGGCGAACCCTCCCGCGGACACGCCGACCAGCACCGCCAGCCCCACCGCACCCCCCACCTGCCGCGAACTGTTGAGGAGCCCGGAGGCCATGCCGGTCTCCCCGGCGGGCACCCCTTCCGTCGCCGCGCTCCCCAAGGGGACGAAGGAGAGGCCGATGCCGAGGCCGGCGACGAGTTGGGGAAGGAGGACGGAGCGCCAGAACGTGCCGTCGGGGGAGACGGTGAGGGCGAAGAGGGCGATGCCGGCCGCACCGAGGAGCCCACCGGTGAGCATGAGGCGCCCGGCACCGAAGCGGGCGAGGAGCCTCGGCGCCAGGGCCGTACCGAGCACGATGGCCGCGCAGAAGGGGAGGAAGGACACGCCGGTGGCGGTGGGGCCGTAGCCGCGGACCTGCTGGAGGTGGAGGGACGTGAAGTAGAACGTGCCGAACTGGCCGGCGGAGAGCAGCAGGGTGAAGACGTTCGCCGCGAGAACGGGCCGCCCCCTGAGGAGCCCGGGCCTCAGCAACGGCTCCCGCACCCGCGCCTCCGCGGCCACGAACCCGGCGAGCAGGACGAGACCGAGGCCGGCGCCCCCCGCCGTACGCCAGTCCCCCCACCCGTACGTCTCGGTGCGCACCGATCCGAGGACCAGCATCCCCGTCCCCCCGGTCACCAGCAGCGCGCCCGCGAGGTCCAGGCGCCCGCCTCCGGTCCTCCCGTCCGCGGGGACGGCACGCCGTACGACGGCCAACACCCCCAGGACCACCGGCACGTTGACGAGCATCACCGCCCGCCACCCCACCCAGTCCGTGAGCAGCCCCCCGGCGAGCACGCCCACCGCTCCCCCGGCGGCCCCCGCCGCGCCCCACAGCCCGAGCGCACGCGAACGCGCGGCACCGGCGGGGAAGTTGACGGTGACGAGGGCGAGCGCGACCGGCGCGAGACCCGCCGCGCCGACCCCCTGCACGACCCGCGCCGCGATCAACTGCCAAGGCTCAAGGGCGAGTCCGCCCCCGAGGCTCGCGCCCCCGAACACCGCGAACCCGGCGATCAGCACCCGCCTGCGCCCCACCACGTCCGCGAGCCGTCCGCCGAGCATCAGCAGCCCGCCGAACGCGAGGGCGTACGCGTTGACGACCCAGGACAGCGCCCCGCCCCCGAACCCGAGGCCCACACGGATCGCGGGGAGCGCGACGTTGACGACAGAGAGGTCGAGGGAGACCAGGAACTGCACGGTGAGCACGACCGGCAGTAACCAACGCGAGGTGACCGAAGGGGAGTTCGCCATGGGCGGCAGATTAATGTACGCGTACGAAAATTATCCAGCCGTACGCGTACACAAAAGAACCGGGGACAATGCCCGGGTGACATCCAGCGAGGACCAGCGCTCCCCCGACAGCCCCCGCCCCGTCGGCCGCCCCCGCCGTATCGACCCCGCCCGCATCGTCGAAGCGGCCCGCCGGGTCCTGGAGGAGGAAGGCGTCGAGGCCCTCTCGATGCGCCGTATCGCCCGCGAGGTCGGCGCCACCCCGATGGCGCTCTACCACCACGTCCGGGACAAGGACGAGCTGCTGATGCTCGCTCTCGCGGGTCTCGCGGCGCAGATCCCGCGACCCGTCCTCCCCGAGGCCCCCCGCGACCGCGTCCTCGTGACCGCCCTGCACATGTACACGGCCCTCGGCCGCTTCCCCTGGGCCGTCGAGGTTCTCGGTATGGGCGACCTCACCGACAAGGGCGCGCTGTGGATGCCGGAGGAGATCATCGCCTCGTGCATCGCGCACGGCCGCACCCGCGAGCAGGCGGTCCACACCTACCGCACGCTCTGGTACTACGTGTACGGCGCGCTGCGCTTCCGCGCGGCCGAGTCCCGGCGGGCGCGGCAGTCCGACCGCAGGCCCTTCTTCCCGGACCTGCTCACCCCCGAAGACGCCGGGGAACTCCCCCACTTGACGTCCATGGCGGCCGACTGGCAGGAGCTGACGCGGGACTACGACGTCGCCGAGCAGCTGCGCGCGCTGGTGAACGGCCTGCTGCCGGAGGCTACTTGAGCGACTCCCACAGCTCGCTCGCCGCCGGCTCCTTCGCCACCACGCGGTTCGGGTCGGAGGGGGCGAGGACGACCGGCATCATCACGGTCGTCAGGTTCCGCACGGTCAACCCCCGGACGCTCTGGCCGAGTTCCATGAGGTCGGAGAGGGAGCTGAGGCCCGTGTCGGTGGTCAGGCTGCCGGTGACGGCGTCGGCGACTTCGTAGAGCTTGGTCGGGCTGCTCAGCAGGTCCAGGTGGGAGATCTGGGTCAACAGGGCTTTCACCAGCGTCTGTTGGAGGGCTATGCGGCCCAGGTCGCTGCCGTCGCCGATGCCGTGGCGGGTGCGGGCGAACGCGAGGGCGGTCCTGCCGTCCAAGTGGTGGGTGCCGGCGTCGAGTTGGAGGTGGCTGTCGGTGTCGTGGATGTCGGTGGCCGTCGTGACCGTGACGCCCCCGAGCGCGTCGACGAGCTTCGCGAACCCGGCGAAGTCGACCTCGATGTAGTGGTCCATGCGGACGTCGGTCAGCCGCTCGACGGTCTTGACGGCGCAGACGGGCCCGCCGATCTCGTACGCGGTGTTGAACATGACGCCGTGGGCGACCCGGGTGGGCCCGCCGGAGTCGCGGGGGCAGGAGGGCCGGGTGACGAGGGTGTCGCGGGGGATGCTGACGACGGTGGCCGCCGTACGGCCCGCGTCGAGGTGGACGACCATCGCCGTGTCGGAGCGGGCGCCGCCCTCGGGGCCGCCGCCAAGGGCCTTGTTCTCCTTGCCCGTTCGGGAGTCGGAGCCCAGGACGAGGATGTTGAGGGAGCCGGTGGGGAGGGGGGAGGCGGACGGCGAGGGGGTGACCATCGCGCGGGCCGGGCGGTCGTCGCCGAGGGCCTGGTCGATGTCGACGCTCTTGATGTTGGCGTTCAGATGCCAGTAGACCCAGCCCCCGGCCGCCACGCCCAGCACGAGCACGCCCGCCAGGGCGAGGCCGACGATCTTCAGTGCCTTCGACCGTCGGCTCGCCTGTCTGCCCTCGTCGCCTTGTTCCTCGTTTCGCGTCACACACCGAACATAAGTCCGGAATGTCAACGCGCCGTAAGGAAAGGGGCGCTGGAGCCGATTTCTTCGGAAAATCTCACGCCACGGAAGACGTCAGGACACGCCCGGCGTCAGGACACGCCCGGCGTCAGGACACGGTCACCGTCGGCACCGGATTGCTCCCGCTCCACGCCCCGTTGAACCCGAACGACACCGAACCCCCGTCCGGCACGGTCCCGTTGTACGACGCGTTGGCACACGACACGGCCGCCCCCGACTGCGTGCACGTCGCGTTCCACGCCTGCGTCACCGTCTGCCCGGCGCCGAAGTTCCACGTCGCCCGCCACGACGACAGAGCGGCCCCCGAGCAGGAGATCACCACGTTCCCCGTGAACCCGGTGTTCCACTGACTGGTCACGCCGTACGTCGCCTTGCAGGCCCCCGTCGGCGGGGTCGAGGTCCCCCCGAGCGCCTCGGAGATCCCGTAATAGGCGGGCTTGGGCTGGAAGTTGGCGTCGTACGGCGTGGCCGCCCCCTGCCCCGGGAACGTCGACTCGACCCACGAGTCGGAGTCGGTGAACCCCCACACCGTGAGGTTCACGCACCGCGCGACGGCGACGCAGGCGGCCGTCACCGCCTTGTAGTCGGCCTTCTGCTGGGCCAGCTTGGCCGCGTCGGAGGGCAGGTTCATCCGGATGTCGAGTTCGGTGATCGCGACATCGAGCCCGAGGTCGGCGAACCGCTGGATGTTCTGCTGGAACGTGGACGGAACCTGCCCGAGGATCAGGTGCGCCTGGAGCCCGACCCCGTCGATCGGCACGCCCCGCTGCTTGAGCGAACTGACCAGGTTGTACAGGGCGTTGGACTTCGCGTTGACGCCCTCGACGTTGTAGTCGTTGATGTACAGCTTGGCGTTCGGGTCGGCAGCCCGCGCCCAGGTCAGCGCGTTGGCGATGTAGTCGACGCCGAGCCCGTTGTACCAGAGGGTCGGGCGGTAGGTGCCGTCCTCGTTGAAGGGCTCGTTGACGACGTCCCAGGCGGCGATCCGCCCCTTGTACCGGCCCACCTCGGTGTCGATGTGGTTCTGGAGCAGCGTGCTCAACTGGGCAGGAGTCCAGCTGCCGTTGGTGAGCCAGTTCGGGTTCTGGCTGTGCCAGACGAGGGTGTGGCCGCGCACCTGCTGGTCGTGCGCCTCGGCGAAGTCGACGATCTGGTCGGCCTCGGCCCAGTTGAACGTGCCCTGGGTGGGCTCGACGGAGCCCCACTTCATGGCGTTGCCGGGGGTCAGGGAGGAGAACTGGGAGGCGGACAGGTCGCCGTAGGTGCCGGTGAGTTTGGAGCCGGTCACGGCCGTACCGATGATTTTCCCCTTCGCCGTGCCGAGGTCGCGCAGGGGGGTGTCGGCGGCCTGGGCGGGGGAGGCCGTGGTGGTGAGCAGGGCGGCGACGGTGGCCGCCCCGGCGAGCAGAGCGGACAGGCGTGATCGGGGGGAGGATCTCATGGCGGGCGCCTCCGAAAGTTTCGGTTGTGCAACCGATTGACTTCGGAGGAGTGTGGGGGCACCCGTCGTACCCGTCAATACATCAGCTTCCGGCCAGCGGCGGTACCCCCGTGCTCGACCGGACCACCAGACTCGTCGCCAGCTCCACCCGCGTGGCGGCCGGGCCCTCCGCGCTCCCGTTGTCCGACCGCCCGAGCTCCAGCACGAGCCGCGCCGCCGCCTCGGCCATCTCGGTCAGGGGCTGCCGTACGGTCGTCAGCGGCGGCCCGACCCAGCGGGCGACCGGCAGGTCGTCGAAGCCGACGACGCTGAGGTCCTCGGGGATGCGCAGGCCCAGCTCGCGCGCGGCCTCATACAGGCCGAGGGCCTGGAGGTCGTTGCCGGCGAAGACGGCGGTGGGGCGGTCGGGGCGGGCGAGGAGTTCGCGGCCGACGCGGTAGCCGGTGTCGTGGTGGAAGTCCCCCGCGCGGATGAGGTCGGATTCGACCGGCAGCCCGGCGGTCTCCAGCGCGGCGCGGTAGCCGTCGATGCGCGCGCGGCTGCACATCATCTGCGGCGGGCCGGTGATCGCGCCGATGCGGCGGTGGCCGAGTTCGACCAGGTGGCGGGTGGCGGCGAGGCCGCCTTGCCAGTTGGTGGCGCCGATCGAGGGGACGTCGGCGCCGGGGTCGCCGGCCGGGTCCATGACGACGAACGGCACGGAACGGCTGGTCAGCAGCGCGCGCTGGGACTCGTCGAGGCCGGACAGGACGAGGATCACGCCGTGCGGGCGGCGGGCGGCGACCTGGTCGGCCCAGGTCCGGCCCGGCGTGAGGCGGCCCGCGCTCTCGCTGAGGACGACGCTGAGGCCCGCGTCGCGCGCGACGTTCTCCACGCCCCGGATGACCTCCAGCGCCCAGGCGCTCTCCAGCTCGTGGAAGACCAGGTCGATGAGGGGGGAGCGGGTCGCCTCGGCCCGCCGGCGCCGGTAGCCGTGGGCGCGCAGCAGCTCCTCGACGCGGGTCCGGGTGCCGGGCGCGACGTCGGCCCGGCCGTTGAGGACCTTCGAAACAGTCGGCGCGGAGACGCCGGCCTCGCGGGCGATCTCCGCGAGCGTCGCGGTCTGTGGCCGCGTTTCAGCGGGGTCCGAGGGTGTCATGGCGGCGATCGTATCCCCGCACACCCTCTTGACGAACCCCGTGCGGCACCATAGGTTCCCGGAACATTCGGAATTACGCTCGAAACATTCGCGCGAGGACCGCGCGAAACCGTCCGACTGGTGGCTCACCGACCTCTGACAGGAGCTTCATGACCACCGCCTCCGAGACCGGCTCGGCCCCCGAGCGCGCCCCCTGGCGCGACCCCTCCCTGCCCGCCGCCGCACGGGTCGACGACCTCATCTCCCGGATGACGCTCCAGGAGAAGACCGCCCAGCTGTACGGCGTCTGGGTGGGCGCCGACACCGAGGACGGCGGAGTCGCACCCCATCAGTCCGACATGACCGCCGACTACGACTGGGACGAGCTCGTCGCGCACGGCCTCGGCCAGCTCACCCGCCCCTTCGGCACCGCCCCCGTCGACCCGACGGCCGGTGCCCGCGCCCTCGCCGAGGCGCAGCGCCGGCTGGTCGCCGCGAACCGCTTCGGCATCCCGGCGCTCGCCCACGAGGAGTGCCTCGCCGGGTTCACCGCCTGGCAGGCCACCGCCTACCCGGTCCCCCTCTCCTGGGGCGCCTCCTTCGACCCCGGCCTCGTCGAGAAGATGGCCGCCCGCATCGGCCACGACCTGCGCTCGGTCGGCGTCCACCAGGGCCTCGCCCCGGTCCTTGACGTCGTGCGCGACGCCCGCTGGGGCCGCGTCGAGGAGACGATCGGCGAGGACCCGTACCTCGTCGGTACGGTCGGTACGGCCTACGTACGGGGCCTGGAGTCGGCCGGCGTGGTCGCCACGCTGAAGCACTTCGCCGGGTACGCCTCCTCCGCGGGCGCCCGCAACCTGGCTCCCGTGCGCGCGGGCACCCGCGAGTTCGCGGACGTCACCCTGCCGCCGTTCGAGATGGCGATCCGCGAGGGCGGCGCCCGCTCGGTCATGCCCTCCTACACCGAGCGCGACGGCGTCCCCGCCTCCGCCGACCCGGAACTCCTCACCCAGCTCCTGCGCGAGACCTGGGGGTTCACCGGCACGATCGTCTCCGACTACTTCGCGGTCGGCTTCCTGGAGACCCTGCACCGGGTCGCCGGTACGCCCGCCCAGGCGGCCCACGCGGCCCTCGCCGCCGGCATCGACGTCGAGCTGCCGACCCTGAAGTGCTACGGCAAGCCGCTCCTGACGGCCGTTCAGGAAGGCGCTGTGCCCGAGGAGTTGGTGGACAACGCTGTCCGGCGGGTCCTCCTCCAGAAGTGCGAGCTGGGGCTCCTGGACGAGGACTGGGCGCCGGTCCACGCGGACCCGGTCGAGCTGGACTCGGCGCAGAACCGGGCGGTGGCCCGTCAACTCGCCGAAGAATCCGTCGTGTTGCTCGACAACCCGGACGGCATCCTGCCGCTCGCGCCGGACACGCGGATCGCGGTGGTCGGCCCGCGCGCCGCCGACGCGCTCGCGATGCTCGGGTGCTACTCCTTCCCGTCCCATGTCCTTCCCCATCACCCCGGTGTCGTCGACGGCATCGAGATTCCCACGGTGCTGGAGGCGCTGCGTGGTGAACTGCCCGACGCCAAGGTCACGTTCGCGGAGGGCTGCGGCGTCGACACCCCCGACACCGGCGGCTTCGACGAGGCCGTCGCCCGCGCTTCCGAGGCGGACGTCTGCGTCGCCGTCCTCGGTGACCGGGCCGGGCTCTTCGGGCGGGGCACCTCCGGCGAGGGCTGCGACGCCGAGGACCTCCGACTGCCCGGCGTCCAGGCCGAGTTGCTGGACGCCCTCGTCGCGACCGGGGTTCCTGTGGTGCTGGTGATGCTCGCCGGACGGCCCTACGCGCTGGGGCGGTGGCACGGGCGGCTCGGCGCGGTCGTCGAGGCGTTCTTCCCCGGCGAGGAGGGCGGGCCCGCCGTCGCCGGGGTGCTCTCAGGCCGCGTCAACCCGTCCGGGCGGCTGCCGGTGAGCGTGCCGCGCGTGACCGGGGGCCAGCCGTGGACGTACCTCCAGCCGCCGCTGGGGCTGAAGGGCGAGGTGAGCAACCTCGACCCGACTCCCCTGTACCCGTTCGGACATGGGCGGTCGTACACGGAGTTCGTGTGGGAGGGGACCGGCGAGGGGGCGGTGATCCCGACCGACGGTTCGTACGACGTCGGCGTGACCGTCCGCAACGCCGGGGACGTGGCCGGGGCCGAGGTCGTCCAGCTCTATCTGCACGACCCGGTGGCCTCGGTGACGCGGCCCGACGTACGGCTGATCGGGTACCAGCGGGTGGAGTTGGCGCCCGGGGAGTCCCGCCGGGTGACGTTCACCTTCCACGCGGACCTGTCGGCGTTCACGGACCGGGGCGGGCGGCGGATCGTCGAACCCGGGGTGCTGGAGCTGCGGTTGGGGGCGTCCAGCGCGGACACGCGGCATGCCGTGCAGCTCGAACTCACCGGGGAGGTACGGGAGTTGGGGGTGGACCGGCGGCTCGTCTGCGAGGTCGCCGTCAGCTAGTCGGCGCTCTCGAAACGCCAGCGGTGCACCGCGCGGGCGATCAAATCCCCTTCGGGTTCCGGGAGTTCGGGCAGCTGCGCCTCGTACTCCGCGTCCCACCACGTGATGACCAGCACCCGGCCCTCGGGCCCACGCAACGTCTCCCGACGGAGGGGAGGCGTCGCGAGGGGCTGGCGGCGGGCCCAGGCGAGGAGTTCCTCGCCCCGGCCCGCCGCCGCCTTGGCCTCCCACATCAACGCGACTGTCATCCGTACAGGTTGTCCTTGCTGACCTCGTGCACGTGATCGTGCGCATGTCCAGGTACGTGAGGGTCGGTGACCGGCAGCGACGAGTCCGCCGACAGGTCCCAGTCCGAGGCGGCCCGGCCCCGCGCCACCATCTCCGCGCCCAGCGCCGCGACCATCGCGCCGTTGTCGGTGCACAACTTCGGCCGGGGCACCCGGAGTCGGATGCCGGCGGCCTCGCACCGCTCCTGGGCGAGCGCCCGCAGCCGGGAGTTGGCGGCGACGCCGCCGCCGATCATCAGGTGGTCGACGCCCTCGTCCCGGCAGGCCCGTACCGCCTTGCGCGTCAGCACGTCCACCACCGCCTCCTGGAAGGACGCGGCCACGTCGCGCACCGGCACCTCCTCCCCCGCCGCCCGCTTCGCCTCGATCCAGCGGGCCACGGCCGTCTTGAGACCGGAGAAGGAGAAGTCGTACGCGGGGTCGCGGGAACCGGTCAACCCCCGTGGGAAAGCGATGGAGTTGGGGTCACCCTCCTTGGCGTACCGGTCGATGACCGGCCCGCCCGGGAAGCCCAGGTTCAGGACGCGCGCGATCTTGTCGAACGCCTCGCCGGCCGCGTCGTCGATCGTCGCGCCCATCGGGCGGACGTCCGAGGTGATGTCGCTGGACAGCAGCAGCGAGGAGTGCCCGCCGGAGACGAGCAGCGCCATCGTCGGCTCGGGCAGCGGGCCGTGCTCCAGCTGGTCGACGCAGATGTGCGAGGCCAGGTGGTTGACGCCGTACAGCGGCTTGCCCAGCGCGTACGCGTACGCCTTCGCCGCCGAGACGCCGACCAGCAGCGCGCCCGCGAGGCCCGGACCCGCCGTGACGGCGATCCCGTCCAGGTCCTTCGCGCTCACCCCGGCGTCCTTCAGCGCCCGCTGGATCGTCGGGACCATCGCCTCCAGGTGCGCGCGCGAGGCGACTTCGGGGACGACGCCGCCGAAGCGGGCGTGCTCGTCGACGGACGAGGCGACCGCGTCCGCGAGCAGGGTGGTGCCCCGGACGATCCCGACGCCGGTCTCGTCGCAGGAGGTCTCGATCCCCAGGACCAGGGGTTCGTCAGTCATCGTTCTCGGTTCCTCGTACGGGAGTCGCGGGAGTTGACGCGGGGTCCGTGCGGCGCATCACCAGCGCGTCCACGTTCCCCGGCTGGTAGTAGCCGCGCCGGAAGCCGATCGGCTCGAAGCCGTAGCGCTCGTACAGCTTCTGGGCGCGGAGGTTGTCGACGCGGCACTCCAGCATGACCTCGGGGCACTCGAACTCCGTTGCGGCGCGGAGGAGTTCGGTGAGGAGCCGGCCGCCGAGGCCGGTGCCCCAGTGGTCGTGGGCCACGGCGATGGTCTGTACGTCGGCAAGGTCGCCGGACGCGGCGAGTCCGGCGTACCCGACGATGCGACGGTCCTCGTAGGTGGCCACCACGTACCGCCGGTTCGCCTCCGGACCCCGCGCGTGCGCCAGCTCCGACCAGAACATCCCCCGCGACCACGCGTCCTCGGGGAACAGGCCACGCTCCAGCTCCAGCACGGGATCGATGTCCCACCAGCGCATCTCACGCAACACGGGCTCGGTCACTTCGGGGTGACCACCTTGTAGTTCTTGGGGACCTGGGCGTCGGGGCGGCGCAGATAGAGAGGGCGGGGCTCGTCCAGCTCGATGCCCTTGGTGAGCCGCTCGGCGGCCAGCGCGGCGAGGGCGGCGGCGGACACGTGCTGCGGGCCGGGTACGACCTCGAAGTGCTCCGGGTACAGCAGCGCGCCCGCGCCGAACGCCGGGACCTCCTGGCCGACCTCCGCCGGCCGGTCCACCGCCGGTCCGCTCACCCGTGTACGCCGGTCCTCGTACCGCGCCCAGTACACCTCCTTGCGCCGGGCGTCCGTCGCGACCACGAACGGTCCCTCGGCCTCCGCCTCGTACGCGAGGCCGTCCAGCGTGCACACGCCGTACACCGGCACGCCCAGCGCGAGCCCGAACGTGTCCGCCGTCATCAGCCCGACCCTCAGCCCCGTGTACGGCCCCGGGCCGGTCCCTACGACGATCCCCGTCACGGCGTCCAGTCTCACCCCCGCCTCCGCGAGCACACGGTCCACGGTCGGCAACAACAGCTCACCGTGCCGGCGCGCGTCCACCTGACTCGACGCGGCGACTGTCTCGCCGCCGTCGTGCAGGGCGACGGTGACTGCGGGGGTGGCGGTATCCAGAGCTAGCAAGAGCACGCGAACAGCCTACGGCGCGCGGGGGTGGGGCACGTCCCCTCCTGCTACCGTCCGGTGCGAAAACGGACGTTTTGGTACGGAGGCGGGCGCAGGTGACAAGCAGCAGCGCGGGACTCGTGGCCGGGCTCATGACAGCGGCGATCACGACGGTGGGCGTACTGGCCTGGCAGGCATCGGCCCAGTCGCCGGGCGACCTGAGCAAGCCCCTCCCGACGGCCGCCTCCAAGGCACCCCGCGACATCAAACACCCCGACGCCCTCCCCGTGAACTCCGGGGTCGGCCAGCGAGTCGTCTACTCCATCGACGACGACCGCGTCTGGCTGGTGGACGACACCGGCAAGGTCACCCGCACGTTCCGCGTCTACCCCGGCGGCCTCGACCCCAAGCCCGGCCCCTACACCGTCTCCTCCCGCGCGGGCGCGGTCACCGCCACGGACGGCACCCGCATCGAACACGTCGTCCGCTTCACCGAGACCCCCGACGGCATGGCCATCGGCTTCAGCGCCGCCGTCAATGGGTCCCTTCCCGACGGGGACACGATGGTCAAGACCGGCGGCATCCGGGAGACCCGGCCGGACGGGGACGCGATGTGGGACTTCGCGACGGTGGGGCGCCGGGTGATGGTGATCCGGTAGGAACCCCGGCCCGGCACCTCAATCGGCCTGCTTGAAACACTGCGAGTAAACAGTCACGTCAAGCAGGGGCGCATTCCCATCAAGCCCCTTGAGCCACCTGACCTCAAGCTGACTGTGCGTCTTCTGGTGGGCGGCCTTGATCTCGGGATTCTTGTTCCGGCTGCCGTCATCTCCGTCCTTCACGATCTTCCACCCATTTTCCGGCAGAGATCGCTTCAGATTGGAAAATCCTTCACCGAGCTTACTGTTGTCGATTCCATACATCGACCAGGGATGCCTGACCCAGACGCCCTTCTTCCCGTCGTCGGTGCAGGACGAGCTGTACGGCCCGGGCTCGGTGACCTTCCCCTTGACCTTCACCATGTCGAGCACCTGACTGGAGAGGGACGACACTTCGTCCTCCACCGCCGAGGGGCTACGCACAGGAAGAGACTTACCGTTTTCTTTATCCATGGAACATCCCGCAGCGAGAAGGAGTGAAGACGTCACGAGTGCGGTCATGAAAAATTTTCGCCAAACGCCGAACCGCCTATTCCAGCTTGACATCTCCATACCTTCCTGCAATTACGGCCGCTTGGTTTTTCAGGCTCGTTGAAGCCTGTTCCTCGTCATAGTCCCAGTAGGAACTGTGACCCGAGAAGAAACCGCCAGTGTCACTCTGCATGACATTGGCGCCGAAGGATTCGTCGGTGGGGTTCGCCCACCAGTCGCCGAGCCCGACCAGCCTGCCACCGTGACGGACGGCAGCGTCGTCCATCGACCAGTCCGCCCCTTCTGCCCATACATGGTCCGCCCCCACGCCCAGGTCTCTCGCGTGCTCGACCTGCATGCCCGGACTACCGAGCGCGATTATGTCATCGGCCGGAATATGGTGGTGCTTGGCGGTCTCGCCGATCACTGTACTGCCGTAGCTGTGACCGATCACCGTCGTATGGCTGGCGTCGGGGCCGCCTTGTGCGGTCTGGGTTCCTTGGAGGAAATCTTCGAGTCTCGGACCGGCGTTCTCGGCACGCACACCATCCGTGGCCTGCGGAATGCTGTCCGGAGCATCGTAATCGAACCAGTAAATACTCGAAACCGACTGGCCGGGCACAAGGTGCTGACTCTCTCGCCACATTGCCTCGCTGCGTTTTATGCCGCCATCGGTCCCTTCAATGTTCGTTCCTGTACCGGGAACGTATATCGCAGTGTGGTCGGCCGTGTCAGGGTTTCCGTTGGCGAGAATGACTCGCCCATCCCCCTCTCCTTTGGGGTCGAAGCCCAGCAGGTACGCCTCAGGCAGTCCGCCTTCACCTGTCCTGTCGAATCGCTCCTGAATTTTATCGGCTCCGACCAGGACCTTTTCGATCTCCCCCTTCCGGGCGCCATACTTCTCATCCCAAGCCATCCACTCGTCGGTGTACACCCTCGACGGATACCCGCCAGATGTGATGTAGGTGTACTTGTTGGTGGGTTCAGCGGGAATCGAGGCGAGTTCCATCCGGTACTGGCCACGGATCTCGTCGAGCACGGTGCGGTTGGCCTCATCGCGCACTTCAGCAGGCAACCCGTCCATCTCGCCCACAGCCTTCGGGTGGAATGCGAGGTAGTCGGCGCGTTCCTCCGGCGTGAGCCCCTTCCACCACTGGGCATTGGCCTTGGGATCGTTGTCCTTGGGTGGCTGCGGCAGGGAGTCGAGGTACTCCTTGCCCGCACTCTGCACACCCTTGCCGTCCGAGGAAGTGTCGGCCCAGTCGCTGTCCGAGACGGTCAGGTCGTCGTCGGCCTTCAGGGCCCGTAGTTTCGGGGCCCACTTGGTGTCCGCCTCGGTGGCTTCCTGGAGGGCTGCGGCGATGAGGTCGGCGCAGTCCTGGGCGGCGCGGTGGTGGGGGTTGGGGTCGAAGTTGGCGGCGGAGCGGCCGATCGCGGCGGCGGTGGGGTCGAGGAAGCCGCCGGCGGTGCCGCCTTGCGGGGTCTTGCCGTCCTCACCTTTCGGTCCGCCCGGCGGGTAAGTCACCGAGCCGTCCGCGTTCACGGTCAGGTTCGCGGCTTTCGCGTCGGCCAGGGCCGTGTCGAGTTTCCGTTTGGCGGCTTCCATCTCGTACGAGAACGCCTCAAGGGCAGCGGCGACGAGACCGCACTCGACCTGGACGTAGTGGAAGTTCTTGCCCAGCTCCGTCAGCTGGCTGATCGCCGCGTTCGCGGCATCGCCCTTCAGGGCGTTGCGCATCGCCGCGGCGATCTGGCTCTCGATCCGGTCCTTGGCCGCGCTGGCGATGTCGGACGTGCTGCGGTAGCTGTCGGCCGCCTGTGCGTACTCGGCGGGCTTGAGGGCCTTGAGTGTGGCGAGATCCATGACGTCCCGTTACCGCCCCTCAGCCCTTGCCGCCGACGGCGGGCGTGTCCGCGTAGGCCGTCCTCAGATTCTGGATATCGACCAGCACGCCTTCGTCGGTCTGCGACAGGTCGCCGCCCGCCTTTCCGAGCAGCGCCGCGAGTTTCCCGCACCGGTCGCCGACGTCCTTCACATAGCGCGCCCAGGAGTCGTGGACCTCTTTCTGCGCCCCGGCGGTCAGGCAGCCGGCGTCCGTACCCAGACCGTCCTGTCCGTCCGAGAGGTGTCCCAGCGCCTTGGCGATGTCCTCACGGAACGCGCCGACGTCCTGTCCGGCCTTCGTCCAGACGGGCCTGTCCGACACGAGTGTCCCCGAACCCGCCGAATCGGCCGGGTACTGATTCAGCTGCATATGCGTCGTGCGCTCCGCCGCCGCGCTCTTGAGCTGTTCCCACTCGTCCCACGACACGCTCTTTCCCTCCCCAGGGCACCACCATCACCAACAGTTTGCACGATAACCATTTCGGTCATGGCAGGTCATGAGTGTCTCCGCTGTGCCGCATGAGTACGCGTACTCAGGCGGAACCCGTGTCCTGGCCCGGAGACGGGGGGACGCTGCCGGGCATGGTCGGGGGTGGGCCAAATCCCTGCGGCGGAGGGCCGAAGCCCTGTTGGGGAGCCGGGTACGGCTGTTGAGGTGCGGGTGGGGTGGCCGTTCGGCGCCTTCGGACGACGACGGCTGCGGCGGCGCCGGCCACGGCCATGGCGCCCGCGCCGAGTCCGATGCCGAGCCAGGGGGTTCCGTCGTCGCCCTTCTTCGCGGCGGCCACGGTTTTCGCCGGTTCGCTTGCCTTCGCCGACGGGATCGGGGTGGGGGACGCGGACTTTTCTGCTTCCGCGAGGTCGGGGAGGGGGTAGACGTTCGCCGGGCCGGGGTCGCCGGGGTTCTGGAGGGCGATGCGGGGGCGGACGATGCCGTAGCCGATGGCGTTGTTCCACTTGGCGCCGTCGACGGGGGCGCCGATGGTGTTCAGCATGACGCGGAGGATCTGGTTGTTGGTCCAGGTGGGGTGGACGGACCAGATCAGGGCGGCGCTGGCGGAGGCGAGGGC
>NZ_JARAYJ010000019.1:0-162050 GCF_033794345.1 Streptomyces niveiscabiei
GGGGGGGGGGGGGGGGGGGGGGGGGGGGGGGGGGGGGGGGGGGGGGGGGGGGGGGGGGGGGGGGGGGGGGGCGGGGGGGGGGGGGGGGGGGGGGGGGCCGCACCCGGGGGGGGGGGGGGGGCGGTGGCCCCCGCCCCGCCGCCCCTTCCCTCTGATTCCCTCTGACGACAAGGACCCGTCATGCACTCCCCCGACCGTCTGCGCGCCCTCCTGCGCGAGCTGGACGACCCCGAACACCTGGAACTCCCCCCGGACCACGACCTGCCGGCCGCCCGGCGCCGTTTCGAGCGGCTCGGCGCGGCGCTGACGGAACGGTTCGGGCCGTCCGTGTCGGCCGGGATGACGCAGGACGCGAGCTACTACGGGGAGGTCAGGGTGCCCGCCCCCGCGACGGGCACGGACCGGCCCCTGTGGGTCCTGATGAGCAACTTCGGCCCCTTCGTCACCGCCGGCACCGGCCGTGACCTGGGCGTGCCGGGCTGTGCGGAGGGCCTCGCCGAACCGTTCACGGCCTGGCTCGACGGGGTCTGTGCGGACCTCGGGTGCGTGTACGTGCCCGTCGGGCTGCTCCTTGAGCCGTACGACGGGGCGACGCGCCTGGAGGACGGCGAGATCCCCGGAGCGGAGCCGGACGACGAGGAACTGCCGCTTGCCTGGTGGGACCGGTACTTCCAGTACATGTGACGCCGCGTCGTCAGAGGCGGGCGATCCGGGCCTCGTACACGGGGGACCCGTCGGCGGTGTGGCCGCGTGCCGTCGCGCTCGTGTCGAGGAGTTCACGGCGGGCGCGTTCCGCGATGTGTGCCCCGCGCTTCAGGCGCCGCCCCCTGACCCGGCCCGCAGCAGCGCGCGGCGTTCCCCTTCCGTCGTTCCGCCCCAGATCCCGTCCACCGGGCCCGCGTCCAGGGCCCACGCCAGGCACCGGCCGGCCACCGGGCAGTGGGCGCACACCTCCTTCGCCTCAGCGACCTGTGCCACCGCCGCCACGCCGCCGCTGCCGATGGGGAAGAACAGTTCGGGGTCCATCCCCCGGCACGCGGCCGATCCGGACCAGTCCATGTGCTCGCTCCTGTCCCTGTCTCGCACGGTGTCTCACTCAAGAGACACTCCGGACGGCCGTGGTGTGACACTGGTCCCGTTCGGTCGGGGCAGGAGGGGCTTGTATGGGTGTCGGGGACGATCTGGATGTGGCGGCGAAGGAGTTCACCGCGGTGCGGGGGCGGTTGTTCGGGATCGCCTACCGGGTGCTGGGGAGCGCGGCGGAGGCGGAGGACGTCGTGCAGGAGGCGTGGGTGCGGTGGCAGGGGGTGGAGCGGTCGGAGGTCGAGGAGCCGGCCGCGTTCCTGACCACGGTGACGACACGGCTCGCCATCAACGTCGCCCAGTCCGCGCGGGTACGGCGCGAGACGTACGTCGGGACCTGGCTGCCGGAGCCGGTGAACACGGGCGCCGATCCGCAGGTCGGGGCGGAGCGGGCGGAGGCGCTGGATCTCGCGGTGCTGTTCCTGCTGGAGAAGCTGAACCCCGTGGAGCGGGCCGCCTATGTGCTGCGGGAGGCGTTCGAGTATCCGTACCGGCGGGTCTCGGAGATCCTGGAGACCAGTGAGGCGAACGCGCGCCAGCTCGTGACGCGGGCCCGTCGGCACCTGGCCGCCGAACGCCGGGAACCCGTCGGGCCGGCCGAGCACCGGCGCCTCCTGGAGGTGTTCCTCGCGGCGGCGCGGGCCGGTGATCTGGCGGTACTGGAGGAGGTGCTGACGCAGGACGTGGTCAGTTACACCGACGGCAACGGCATGCGCGGCGCGTCGCGGATCCCGGTCGTCGGGATCGCGCACGTCTCCCGGTACCTGGCCGCGTTCGCGCCGCGGTTCTGGCCGGGTACGGAGGTCCGGTGGGTGGAGGCGAACGGCCGCCCGGCGGCGCTCGTGTCGGAGGGCGGGTCCGTGAGGGTGCTGCTGTGCGTCGACGTGTCCGCGCTCGGCGTCGAGCGGATTCTGTGGGTGATGAGCCCGGAGAAGCTGGCGCCGTACATGGCGTCGCTGTAGCTGTCACACTCCGGCCCGCCGCCCGGTCACTCCTGTACGAGAACTTCTCCCGACACTTCCCGAGAGGAATCCGTCATGAAGATCGTGGTGATCGGTGGCACCGGGCTCATCGGCTCGAAGGTGGTCGCGTGGCTCGGCGAGCACGGGCACGAGGCGCTCGCCGCCTCGCCGGGCACGGGCGTGGACACGCTGACCGGGCAGGGTCTGGCCGAGGCGCTCGAGGGCGCCTCGGTCGTGGTCGACGTGTCGAACTCGCCCTCGTTCGAGGACCGGGCGGTGCTGGACTTCTTCCGTACCTCCACCGCCAACCTCCTCAAGGCGGAGACCGAGGCCGGGGTCGCCCACCACGTCGCCCTGTCCGTCGTCGGCACCGAGCGGCTCCAGGAGAGCGGCTACTTCCGCGCCAAGCAGGCGCAGGAGGAGCTGATCAGGGAGTCGGGCACGCCGTACTCGATCGTCCACGCGACCCAGTTCTTCGAGTTCGTCAACGCCATCGCGGGCGAGGCGACCGACGGCGACACCGTCCGGCTGGCCCCGGTGGGCATCCAGCCGATCGCCTCGGACGACGTCGCCGCGGCCGTCGCCCGTACCGCCGTGAACGCTCCCGTGAACGGTCTCGTCGAGGTCGCGGGCCCCGCCGTGTTCCGCCTCGACGAACTGGTCCGTGACGCGCTCGCGGCGCAGGGGGATGCGCGGACGGTCGTCACGGATCCGGGCGCGCGGTACTTCGGCACGGCGTTGCGGGAGACGACTTTGCTGCCGGGGCCGGACGCGCGGCTCGGCGAGGTGACGTTCGGGGAGTGGGCGGCGGGGCAGCGGTAGGACGCGCCGGGCTCTTGGCGGGGGCGGGTCGGCAGGGGTGGGACGTCTCGGGCTCTTGGCGGGGGCGGGTCGGCGGTGCCGGGCTCGCCCCGGGTGGTGGGGGGGCTCACCCTTCGGGCCGGTTCGTGAGCGCCGCCTGCTCCTCCAGGAAGTGGGCCAGTTCGGTCGGTGCCGAGTAGAACGGGGCGTGGTCGCAGGGGAGTTCGAGGTGGGTGCAGGCGTGGGTGGCGCACTCGCGTTGGGCTTCGGGGCGGACGGTCCGGTCCTCGGCGCAGATGACGTAGGCGCTGGGGACGGAGAGCCAGGCGGGGGCGTCGAGGGGCTTGCGGGGGACGCGGCTTCGCATCGGGCGCCAGCGGGCCGCCGCCCGGTCGGCGTAGGGGGCGGGGGTGCCGGAGTACAGGGCTTCGCGGGCTGCCGGGAGAAGGGTGACCGTGCCGTCGGGCGACTCGTGGACCGCCGCGCGGAACGCCGGGTCGTTCCAGCGGGGGGTCGACTCCGCCGGGGACTCGCCCGGTTGGGGCATCCTCGCCGCGATGTAGACCAGGCGGTCCGCCTCGTGGCCGCCCGCCGAGACCGGGAGGCCGCCGTAGCTGTGGGCGACCAGGAGGACGGGGCCGTACAGGGTGCCTTCGCGGACGGCCGTGCGGACGGCCCGCGTGTCGTCCTCGAAGGAGGTCAGGGGGAGGTCTACCGCCGCTGTGCGCAGGGCCGTTGGGGCGAGGCGGGCTCTCACCTCGTCCCAGCACCAGGCGCCGTGGTGGGCGCCGTGCACGAACAGGACGTACGGCGTCACGGGTGGTCTCCCGGATCGGGGGGTACGGGGCGGTTGTTGAGGTCGACGGAGAGGAAGATGTCGTTCGCGACGGGGGTGCGCATCTCCTCGGCGAGTTGGCCGATGAGTCCGGCTGTGCGGGCCAACAGGGCGAATCCGCGCAGGAGTTGGATGGGGAGATCCAGGTCGGCGAGGGCGGCTCCGCAGACGCCGGCGCCGTTCAGGGGGAGCGTCTTGCCGAGGATCTGGGGGTGGGTGCGGCCGATCGCGGCGAAGAGGGCGAGGTGGGGGCCGAACTGGCCTTCCTCCTCGGCGATCCGCATGAGGCGGGGGGTGCGGGGGTCGCCGTCCTTGTGGACGTGGTGCCCGAGGCCGGGGACGAAACGGCCCGCGGCCTTCTGCGCGCGTACGGTCTCCAGGGCCAGCGCGTCCCACTCGCCGTCGGTCCTCGGGAGGTCGCCCTCGTGGCGTTCCAGGACGTCGTGCAGGAAGGTGCCGGTGTCCTCCGTGACGCCGAGGAAGCGCGAGCCGCCGCCCAACAGGCCCGCCGCCAGGGCGCCTTGGATCGAGTCCGGGGCGGAGAGGTAGGTGAGGCGGGTGACGATCGCGGTGGGGGTGAAGCCGTGGTCGGCGAGGGCGGCGAGGACGGCTTCGAAGACGCGGGTCTGGCCGGGGGTGGGGCGGCGCTGGGTGGCGAGCCGGTAGGCGAGTTCACCGAAGCCGACGGTGCCCATGATGTCGTCGGCGAGGCTCTCGCCGAGGAGGGTGATGGTGGTGCGGGAGGAGGCGCCCAAGGCGGTGGGGTAGGTGGGGAGTCGGGGAGCCGGGGTGTGCCCCTCGCGTGCCTCGTCAGTCACGGTCCTCCCCCTTCTCTCCCGCCAGCCACTTCCTCAACTCCGGCCCGTGCTCGTCCAGTTCCGGCGGCGGCAGCTCGTACCGGGCCGGTGTCGTGGAGAAAGTGATGGGGTGCCGGGCCATGGGCACCGCCCGTTCCCCCTCGCCCACCTCGACGATCGGGTCGAGCCCGAACCGCTCGGCCATCGCGAACCCCCCGTCGATGGTGTTGATCGGCGCGGCGGGCACCCCGGCCGCGACGAGCGCCTCGAACCACTCGGTGGCACCGCGCGTGGCGAGCCGTTCGACGAGCAGGGGGCGGAGTTCCTCGCGGCGGGCGGTGCGGTCCTTGTTGTGGGCGAAGCGGGGGTCGTCGGCGGTCCCGGGGATGCCGAGGACGTCGCACAGGCGCCGGAACTGGCCGTCGTTGGCGGCGGCGACGATCAGATCGCGGTCGGCGGTGGGGAAGGGCTCGTACGGGAAGACGCTGGGGTGCGCGTTGCCCATCCGGTAGGGCACGGTGCCGCCGGCGACGTACGCGGAGCTGTGGTTGACGAGGCCGGAGAGGGCGGAGGAGAGGAGGTTGACCTCGACGTGCTGGCCCGCGCCGGTCGCGTCGCGGTGGCGCAGCGCGGCGAGGATGCCGATCGCGGCGTGGTTGCCGGCCATGACGTCGAACACGGAGATCCCGGCGCGGAAGGGTTCCCCCTCGGGGTCGCCGGTGAGGCTCATCAGCCCGGAGATCGCCTGGACCATCAGGTCGTACCCGGGGACGTGGGAGCCGGCGCCGGGCCCGAAGCCGGTGATGGACGCGTAGACGACGCCGGGGTTGGCGGCGCTGACGGCGGCGAAGTCCAGGCCGTACTTGGCGAGGGTGCCGGGCTTGAAGTTCTCGATCAGCACGTCGGCGCGGCGGGCGAGTTCGCGGGCGGCCTCGGCGTCGGTGCGCAGGTCGAGCGCGAGGGAGCGCTTGCCCCGGTTGATGCCGAGGTAGTACGTCGAGGTCGTGCCGCGCGTGGGCGGCATCCAGCCGCGGGTCTCGTCCCCGGCGGGCGCCTCGACCTTGATCACCTCGGCGCCGAGGTCGGCGAGCAGCATGGTGGCGTACGGGCCCGCCAGCACCCGGGAGAAGTCGGCGACCAGCAGCCCCGACAGGGGGCCGCCGCCCTGGCCCGACGGTGTCGGTGTCTCCATGGAACCATCCCTCCGACCGCACAGCGGACATGTGTCCGCTGACTTCGGATTGTGGCACGCCGAGCCCCTTCACGGCGAGACCCCTTCCCGGCGAGACCCCTTGCGGGCCGGTCACCCTCGGCCGGCGGCCACCACGCGCGGCACGGCCGTCAGCCGGGCGAAGTCGCCACTGATGTCCCCGGCGGTCTGGAGCAGCAGCGGCAGATGCCTGTCGCGCAGGTCGGCGAGGGACGTCTCGGCGGCGTGCGCGTTGACGTTGATCGCCGCGACGACCCTGCCCTCGCCGTCCCGCAGCGGCACGGCGACGGAGCGGATGCCGGGCGCGAGATCCTCGTCGGCCAGCGCCCAGCCCTGCGCGCGGACCTCGCGCAGCGCCGCGTCCCGCTCGTCGGCGCCGGGCTGCCACAGGGGGGTGAGCCCGGAGCGCGTGGGCTCCGCGAGCGCCTTGGCGAGCCGCTCCGGGTCCAGCGCGGCCAGCAGGACCTTGCCGAGGGAGGTCTGGAGGGCGGGGAAGCGGGTGCCGATCCGTACGGAGAGGGTGACGATCTTCGGTACGGCGACCCGCGCGACGTACACGATGTCGCCGCCGTCGAGCTGGGCGATCGAGCAGGACTCGTTCGTGCGGGCGACCAGGCGTTCCATGTGCGGGCGGGCGACGTCCCACAGGCCCAGCGAGCCGACGTACGCCATGCCGAGGTCGAGGACGCGGGGGGTGAGGGCGTAGCCGCGCTCGCAGGAGCGGACGTAGCCGAGTTCCTCCAGGGTGAGGAGGATGCGGCGGGCCGTGGGGCGGGCGAGGCCGGTCGCGGTCGCCACCTCCGAGAGGGACATGTCCGGCCGCTGGGGGGTGAAGGCGGTGATGACCTCCAGCCCGCGGGCCAGTGCTTCGATGAAATCAGGCCCGGTGCCCGTACGCGGCATCTGCCGCCCCTCTCGGATCGCTCGGCTGGGGCGTCCAGATTACGCCGCCTGTCCGTTCACCGGCCCGCCCTCCGGCGGGCGGTCACGGTTTGCCCCAGAAGGGTTGACGCCAGGGGTCCCGCGTATCAGGGTTGCGAGCAGCGACCGTACAGCGGACACATGTCCGCGCTTGCCCTCTCCGAAGGAGAGTCGACGATGACTCAGCCCTCCCCCGACGCCCTCCCGTCCCGTCTGCACCACAACGCCTACGTCACCCAGGACCAGGAGGCGACCCGCGCCTTCTACGAGGACGTCATCGGCCTGCCCCTCATCGCGACCTGGAAGGAGTCCGACGAACTCTTCGGCGCGGTCCGCACGTACTGCCACACCTTCTACGGCCTCGGCGACGGCAGCGCCCTCGCGTTCTTCCAGTTCGCCGACCCCGAGGACCAGAAGCGGTTCGGCCCCGAGATGCCGCACTCCCCCTTCCAGCACATCGCGCTGAAGGTCACGGAGGAGGTCCAGAACGCGATAGCCGCCCGCCTGGAGAAGGCGAACTGGCGCCCGGACGAGACGTACGTCCTGGAACACGGCTACTGCCGCTCCCTCTACACCAGCGACCCCAACGGCCTCCTCCTCGAATTCACCCTCGACGCCCCGGGCATCCACGAGACCGACGAGCAGCGCCGCCGGACCGCTCGCGAGGAGCTGGCGTCGTGGCTGAGCGGGGAGCACACGAGCAACAACACGTACCGCTGACAGCTCACGGTACTTGCGGGCCGCTGATGCGGCGGCCCTTCTCGTCGTACGGCCAGGCATTGGGGACACAGCCCTTGAGGCCTTTTATCTGCTGCATCATCGCGGGGGCGGGGGCGCCTGCGGCGGGGCAGGTCTCGTGGCCGTGGCCGAGGAAGTGGCCGACCTCGTGGTTGACGATGAGGGCGCGGTAGGAGGGGATGTCGTCGGCGTAGTACCGGGTGCCGGTGAGCCAGCGTTCGAGGTTGACCATGACCTTGTGGGCGACGCTGCAATTGAGGTCGCCGTGGGTGTCGAGGCCGTACTCCGCGCAGGCATTGTCGACCGTGCCCGGGGTGGCGATGCGGACGACGAAGTCGGTGGGGCCGGTCGAGACGCGGCGGAAGGACGACGTGCCGTCGGCGGTCCAGCCCCGGCGGTCGGCCAGGACCCTTTCGACTTCGCCGGCCGTGGCGGCCAGGGGGAGGTCGAGGCCCTTCTCGATCTCCACCTTGTAGCGCAACGGGGTTCCCCTGCCTGCCTGTCGGCCGGTTCCCGGGGCGGTGGCGTAGACGCCTGAGCCGTGCTTCGGGATCACGGGACGGGAGGGCGACGGGGTCGGGGTCGGGGTTGGGGTCGGGCTCGGCTTCGGGGGTGAACTCCGGGGCGGGGGCGGGGAGTTCGAGGGGCGGGCCGAGGCCGTCGTGGCAGCGTCCTGTGACTGCCAGGCCGCGAGCGCCCCTATCGCGCCGACGGCCGCGAGGGCCACGAGGGCCGTCGGCAGCAGAGGGCGTCGGCGCGGGGCGCGGCGACGACGGCGGCGGGGTGCGGGAGTCCGGTGCGGTGTCACGGGGGTACACCGTGCTGGGGTTATGTGATCGAGCCTGGCCCATTTGGTCACGAAGCGATAACGGGTGTTTAATCCGGTGCCCTGTTGATCGTTTGTTGGCGGTTACTGAACCAATGTCACGTGTACTTCTGATCGAGGACGACCGGGCTGTCCGCGAGGGCGTCGTCCTGGGGCTGCGCCGGCAGGGCCACGACGTGTGCGGCGTGCCGACCGGCGAGGAAGGGCTGGCCCAACTCCGGGTGTTCCGGCCGGACATCGTCGTCCTCGATCTGATGCTGCCGGGCATGCCGGGACTGGAAGTGTGCGCGGGCATCCGGGCGGTCGACGAGACGCTGCCGATCATCATGGCGACGGCGCGCGGCGACGAGGTGGACATCGTGGTCGGCCTGGAGGTCGGCGCCGACGACTACGTGGTGAAGCCGGTCACCGCACGCGTCCTGGACGCCCGCATCAGGGCCGTACTGCGCCGGGCGGGCGGCGGCCAGGGGCTGCCCGCCATCGACACGTTCGGCGACCTGTCCGTCGACCGCGCCGGGGTGACCGTCACCCTCGCCGGTACGCGGGTCGCGCTCGCGCCCTCCGAGATGCGGCTGCTGCTGACGCTCTCCGCGTCGCCGGGCCAGGTGTTCAGCCGGCAGCAGTTGCTGGAGGCGGTGTGGGAGCACGACTTCCACGGGGACGCCCGGCTGGTGGACGCCTGCGTCAAGCGTCTGCGCACCAAGCTGGACGAGCCGCCGCGCGCCCCCCGTTTCATCCACACCGTGCGCGGCTTCGGCTACCGCTTCACCGCCGACCGGTGAACCGCCCTTTCCGCGGCCTGCGTTCACGCCTGATCGTCGCGTTCGTCCTCGTCGCCGCCGTCGCCGCGACCGCGACCGGCGCGCTGACCCTGCGCGAGGCCCGCACCGGCATCCTCCAGCAGAGCCAGGACGCGGTGATCCGCCAGCTCCGCAGCCACGTCGGCCAGGAGGCGCCGGACCTCCCGTACCCGCCCGACCAGGCCGACTTGCGGCGCTTCGCCGACGACATCAAGGCCAACGACGGGAGTTGGCGCGTCCTCGCCGAGTACCGGGACATCGGCGCGGGCGACCGGCTCGACGAACTCACCCCCGGCATAAGGGAGTCGGTGGCCACCAGCCGCGCGACCGTGTTCCAGCGCGTCCGCACCGACGGCCGCACCTCGCTCCTCGTCGGCATGTCGGTCACCTTCACCGACCCGAGCGGCACCGCCTCCGGCGTCCACGTCTACCTCTCCGTCCCGCAGACCGTCGAGCAGGCGTACGTCGACGCCCTGGTCACCGGCGTCCAACGCGCCATGCTGGGCGCCCTGTTGCTCGCGGTGGCGCTCGCGCTGTTCGCGGCGCGCGGGGTACTGGTGCCGGTGCGGGCGCTGCGCCAGGCGACCCGGCGGATCGCCGAGGGCCGTCTCGACACACGGCTCGCGGTGAACGGCTCCGACGAACTCGCCGACCTGTCCCACACGTTCAACGAGACGGCCGCCGCGCTGGAGGCGTCGGTGGCGGAGCTGCGGGAGATGGAGGCGCGGGCCCGGCGCTTCGCCGCCGACGTCTCGCACGAGCTGCGCACGCCGCTCGCCGCGATGTCCGCGGTGACCGACGTCCTCGACGAGGACGCGGCCGGGCTCGACCCGGACACGGCGACCGCCGTCCGGCTGATCAGCGAGGAGACCGTCAAACTCGCCTCGCTCGTCGACGACTTGATGGAGATCTCCCGGTTCGACGCGGGCGCGGCACAGGTGCACCGGGACGAGATCGACCTCGCCGAGTCCATCCGGCGCACGCTCGCCGCACGCGGCTGGACGGACGCCGTGACGGTCCAACTGCCGTACGCCGTACGGGCGGACGTCGATCCCCGGCGCGTCGACGTCGTGATCGCCAACCTGG
Source organism: Streptomyces niveiscabiei (assembly GCF_033794345.1). Classification (NCBI taxonomy): domain Bacteria; kingdom Bacillati; phylum Actinomycetota; class Actinomycetes; order Kitasatosporales; family Streptomycetaceae; genus Streptomyces; species Streptomyces niveiscabiei. Next base: position 10,060 of record NZ_JARAYJ010000019.1, read on the forward strand.
TCGGCAACGCGCTCAAGCACGGGGGCCGGCCGGTGACCGTACGGCTGACCGCCGCCGGAAACACGGCAGTTGTCGAGGTGCGGGACAGCGGGCCCGGCATCCCGGACGACGTCCTGCCGCACGTCTTCGACCGGTTCTACAAGTCGGACTCCGCGCGCACCCGTTCGGAGGGCAGCGGGCTCGGGCTCGCGATCACCGAGGAGAACGTTCGCGTGCACGGCGGTACGGTGCGCGCGGCCAACCACCCCGACGGGGGTGCGGTGTTCACCGTCGTCCTGCCTCTCACCGCACCGGAGCAGCCATGAACCCCGGCCGCCGCGCCGCCCCGGCGCTCGTCGCGCTCCTCGCGCTGTCCTCCTGCGGCATCCCGGCGACCGGGGTCGTCGAGGCGGGCGGTCCGGCGAGCGGGATCACCCCGGTCACGGCCGTGTACTACCTCCGCGACGGCGCCCTCGGTGCCGTCCTGCGGCCGACCGAACGCCCCGGCGACACCGACGACGCCCTGTCCCTGCTGCTCACCGGCCCGCCGCCCGGCGAGGGGTTCACCACCCAGGTGCGGGCCCTACCCACCGCCGCGCCGGGGAACTTCCTCGAAAAGTCGCCGGAGGGCTTCGCGGTCACCGAGGACGGCTCCACCCTGACCGTCCGACTCCGCGACGGAATGCGGGAGTTGACCGACCTCGCGATCGACCAGGTGGTGTGTACGGTCGCCGCCGCTCGGCGGATCGCGGCTCCGCAGCTGTCGGTGGTGACGGTCCAACTGGTCGAGAGGGAGCAGCAGTTGGCGCGACGCACGGACGGGCGGTGCCCCCAGCCTTAAGCCCCGGGACCCTTGAACCCCGAGCCCCTCAAGCCCCGAGACCCTGGAGCCGCCAGATCTGGTTCCGTTTGTTCGGCAGCGCGCTCGCCGCGTCGCACGTCCACTGGTGGACCTTCGCTCCCGCCGAGGCGGACACCTCGCTCACGTCGACGCACTTCCCGCTGTGCACGGCGACCAGTTGGCGGTCCTTGGCGTTGCCGAGCGCGCTCACGGCGTTCAGCGTGAACATCTGGTTGGTGCCCCCGGTGCAGGTGTACTGCTGCACTGGGGCGCCGTCGGCCGTGGACGACCCGGCGACGTCGAGGCACTTGCCGCTCAACTCGTTGACCACGGTGTAGGTGTTGGCGCGTCCGGCGACCGGCTTGAGATCCAGCATCTGCTGGTACCCGCCCTCGCAGGGGTACTGCTGGTACTGGGTGCCGTCGTCGGTGGACAGGTTCGTGTCGTCCAGGCACTGGCCGCTGTGCTGGACGACGGCGACGGTCGAGACCGTCGTGTCGGACGGCGGCAGCAGGGTCACGGTGTAGCCGTCGGCCGCGTCGGTCCACGGCACCCTGACGGACGCGGAGTTGCCGCTGACAGTGAGCTGCTGGTCGGAGACGGTGACGGGCCCGGTGACCGCGCCGCCCCCGTTGTGGGGGACGCGCTGGACGATCGCGCGGACGCGGCCGTTCTCCACGAGGGACGTCGTGTCGAGGCGGCCCAGACCCACCGTGACGTTCCCGATGTTGCCGTTGCTGCCGAGGAGGATCTTCGCGTTGCGGGCGGCGTTGTCCTTGGTGGCGAGGGCGTCGGTGTTCGTGCCCGGCGTGACCTTGACGATGTTGCCGGTCTGCGAGCCGTAGTAGCGGTACAGGAACCACTCCCCCAGCGGCAGGTACTGGCTCCCGGACTTCGTCAGCAGCCTGGCCGCGAAGTCGTGGAGGTTCGCGCCGCTCGCCCAGTTGGCGCGCAGCCCGTCCGCGCCGGCCCGCTCCAGGCGGGAGATGTACCAGCCGCCGCGCCCCGGGTTCTGCTCGTTGCTCGCGGCGTACTCGTTGACCTGGAAGGGCCGGTTCGTCGTCATCGAGCGCGCGGCGAGCTTGGCCCGCAGGGAGTCGCCGTCGGCGACCGGGTCGCCGGGGAGGTTGTGCCAGCTGTAGATGTCCGGCTGGACGTCGTTGGCCTTCACGTAGTCGAGGTACGTGTTCCACCAGGTGTTGCCGGCGTTGGGGTGGCCGCAGGTGCTCGCGCCGACGATGACGGCGCCGGGGATCGCCGTACGGATCTTGCGGTAGGCGCGTTTCCACATCTCCAGGTACTGGGGCTGGCCCGAGCCCCAGAAGAAGGAGCAGTCGGGCTCGTTCCAGATGTCCCACTGCACGTCGGTGGCGCCGGCCGCCTTCACGTCGGTGAGGAGGCGGTCGTAGAAGGCGTCGAAGCTCGACCAGTTGCCTCCGTCGCCGGGGAAGGTGGGTGTCGTGGTTCCGTCGGCGCCCCAGATGTCGTGCGGGAGGATGACGAAGGTGCCGCCGAGGGACTTGGTGCGGCGGTACTGGGCGAGGGTGGAGTTCCAGCGGCGGTCGTACTTGCCCGCCGCCCAGCCGCCGGGGCTGTCGAACTGGGCGCCGCCCGCCCGCATGAACTTCCACTTGATGTCCTTGTAGAAGTGGTCCTGCGGGAGGGTGCCGTTCTCGGTCAGGCCGTAGAGGGTTCCGGAGGCGCGATGGGCGGGGGCGCCGCCCGCTGTGGCGAAGTCGACGGTGACGGTGGTGTCGGCGGCCTGGGCGGGGAGCGTGAGAGCGGGGAGTGCGAGGAGTGTGGCGAGTGCGATGAGCGGGGTGCGGGGCACGGGCATGGCTGGGCTCCTTGTCTCGATGGTGCCGGATGGTCATGGTCATGACACGTACGGAGGTGGACCGTCGACCGCCGTCGGCTGCCATCGACCGCCGTCGGCCCAGGAGCCGCCCCTCAGGCGGGCCCCGTGCTCGCCCGCAGCGAGATCGGCGGCGTCAGGAAGTGGTGGCGCGCGGGCACCTCGGCGTCGCCGAGCCGCTCGATGAGCAGTTCCACCGCCAGCCTCCCCATCTGCGCGGCCGGTACGTCGGCGGCCGTGAGCTGCGGCGTCATCGTCTCCGCCCAGCGCGCCGCGACGATCCCGGTGACCGAGAAGTCGCGCGGGACATGGCGTCCGGCGTGCGCGAGCCCCCGGTAGATGCCGCCCAGGCACGCCTCGTTGAGGGTGACGAGCGCGGTCGTCTCGGGGTCGTCGTACAGGATCCGCTCCAGGCACGCCTCCCCGGACGCCGCGTCGTCGCCGCAGCAGTACGAACGGACCGTCAGACCGCGCTCGGCGGCGGCCTTCGTGAACCCCTCAAGGCCCCGGTGCGCGGACTCGTAGCCCGTGCGCAGGAGGTGTTCGGGGCGGTTGACCAGGGCGATCCGGCGGTGGCCGAGGTCGGCGAGGTGGTGGACGCAGGCCGCCGCGAGGGCCGTGTGGTCGAGCGCCACCCACCAGTCGCGCTCGGGGCGGGCGGTACGGCCGATGCTGACGGCCGGGAAGTCGAGGGCGGCGAGGTGATCGACCCGGTCGTCCTGGAGGCGGATCTCCATCAGGATGACGCCGTCGACGCGCCGTTCCCCCAGGAGGCGCTGGAAGGAGCGGTCGCTGTCCGCGCCGCCCGGGGAGAGGAGTACGTCGTAGTCGTGGGCGGCGGCGGCCTCGACGACGCTGCCGATGAAGTCGAGCTGCATGCCGGTGTAGTGGTCGCCCGCGGGCGGGAAGGCGAGGCCGATGGTGTTCGTCCGGCCGTTGGCCAGCGCCCTTGCGCTCGCGTTGGGGCGGTAGCCCAGCTCGTCGATGACGCGCTGGATCTTCAGGCGGGTGTCGGCGGAGACGGGGCGCTTGCCGCTGAGGGCGTACGAGACGGTGCTCCGGGAGACACCGGCCCGGCGGGCGATCTCACCGATGTTCACGGGGCTCCTCCGTCTGATGTCTGAGTCTGGGTCTGGGTCTGGGTCGAACCGGTTCGCGTGAGGGAAGTTAGAAGCGGCCGGGGTCGCTGTCAATGCCTCGCGCGGGGATGTTCGAACCGGTTCACACCGGGACGGCGTTAAATGCGTCGACACCCCGCTTCCCCCCTCGGCAGAGTGGTCGTCCATGACGAGCAGCGAGTTGTGGGGCCGTGCCACCGCCGAACGATACGACGCCGAGGAGACCGAGATGACCTCGGCCCGTGTCCTCGGGCCGACCCTCGACTTCCTCGCCGGACTCGCCGGGGACGGGCGGGCGCTGGAGTTCGCGATCGGCACCGGGCGGGTGGGGGTGCCGTTGCGGGAGCGGGGCGTGCCGGTCGCCGGGATCGAGTTCTCCGAGCACATGGCGAGGGTGCTGCGGCGGAAGGTCGACGAGGAGACGCTGCCGGTGGTCATGGGGGACATGGCCAGTGCCGTCGTACCCGGCGAGTTCAGCCTCGTGTACCTCGTCTACAACACGATCACCAACCTCCTCACGCAGGACGAGCAGGTCGAGTGCTTCCGCAACGCCGCCCGGCATCTGGCGCCCGGCGGGCGGTTCGTCATCGAGCTGGGGGTGCCGCCGCTGCGGTTCCTGCCGCCGGGGCAGGTCGCCGTGCCGTTCGACGTGTCGCCGGGGCATCTCGGGTTCGACACGTTCGAGCTGGCCGAGCAGATCCTCGTCTCGCATCACCTCACGCGGGAGGAGGACGGCAGGTACCGCCGCGACGCCTCCCGGCACCGGTACGCGTGGCCAGCGGAGCTGGACCTGATGGCGCGGATCGCGGGGCTGGAGCTGGAGCGGCGGGTCGGGGACTGGAACGGGGAACCGTTCACGGACGCTTCCGCGAAGCATGTCTCGGTGTGGCGCAAACCGGCCTGACAAACTGGCGCTCGGCTCCCGGCCTGACGTCGCGTTCACCCCCGAGGCGGTCCCGCGTCCACGACCCGCATCGACAGGTCCAGCGGATCGAAGTGGATCAGCGACTCCAGCCACCAGGTCGCGCCGGCCTCGGCGAGTCCCTTCAGGTCGACGTCCTTGTCCTCCTCCCACGCGGGACTCGCGTTGCCGCGTACGGCGATGTCGAACGGCCGGTCGCCCGGCAGGCCGGCGCGGACCAGCGCCCGGCGGACGCCGGCGACCTCGTCCGGGGTGAGTTCGTGGTCCTCGGGGTTCGGGAAAATGCCGTCGCAGCCGGCGGCCCGGCGGATCACTCGCGGGTGGTTCGTGGAGGCGGCCATCCAGACCGGGATGCGGTACGGCTCCGGCTGCGCGGCCGGCAGGTTCACCCGGTAGTGCGGGCCGTCGTGGTCGATGGCCTCGCCGGCCCACATCGCCCGCATCAGCCCGAGCCCCTCGGTCAGCCTCGACGCGCGGGTGGCCAGGTCGGCGGGCTCCCCGAAGCGGCTGAAGTCGCCGGTCTCGTCGACCCCCGCTCCCGTACCGACGACGAGCCGTCCCCGGGAGAGCCTGCTGACGGTGGACGCGTGCCGTGCGACCGTCCAGGGGCGGCGCCGGGCGAGCGGTGTCACGGCCGGGCCGAGCAGCAGGCTCCCGGTGGCCTGCGCGATGGCCGCGAGCGTGGTCCAGGGGTCGGCGATCGGCATCGCCTCGCTGACGGCGTGGTCCCACAGGAACACCCCGTCCCACCCGGCGGCCTCCGCGCGCACCGCCAGTTCGACGAGGACGCCGGGGTCTCCGAACGGGCCGAACGGCGGCAGGTAGATGCCGAAGCGCAAGTTCTCGTGCACGGGAACCCTCTCCAGGGTCGGTTGCCGGGACGCGGCACCAGTCTGGCGGAGGCACTTCGGGGCACGTGAATTGGGCCGACGATACGGGGGTGACCGGACCGGCGTACGCATGATCCGGCCGCCACCCTGACATTCGTCAGGACCGCGACTCCCGTCTCCCTCCTTATTGTTCGAGTCGTCCGCGACACCCGACCAGGAAGAGACGGCCCTCATGCGCCGCCCGCCCTTCGACTCCGTCAACCTCCGGGAGCACTCCCCATGAAGCGTCGTCTCCTCGCGGCCAGTGCCGCGTTACCGCCGGGGTCGCCGTGTTCGACCGGCAGACCGGGACGTTCACCGAACAGCTCGACGCGAGCGCCCGGTTCAGGTCCGCGTCCGTCGTCAAGCCGCTCCTCGCGCTGGACTTCCTGCGGAACCGGAGTCCCGACCACGCCGTGCCCGCCGCCGACCGGGCACGGCTGGAGCCGCTGCCGCGCGGCAGCGACGACGACGCGGCCCACCATCACTGGTCGACGTGCGGAGGGTCGGCGATCGTCAACCGCATGGCCGGCCGGCTCGGGCTCCAGGACACGGCGCCCGCGCCCGTGCGCGACTTCGTGATGGGCAACCTGCGCCAGTCCACCCGCCGCGCCTCCGACGGCTTCGACCAGCACTTCGGCATCGCCGGGGCGTTCGACAAGCCGTGGGCGGCGAAGCAGGGCTGGGCCGGTTCGTCGTACCCGAAGGGCACCTGCCCGAACGCGACGGCCACCGCGGCCTCCACGCGTGTGACCGCCGCCGCCGACGTCGACCTGACGCGTCCCGCGCTGCACAGCACGGGGACCGTCGGCGCGAGGGGCCGTTCGATCGTCGCCGTGTACACGCTGCACCCGGCCGGCACGGCGTACACGGACATCGGGCGGCTGACCCGCTCGCTGGACGTGCCGGGTGCGACGCGCCCCGGGGGCTGGATCTCCACCATCTACGTCAGCTCGCCCGACGACCGGATCCCGGACGTCAAGGAGTGCTGACCGAGTAGTCGGCGAGGTGGCGCAGCACCTTGTCCACGTGCGGCTGTACGCGCGCGGGGACGCCACCCTCGTCGATGACGGTGCGGTCGCTCGTGCGCCAGCCTGCGGCGATCAGCGCGGGCAGGTCACCTTCGGGGAGACGGGCCTGCTTGAACCGCTGGTCGAGCCAGCAGGTGTAGAGGCTCATCGTGGCGATCGCGTCGGGCGGCGACAAGTAATCCTTGTCGCCGTCCCCGTCGCCGTCCACCGCCCAGGCGCGGAACACCGACGGCGTCCACATGGCGATGCCGTACTCCTCCGACGCCGGGCGGGAGGCGTGCACGTCGAAGTCGCTCTCCGCCTTGATCATGGCGGCGAGGAACGCGGGGGTGATCTCGGGGTCGCTACAGCGTTTCGCCGCGTTGACGATGACCGGGCGCAGGGCCTTCGGTACGTCGGAGTCCTCCCGGATGCTTCCGGCGTCCGCCACGCGCGCGCCGGTCACGACGGCGGGAGCCGTACGGCCGGAGTCGTCCCGCCCGTCGTCCGGTCCGTCGCCGCCTCCGGCGAGCGCGAACCCGGCGGCAGCCGCGACGACGGCGAGCGCGGCGACGGCGTACGGCAGCACGCGGCGCCGACGGGGTGTGCCGGCCGGCCCTTCGACCCGTTCCGCGAGGCTCGCGGCGGTGTGTCTCAGGCGTGACTCGTGGTCCGGCGCGAGGCAGTCGGCCACGATCCGGCGCCAGTTCTCGTCCAGTCCGGCGTCCAGACGCAGCGGCGTCGTCCCGCGCGCGTACGCCTGCGCGGCCAGCGAGCGGGCTCGGGCCGTGGCGCCCGGGAAGGGGTGCAGGCCGCCCGTGAGGACCTGGTGGGCGAGGACGCCGAACGCCCAGATGTCGGCGGTCGTCCGTACGACGGCTCCCTCCGCGCCGGTGCGCTGCGACCACCACTCCGGCGGCAGGTGGTCGAGGGTGCCCAGCGGGGGCATGTGGGCGTGGGTGCCGTCGAGTTCGGTCGCCAGCCCGAAGTCCGCGAGCCAGACCTCGCCGTCCGTACCCAGCAGGACGTTCGCCGGCTTGAGGTCGCCGTGCACCCAGCCCTCGCCGTGCATGTGCGCGAGCCCGGCGAGGACGCCGCGCAGGATCCGTACGGGGTCGGGGACCTCGCCGCCCGTGTTCAGCACCTCGCACAGGCTCTGCTCCGCGCGGTCCATGACGAGCGCGATCGCGCCGTCCAGGGCGGGGAGGCCGGGGGCGTCGACCGTGTGGACCGCGTGGGTGCGTACGAGGTGGGGGTGGTCGGCCTCGGTGCTGAAACGGACCTCGCGCGCCACGAGTTCGCCGAGGGCGGTGCGTTGACCGGGGGCGAGGGTGTTGGTGGGGAGGATCTTCACGGCGGCCCGGGTGCCGTCGGCGAGCGCGCGGGCGTCGTAGACGGTGCCCCAGCCGCCGGAGCCGATGACGCCGGACAGCTCCCAGCCGTCGACGCGGAAGCCGGTGGGGAGGGTGGGGGGTGGGGCCGGGGGTGCGAAGGGGCTGTCCTCGCCGGTCGCATCGTTCACGTCGTCCGCATCGTTCACGTCGTCCGGGTCCTTCGGGTCGTCCAAGTCCTTCGGGTCCGTCGAGAAGGTCACGCCCCGGTCCCCTTCCGTGACGGCAGCAGGGCCAGGTGTTCCTCCCGGACCAGCCCGAACCGCAGCGCGAGGGACGCGAGGCGCGCCCGTTTCGCGCCCGTCCGCCCGCCGCCGTCCCCGCCGGGCTCCTCCCCGACGTCGAGCCGGAGTTTCGCGAACGCCAGGTAGTCGATGTGGTAGTTGACGGCGGACCGGGTGAGCCCCCGGCAGCTGTCCAACGGCCGCAGCCGCTCGGCGATGTCCCCGGCCCCCGGCAGCGCGCTGTCCGCGGGGTCCCGCAGCCGCGGCTCGCAGAGCGCGACCAGTACGAGGAAGTACTTGGCGGTCGCGTCGAGGGCGTACGGATGGACCGTCGACTCGCCCGCGCCCGGCATCGACCGCTCGTCCAGGTACGCGTGCTGCGGGGCGAAGACCTTGAAGTCGGCGGTGCCGCCGAGCGCGGGCAGCACCACGCGCGAGAACTCGAACGGCACCGGCGCGCCGAGCCGGCCGGGCGCGACGGTGAGGTACTCGCCCGCGCCCTCCAGGTTCTCCACCACGTACGCCGTGTCCCGGCTGAAGTTCGACAGCCGCCAGTAGTCCTCGGCCGCCTCCAGTCGCCCCGCCCGCCGGGAGATGCCGGGGTCGCGCAGGACGATCGGCACCTCTCCGCGCCCGAACTCGGCGGCGTCGCCCGGCCCCATGCGCAGCAGTTCGGGCCTGCCCCCGCCGACGCCGTCCGCCCGGGCCGGACCGGGCGGCTGGACGATGATCGTTTCCATGCCGGCTCTCCCCCGATGTGTTCACCGGATTGTAAGGACGGCGCCGATGGCCGTCCGCCTGGTGTCGTGTGTGATGCGTGAACGAATGGCGCGGTTCCGGCGGAGACGGATGGTCGGTCCGGGCCGGGCGCGTCGCCACGTGACGCGCAGAGCATCGCGGGTCGCGGCGGTCACCGCAAGCGCCCGCGCGAAGCCGGTTGACCTCGCGGTTCCCGCTATTCAACAATGCACCTATGACATTTCGGCGGTACGTAGCTCTCGGGGACAGTCAGACCGAAGGGCTGGGAGACGGGGACGACGTCCGGGGGCTGCGCGGGTGGGCGGATCGGCTCGCCGAACAGCTCGCGCGCCAGGAACCCGGCCTCCGCTACGCCAACCTCGCGGTCCGGGGCCGCCGTTCGGGCCAGGTGCGCCACGAGCAGCTCGCCCCGGCGCTCGCGCTGCGGCCGGACCTGGCGACCGTGGTGGCCGGTGTCAACGACGTCCTGCGCCCGAACTTCGACCTCGACGAGGTGACCGGCGACCTGGAGGCGATGTTCGCCGCGCTGACCGGGCAGGGGGCGACGGTCGCGACGCTGACGTTCCCCGACGTCGGGCGCGGCACGCCGCTGGCGCGTCCTCTGGGGCGCAGGATCCTCGCGCTCAACGACCGCGTCCGCGCGTCCGCCGCGCGGTACGGCGTGGTGGTCGCGGAGACGTCCGTGCACCCGGTGGTGACCGACCCCCGGCTGTGGAGCGCCGACCGCCTGCACGCGAGCCCGCTGGGGCATGCGCGGATCGCCGCGGCGATGGCGTACGCGCTGAACGTCCCGGACAGCGACACGAGTTGGGCCGACCCCCTGCCGACCGCCCCGCCGCCCGCCTCCGCCTTGGCCGACCTGCGCTGGGCCGGCACCTTCCTCGGCCCGTGGCTCGTACGGCGCCTGCGCGGCCGTTCATCGGGCGACGGCCGCGCGCCGAAGCGCCCGGAACTGCTTCCGGTGACCGGAGTCTGAGGCGGGGGTGGCAGCGTTCGTCCTAGCCGCCCCGCGGCCGTGTCTCAGTCGTCGTCCCGGTGCGCGGTCAGTCGCTGGTCGATCCTGCGCAGGGCCAGGTCGCCCCACTGGAGGTTCTCGCGCTCGAACGCCATCCCCCGCAGCAGTGTGAGGTAGGGCCCGATCCGCTCGGCCTCCGCGAAGTACGCCTCCTCCGACCGGCCGTCGAGGAGGCGCTGGCGCAGGCGCTCGTACCGGGCGAGTTTGGCGGTGGCCCACTCCATGTGCGCGGCGACGGCCGCGCGGACCGCTTCCCCGTCGCCCGCGTCGAGGCACTGGACCTTGACCAACAGCTCGTCGCGGATGGCGGTCGGCTTGGCCGGGGGCCGGGCGGTGTAGGTGCGGACGGCTTCGCGGCCGGTCCGGGTGAGGGAGAAGAGGCGTTTGTCGGGGCGGCCCTTCTGTTCGACGACGCGCCCGGTGACGAGGCCCTCGGCCTCCATGCGGTCCAGCTCCCGGTAGAGCTGCTGGGGTGTGCACGTCCAGAAGTTCGCGACCGACGCGTCGAACGCCTTCGCGAGGTCGTACCCGGACGCCTCGCCCTCCAGGAGGGCCGCCATCACCGCGTTCCGCAGAGCCATGGGTGCCACGCTAGCAGTCAACTAGTTGAGTACGGGCGTATGGTCATGGTCTGCCGAGGGGGAACACCGCGCGCACCTCCCACCCGACCGTGCCCCGGGGGCCGGTCGTCAGGTCGCCGCCGAGGGCCGTCACCCGCTCCTTGAGGCCGACGAGGCCGAAGCCGCCGCCGTGCGCCGCCGCGGGGAGCTGGGTGCCGCCCCGGCCGTCGTCGGTGACGGAGACGGTGAGGCGGTCGGGGTCGTCGAGGAGGCGGACGTCGATGTGGGTGGCGTCCGCGGCGTGGCGGCGGATGTTGGTGAGGGCTTCCTGGACGACGCGGAAGGCGGCGGCCTGGATCTCGTGGGGGAGGTCGTCGGGGAGGGTGGGCGCGCGGTGGAGGGTGACCGTCTGGATGGGGGTGGCGAATGCCTCCGTGAGGTCGGCGATGGCGGCGAGGTCGCCGACGGGGCGGCGGTCGGCCTCGTCGTCGCTGTCGCGCAGGACACCGAGGGTGCGGCGCATCGAGGCGAGCGCCTCGGTGGCGGCGCGCTCCATGCCGGCCAGCACCGGGTCGAGTTCGTCGCGCCGGGTCGTGGCCATCATGCGGGCCATCTGCGTCTGGACGAGGATGCCGGTCACGTGATGCGCCACGAAGTCGTGGAGGTCGGCGGCGATGGCGACGCGCTCGGCGCGCCGGGTCTCGCCGACGGCGACGGTGCGCCGGTAGTCCATGGCCCGCAGGTAGGCGGCGAGCCCGATGAACAGGCCGATGAGGACGAGGACGACGAGCAGGAGCCAGAGTTCCTCGATGACGACCGGCTCCACGCTCCGCAGCGGGAGCAGCAGGATCGCCACGACGGCGAGGGCCCCGCAGCCGACGGCCCACCTCGGCGGATTGTGCCGTACCGCGAGGAACAGCACGCACAGCAGGATCACGACCTCGCCGGGCCCGAAGGCGTTGGAGCCGAGGACGAACAGCGAGCCCAGGGAGTAGAGGGCGGAGGCGAGGGCGGGTACGGCGGTGCGGACCTGCGGCGTGAGCCAGTCGGGGCGCCGCCCGGCCGGCCACAGCACGGCGGCCAGGCCGATGAGCAGGACGGCCAGCGTCGGCAGGACGGGCAGGGCGGTCGGCAGGACGCTCGTACCGTCGGACCCCGCGCTCAGGACGTCGACGGCACAGGCCGACAGCAGCAGGCCGACGGCGAAGCCCCGGAGGAGTTCGCGGGGCGAGACGGACTTCATGCCGATCACGGTACGGCGCCGCGCCGCCTTTCCGGATCGGCCGAACGGCCGAGGCCGGTGGTGCGGGAAATGGCCATTCGGCCGAGGCGGGGGACCGGTGCCGAGGGCGACGCTGGAGGCACCTTCTCGCCACGCACTTCAGGAGCGGTCGATGCAGCACAACAGATTCCTCGTCGGTGCCCTCGGCGGTGTGGTCGCCGTGGCCGCGCTGGGCGGCGTCGTCACCTACTTCATGGCGGACACCGAGTCGACGACGCCGCTGGACGACTACACGGTGGTGCGGGTGGACGGTCAGCGGGCGCTGTCCCCGAACATCGTCGCGGGCCGCACCGCGTCCAAGTTCCACCCGCTGCCCTGGGTCGGCGACAAGCTCACCGGCGTGACCTGCCCGACCGGCCTCAAGGCCGTCGTGGGAGCGAGCCTCACGTGCACGGGCGAGAAGAGCGGCGGCGGGACCGTGAAGATACCCGTACGGGTGACCAAGGCGGACGCGAAGAGCCTGACCTGGAAGTTCGACCGCTGAGAACCCCGAGACCGTCGAGTCCTCCGGTCCCTCCGCTTCTCCGCTTCCTCCGAGACCGCTGAGCCCCGTCCGCGCCGCGGCAAGTCCTCTCCCCCATCCACAGACCCCGGAGCCCCCATGCGTTCCTCCGTCCTCCCGCTGACCTGGCATCTCACCAGGTCCTCGGGCCGCCGCGGCCTCCAGTCGCAGCTTCTCGCGGCCGGTGCCGCCGCCGTCGGCTCGTTCCTGCTGCTGGTGATGGTCGCCGCCGCCCTCGGCGCGGGCGCCCGCGCCGACCACACGACCTGGCGCACCCCGCACGCCGTCGCGGCGCAGAAGGCGACGGCGGTGCAGGCCACGACGGTGACGTACGTCCGCCACGACCCGGTGACCGTCGTGAACCTCGCCCAGCTGCCAAACCGTCCGGCGACACCCGCGCCGCCCGGCCTGACCGGCTTCCCGAAGCAGGGCGAGATGTACGTCTCCCCCGCCCTCGCCGACCTCCTGGCCGAGCTCCCGAAGGGCCAACTCGCCGACCGCTTCCCCGGGGTGAGGTCCGCCGGCACGATCGGCTCCGCCGGTCTCGCCTCGCCGGACGACCTGGTCGCCGTGGTCGGCCGCGCGCCCGGCGACACCGCGGTCTCCCCGGCCGCGGGCAACCAGAACTACTACGACGAGAACCTCACCGAACGCGCGCTGGTCTCCGGGTTCACCAGCACGAAGGCCAGCGTGTTCACCGGCGGCGACCGCACGTCGGTCCTGCTGGGTGTGGTCCTCCTCGTGATGCCGGTCGTCGTGCTCGCCTCGGCCGCCGGACGGCTCGGCGCGGCCCGGCGTGAACAGCGGCTCGCCGCACTGCGGCTCGCGGGTGCGACGCCTCGGCAGATCCTCGCCATGACCGCCGTCGAGTCGGCCGGAATCGGCGCGGCCGGCGCGCTCACGGGCGCCCTCGCGTACACGGCCCTGCTGCCGGTGCTCGCGCAGCTTCCGTTCGGGATCGGCGCCTGGTACACCGGCCAGCTGTGGGTGGGCCCGCTGTGGTTCGCCGGCATCGTGCTGGCGGTGACCGCGCTGATCACCGTGAGCGCGGTGACCATGCTGCGCCAGGTCGCGACGTCCCCGCTGGGTGTCGCCCAGCAGTCCAACCCGCGCCGTACCCGCGCGATCCGTCTCGTGCTGTTCGTCGGGGTCCTCGGCTACATCTGGTCGACCACGGGTGGCGGCCAGTTGAAGGCGCGTCAGCTGATCGCCCTGCTGCTCCTCTTCTACGGCGCGTTCTGGCTGTTCGGGCCGTGGGTCGTGGACCGGCTCGGGCGGATCGCGGGCCGGTACGCCGTCCGTCCGGCGACCCTGCTGGCGGCGCGCCGTCTGAGCGACGATCCGCGCGGGGCGTGGCGTACGGTCAGCGGGCTGGTCCTCGCCGGGTTCGTCGCCGGGTTCTTCTCCATCAGCTCGCTCGACATGGGCGGTCCCACGCACCACGGCCAGGTCGCCGTCACGGCCGAGAACGCCGCCGACGCCCGGAAGGTCGCGGCCGAGGCGCGTACGGCACTGGACCGGGCGGGTGTCGAGGCGACCGTCACCGTCACGAGCGAGGACGAGTTCGACAGCCTGCTCGGCGGTGTCGACGGCGTGATCGCGAAGGTCTCCGGCGGTCAGGACCGCGTCGACGCGGCCGTCACCGCTCTCACCCCCCTCGGCGGGGGGCGGTTCCCCTTCACCCAGGACTACGTCTCGGCGCCGGACACCACGATCACGGACCGGGTCGCCACGGTCTCCACCGCCACCCTCGTCCTCAGCTTCATCGTCGCGTCCGCCTCGGCCGGCCTCACCGCCGCGGCGAACGTCCTCGACCGGCGCCGGGTGTACGGCCTGCTCCGCCTGTCGGGCACGCCTCTCGCGGTCCTCGACCGGGCGCGGATCCGCGAGGCGGTCATTCCGCTGACCGTCCTCGCCGGAGGGACGACCGCGATGGGGGTCTTCGGGGCGATGCAGGTCAACAAGGCCGCGGGGACGACGATGAACACGTCCGGGGCTGTGCAGTTGGTGATCTGCGTGGTCGTGGGTGCGGTGGCGATGTGCGCGGCGGTTCTGGCGAGCAGGCCGTTGCTGCGGAGGGTCACGGCGGGGGCGGCGCACGGGGCGGAGTGAAGGATGGGGGCGAGCGGGGGCGCTGTGCGAGGGGCGCAGTGGCAGGGGCCGTGCGGGAGGGCGGCGCGGCCCCTGCGGGGAGGCGGAGCGGCAGCGGCGCGGGGAAGCCGGGAGCTGCGGGAGCCCTTCGGTGCCGGCGCTCCGCCGTCGGAGCCCTGGCCTCGCGCGGCCTTCTTCGTGCCGCTCTCTTTCCGGTGCGCGGGGCCTTGGTCAGCCCGTGCGGAGGGTGCGGAAGCGGTGGGGGGCCGCCGGGTCCCGGTCGGTGACCTGGAGGGGTGGGTCGGGCCACTGCCAGATGCCTGTGGCCGGTGCGTGGGAGAAGCGGATGCGGCCTCGGGTGCCGTCGATCGTGATGTGCGGCCAGGAGGCGGTGGCGTGAGGGGCGTCGGGGCCGGGGGTGCGCAGGAGGGCGGCGAGGACAGTGACCGTGTCGTAGCCCTCGTGGGCGACGAAGGAGGGCGGGGCGCCGAGTCGTTCGCGGAGGGTCGTGTCGACTCGGGTGCCGAGGGGGGTGAGCCGGTCGGGGAGGTAGCGCAGGAAGGGGATGCCGGTGCCGTCGGTGCCGAGAGCGCGCGTCCACTCGGGAAACTCCGGCTGCCCGGCGGGGGCGCCGATCAGGAGGCCGGTGAGGCGGGGGTCGCGGCGTACGGAGCGGACGATCGGGACGGCCGGTTCGGGGTGGCCGGTCAGGAGGAGCAGGGCGGTGGCGCCGTCGGCGGCGAGGCGGTCCAGGAGGTCCGTGTCCGGGGCGAGTTCGAGGATGGTGGCGCCGTGCGGGGCGAGGTGGTCGCGCAGGATGCGCAGGCCCGAAGCCCAGTACACGCTGGGCTGGGTCACGGCGGCGATCCGGCGGTGGCCGGCGGCGAGGAGGTGGTCCGCGTAGAGGCGCCAGCCCCGGGACTGGGGTGGGGAGAGGCGGGCGACCTGGTCCGTCGGGCGGTCGGTGAGGATGTCGAGGACCGCCGACGAGCAGAGGTAGGGCAGGCCGAGGGCGGCGGCCCGGGTGGCGGCGGCCCGGGCGACGACGCTGTGGTACTCACCGGCGAGGGCGGCGACGCCCAGGGCGAAGAGTTCGTCGACGGCCGCCGTCGCCCGGTCGGGGTCGGCGGCGGTGTCCCGGACCACGAGTTCCAGGGGGCGTCCGGAGATCCCGCCGGAGCCGTTGATGTCGTGGACGGCCAGTTCGAGCCCGGCGAGGAGATGGTGGCCGGCTTCGGTCCAGCCGGGCCGGGTGAGGGGCGCGAGGGCGCCGATACGGATGGCTCCGGGGTTCGTGTTCACGCGCCGGCACACTCCAGGTGGCACCGGGACCGCTCGTACCGGGCCGGCTCCACCGGCACCCGCCCCGTCACCTCGTACCGTCCCGGCGGGCACGCCTCACTGATCATGACCGTCATTGCATCCGCCCTCGTCGCCCCCGGGCAAGCGAATTCCGGGGTCCGGGCGGTACGTACGATGATCGGCGGACGATCCCGGTACACACGGTCCGAAAGGCGGAGGGCGATGGAGAACGGTGACGTCGGGGTGCTCGACGACCCGGTGGGGGAATCGTTGCGCGGACCGCACGCGCATCTCGCGCGCCGGGTCGGCGGGGCGGTCACGTATCTCGCGGACGTGGCGACGTTCTCGGCGGTGCCCCTCGCGCCGGACGCATCGGACTGGGCCGATCTCGCGGAACTCCTCGGGCCGGACGGGTTCGCGGACCTGTTCAGCTCGCCGGCCGTGCCGCCGTCCGGGTGGGCGCCGGTGTTCGTCCTCGAAGGCCGCCAGTTGGTGTGGGCCGGCGAGAGGCGCCCCGAACAGGCGGCCGGAATCGTGGAGTTGGGCGCGGACGACGTACCCGAGATGCTCGACCTCGTCGAGCGGACCCGTCCGGGGCCGTTCTGGAAACGCACGGTCGAACTCGGCACCTACCTCGGTGTCCGGGCCGACGGCAGGCTGATCGCGATGGCGGGCGAACGCCTCCGCCCGCCGGGCTGGACCGAGATCAGCGCGGTCTGCACGGACCCCGGCTCCCGTGGCCAGGGCCACGCCGCGCGCCTCGTCGACGCGCTGTCCGCCCGCATCCTCGCCCGTGGCGAACTCCCGTTCCTCCACGTGGCCGAGACGAACACGGCGGCCCGCGCCCTGTACGAACGCCTGGGTTTCGTCACCCGCAAGCAGGTCACGTTCCAGGGCTTCCGCACACCCTGACCCCCGAGGCGGCCCGACTCGCGGTAGACCGGCCTCCGTGCACGGCGTCGTCCACCGGCTCCCGGCGCGGAGCCCTATACGGACGCCGTCTTCTTCCGCGCCCGGTACGCCGCCGCCTTGATCTTGTTGCCGCACGACTCCATCCCGCACCACTGCCGCCGCGTCCCCCGCGACCGGTCGATGTAGGTGCGGGTGCACTCGGGGTTCCCGCACTCCTTGAGGAGCGGTACGTCGGGGCCGCTGAGCAGTTCGACGGCCCGTCGCGCGACCGACGAGAGCGCCTCTTCGGGCGTCGCCTGCGTCCAGCGGCCGGAGGGGGTGAGCTGCGGTACGGCCGACGGCTTGCGGGCCGCGTTGTTGACGACCGTCAGCGCCGCGCCGTCGTACACCTCACCGAGCCGGCGTGCGGTCACCAGCCGGTAGATCGCCTCCCGGACGGCCTTGGCCTCCTCGACGTCGCCGTCCTGCGCCGGGGAGACCGCGTCGACGATGCCGGACTCGACGTACCAGGCCGTCAGGCGGTCGGGGTTCACGAACATCTCGAAGCGGGCGGAGCGGCGGGCCCGGAGGGTGGCGGCGAAGTCCAGCGCCGGGTCGCCGCAGACGAAGACGTGGTCGAGGTTCACGTCACCATTCTGTACGGTGACAGGGCTATCAGCAAGCCCCAGAGGCTCAGAGCCCCAGGTCGAGCGCGAGGCACGCGAGGGTGCGCCGGGTGACGTCCGCGTCGTAGTCGAAGCGCGCCGCGTCTTGGGGAGTCGCAGGCCTCTCCTCGACCAGTTCGTCGTACCGGACGCGCTCGGGCAGCTTGCCGAACCTCGCCCGGCGGATCGTGGCGGCGGTGTCTTCCATGGTCGTTGCTCCTTTGTGCGTCACTGGTTCGACTGGAGACGGTCGGCGTCGACGACGGCCTGCGCGAAGGCGGCGGGCGCCTCCTGGGGGACGTTGTGGCCGATGCCCGTCAGGGTGCGGTGCTCGTAGGGGCCGGTGAACCTGTCGCGGTACGCCGTGCCGCCGCCCGGCGCGGTGAACGGGTCGCGGTCGGGGTCGAGGGTGATGGTCGGGACGCCGATCGTGGGGCGCGCGGCGAGGCGCTTCTCCAGGGCGTCGTAGCGGCGTTCGCCGTCCGCGAGGCTCAGGCGCCAGCGGTAGTTGTGCAGGACGATCGCCGGGTAGTCCGGGTTGTCGAAGGCCGCGGCGGCGCGGTCGAAGGTGGCGTCGTCGAAGGACCAGGTCGGGGAGGCGGTCTCCCAGACCAGGCGGGCCAGGTCGCGGCGCAGGTCCCTGGTCTCCAGGGCGGCCCTGCCGCGCTCGGTGGCGAAGTAGTACTGGTACCACCAGGCGTGTTCGGCCGTCGCGGACAGCGGCTTGAGGTTGGCCTCGCGGTTGGTGACGAGGTAGCCGCTCACGGAGACGAGGGCCTTGCAGCGCTCGGGCCACAGCGCGGCGACGATGTCGGCGGTCCGCGATCCCCAGTCGAAGCCGGCGAGCACGGCCCGCTCGATCTTCAGCGCGTCCATCAGCGCGAGGACGTCGAGGGCGATCACGGACTGCTGGGCGTTGCGGACGGTCCGGTCGGACAGGAAGCGGGTCGTGCCGTGGCCGCGCAGGTACGGGACGATCACGCGGTAGCCCCGGGCCGCGAGCAGCGGGGCGGCGTCGGCGTAGCTGTGGATGTCGTAGGGCCAGCCGTGCAGGCAGATCACGGCGGGGCCGTGCGCGGGGCCGAGTTCGGCGTAGCCGACGTCCAGGAGACCGGCCCGCACCTGCTTGACCCGCGAGAAGTCGGAGGATGCGGCCGACGCCGTACGGATGCCGCCGAGCGAGACGGCCGCGACGCCCGTACCCATCGCCTTGGTGAAGGTGCGCCTGCCGATCATGTGGAGTTCCCTTTCGCGGGGTGCCGAGTGGAGGCTGACACAGCTATCGTCACCGGTTTAACCGGTGACGTCAACCGGGCAGCACGAATCCGCTGAGCGATGTGACGCAAAAAGAGCGGCACGGCGAGAAATCGCCGTGCCGCCTCAGACCGGTGACGCGCAGGTCACTCCGTCGGGAAGTCCCCGATACCGGCGATATCGGTGATATCGGCCTCCCAGTCCAGGAGTTCCGCGAGGGTGTCGTCGCCGGGCCGTGTCTTGCCGACCGGGCGGCCGTTCGCGTCGGTCGCGTTGTACGTGCCCCGCGACATGGCGCCGCTGGCGACGATGTTGTGCTCCACGCGCGGGCGGCGCAGCGCCTCGTACCGGTCGAGCGCCGCGTCGGTGTCCGGCAGGTCGCGCAGGCACTTCGCGAGGACGACGGCGTCCTCCAGCGCCATCGAGGCGCCCTGGCCGGTCGCGGGGGACGCCGCGTGGGCCGCGTCGCCGAGGACCAGGGTCCGGCCGGAGCGCCACGGCATGCCGACCGGGAGTTCCGTCGCGTTGGTGACCATGAGCCGGCCAGGGGTCGCGGCGACCAGGCCGGCGGCCGGGGTATCGTCCTCGCGCAGGAGCGGTACGAGCAGCTCGCGCCAGCCCTCCGGAGTTCCCTCCTCGATCCGCTCGGCGGTCAGCGGGTCGCCGCCGACCCGGGCGAACCAGTACGTCTCGCCGTCCGGCGAACACGCGAACCCGAACGCCGCCGCGCTGCCCCGGACCATGGTGAAGCAGTCGGTCTCGGCGGCGGGTCCGGCGTCGGTGGTGTAGCCGTAGAAGACGTACTGGCCCGCGTACGCCGGCCGCGCGTCGGGCGCGACCGCCTGCCGGACCACCGAGTTGAGGCCGTCGGCGCCGAGGAGCAGGCCGCCGGTGGCCGTGGCGCCGTCGGCGAAGTGGGCGGTGACGGCGCCGGGTTGCTCCTCGACGTGCGTGAGGCGGGCGCCGTACCGGATCGGGATGCCGCGCCGTACGGCCTCCTTCTGGAGCGCCACCGCGAGCTCCTCGCGCCGCAGGCAGCGGAAGTTCAGCGCCGGGTCCGCCGCCTCGCCCATCGGCGCGTGCGCCGCCTCGGCGCCCGTGCTCTCCAGCAGGCGGATCGACCTCAGCGGGAACCCGATCGCGGTGACGGCCTCCGTCGTGCCGATCTCCCTGAGCGCGCGCATCCCGTTGCTGGCGAGCGTCAGGAACGCCCCGATGTCCTCCGCCGCGTCCGGATGCGCCTCGAACACCTCGACGTCCAGCCCCGCCCTGTCCAGAGCCAACGCCGCCGCCGCGCCCGCGATCCCGCCACCGACGACCAGTACTCGCGCCACCGCTCCACCTTCCGCTCGGCCGAGGGGTGAAATGCCCCTGTTCACCGATGATTTCACGGGGCCTGCGACACGTACCCCAGCTCCCGCAGCGCCCCCCGCAGCCGGTCCGCCGCCTCGTCCAGTTTCGTCTCGTCCTTCTCGATCTCGGCCTTGGAGAAGTCGAAGTCGCCCATCTCCCAGACGGGTGCGACGTGGATGTGCAGGTGGGGGACCTCGAAGCCGGCGACGATCAGGGCGGCGCGGGGGGCGTCCCAGGCGTGCTGGGCGGCTCGGCCGATCTTCTGGGCCACGGACACGCAGTGCGCGAGGAGTTCGGCGTCCGCGTCGGTCCAGCGGTCGACCTCCTCGCGGGGGACGACGAGGGTGTGGCCGGGGGTGAGGGGGGCGATGCTCAGGAACGCGGCGGCCCGGTCGTCCTCCCAGACGAAACGGCCGGGGAGTTCGCCGGAGAGGATGCGGGTGAAGAGTGTCGACATGGGATCAGTCTGTCACCGCGTTCCCGTACGTCACGTGGGTGGCAGGACGTTCGCCGCGTACTGGCCCGCGACGTTCCCCGCCGGCGCGTAGTTGACGACGACGTACGTCTTGCCGTTCGTCGTCCTCGCCATGCCGACGCCGATGCGGGCGGAGGACTTCCACACGACCTGGCTGAACAGGCCCCACTCCTTGAACGTGCCCATGTCGGGCTCACGGCCGTAATAGGTGTAGGCGCGGACCTGGTTGTACCAGGCGTCGACGACCTCGGTGCCGGTCGGCGAGGCGCCGTCGGAGCGCCACGTGTAGTGGAGGTTCTCGCCGTACTTGTTGGCGGAGCGGTGTTCGAGGCGCTGGAGGGCGGCCAGGTGGTCGGCCCAGTCCTGCGCCCAGCGGCTGATCTCGGGGTCCAGGGTGACCGCCGGGACGCGGTGCCGGGCGCGGTGGTCGTTGGTGCGCTGGAGGACCTGCTGGTCGAACGCCGGGTCCGCGGCGGCGCGGGGCGCGGCGGGGGCCGCGAGGGCCAGGGCGGCGGCCGTGGTGAGGAGGGTGGTGAGGGCGGCTCGGCGCGTCATCGTTCTCATGCCGCCGTAACGATCATCGCGGTGTGCGGGTCACCGGGAAATAATCGCGCGACTCAACTGCCGGGCGTCCGCTAGGTTTTCGTGTGTTCGAAGGGGGGCCACATGGCGAAGCTCAACCAGATCATCGCTGTCGAAAAGGGCGTCAAGAGCAAGTCGTTCCAGGACATCACCGCCGCGCACCACAAGGTGCAGAAGCCGGCGCTGCTGACCGGGATCTCGCGTACGTACCAGCCGAAGGACGAGGAGGGCGAGCAGCTGCCGCCGGAGTCCACGCGGGTTCAGGTCAAGGCGGAGGACGTACTGCGGGAGATGTCCGCGTCGCTGACGCGGCTCTTCGACGTGACGGCGACGAAGGACTGGGCGAACTGCGCGGCCCGCGCGGACGTCGTGGTCGACGGGCGGACGGTCGTCGCGGACGTGCCGGTGAGCTACCTGCTGTTCCTGGAGAAGCAGCTCACCGATCTGCACACCTTCGTCAAGAAGCTGCCGGTGCTGGACGCCGCCGAGTCCTGGTCCCTCGACCCGTCGACGGACTGGTGGAAGACGGACCCCGTACGGACGATCCGGACGAAGAAGACGCCGCGCAACCACGTCAAGGCCGAAGCGACGGAGAAGCACCCGGCCCAGGTCGAGGTGTACTACGAGGACGTGCCGATCGGTTACTGGACGACGGTGAAGTTCTCCGGCTCGCTGCCCGCCCGGCGGGTCAACGAACTCCTGGACCGTGTCGAGAAGTTGCAGCAGGCCGTGAAGTTCGCCCGCGAGGAGGCGAACGGCACGGAGGTCACCGACCGGCGGGTCGGGGACGCGGTGTTCGGCTACCTGTTCAGCTGACACCCCCACAGTCGCCCCCGCGTGCGAGCGCGGGGGTGCGCGACATGCGCGGACCGGAATTGAGGCCCGGTCCACGCGGGAGCGCAAGCTGAAACTGAGACGTTCAGCCTGAAAAACGCGGTCACAGTGAAGGTTCGAGTCCTTCCCCCGGCACCACGCGCCGGGGTAGCCCAAACCGGCAGAGGCAACCGCGATCAATCTCAGACTCTCGCTCCAGCTTCAGCATCGCCACCGATCGCCGGATCGAACGGGAAGGGACGAACGCCGTCGGATGTGAGTTCGAATCTCGCCTGCGCCTCTCTTTCAGGGCGCGGTAGTTCAAAGGAAGAACACGTCGGCCTGACGACTGATCCTTTCTCTTAAACGCCATCGGCGTGCGCAATTGGGTGGCATCCCCAGGGGCCCGGGAGCTGGATACGACTCCCGGGCTCCGCCACGTCCGGCGCCCTTCCCTACGCTGACCCCATGCGCCCCGACGACCATGAACTCGTACGCGCCGGCGACACCGGCGTCCTCGTCCTCGCCGGTTCCAGTGGCCGCGTCGAACGCGAACGCGTCCGTCTCCTCGCCGAGCACGGGCTGACGGCCCTGTCGATCCGCTGGTTCGGCGGTCCCGGGCAGCCGGCGGGGATCGACGAGGTCCCGCTGGAGACGTTCACCGGCGCGCTCGACCTGCTCGGGACGGACCGGGTCACGATCCTCGGCACGTCCAAGGGCGCCGAGGCCGCTCTCCTGACCGCCGCGCACGACCCGCGCGTGGCCGCCGTCGTCGCCGTCTCCCCCACCTCCCTCGTCTGGTCGAGCCCGCACGGCACCCCCTGCTCGTCGTGGACCTGGCGGGGCCGCCCCCTGCCGTACGTCCCGATGGACGACACGTGGCCGCGTCCGGCCGAGGACCCGGTCGCCATCCGGGGCTGGTACGAGCGCAGTGAGCGGACCTTCGCCCGCCTGCTCCCCGCAGCGCGCATCCCCGTCTCCCGGGCCGCTCTGCTCCTGGTGGCGGGCGGCGACGACGCGATGTGGCCGTCCCTCCCCCACGCCGAGGACCTGGCCGCACGCCACCCCGGCGCACGCCTGGTCTCAGACCCGGACGCGGGTCACCGCGTCCGCTTCCCCGGGGAGTCCCCGCTCCCGCCGTCCCCGCGCTTCCGCTACGGCGGCACCCCCGAGGCGGACGCGCGGCTCGGCGCCGCCGCGTGGCCGCACGTGCTGGCCACGCTCCTCGGATGAACCCCGGGCGAATTCTGCGCCAGGGTTCGGTCAGGAGCGGGTCAGGGGGCCGGATCGGGTCCGAGGGCGTGCCTACGATCGTCCGCGCCGCCTCGTCCGCACGCACCCCTGGAGGCCCGGCGTGCCGAAACCCGCACGTGAGACCCCGTTCCGCGGCGCCCTGCTGGTGGGCGGCGCGCTCGTCGCCGTGGCCGCCTGCGGGGCGCACCCGACGCCGTCGGCGGCCCCGGACGGGCTGCCCCACACCACCGTGCGGGTCTCGTCCGGCGACTGCGGGCGCGGCTGGGAGAAACCGGAGGGCGGGCGGCAGGTCTTCGACCTCGACAACACCTCCGACGCCGCCGCCGAGGTGTACCTCACCGACGCCCGGACCGGCGCGGTGTACGGCGAGGTCGAGGGGCTCGGACCGGGTACGCGGCGGCCCTTGCGGGTGACGCTCGGCGACGGGTCGTACGCCTTCAAGTGCCTGCCCGACGACGCGGACGCCGTGACCGGGCCGACCGTACGGATCACGGGGAGCCGTACGAGGAGCGGGCCCGCCGCGCTGCCGGTGACGCAGCAGGAGCTGATCGCGCCGACGCTGGCGTACCAGAAGTGGATCGGGGCGCGGACCGTCGAGCTGTCGCGGACGACGGACGTGCTCAAGGCGGCCGTCGACCGGGGCGACCTGGCCGCCGCGCGGGCCGCGTGGCTGCCGGCGCATCTCGTGTACGAGCGGATGGGCGCCGCGTACGGCACGTTCGGGGACGCGGACGAGGCGATCAACGGGCGGGACGAGGGGTTCCACCGCGTCGAGCGGGGGCTGTGGCACGGGGAGTCCGCGAGCAGCCTGCGCGCGCCGGCCGACGCGCTCGATCGCGCCGTGCACGCGCTCCAGCGGGACTGGCCGGGCGAGCGGATGGACCCGGCGGACGTGGGGCTGCGGGCGCACGAGATCCTGGAGAACGCCGTGCAGTTCGAGCTGACGGGGCGCACGGACCGCGGGAGCGGCAGCAACCTGGCGACCGTGCGGGCCAACCTCGACGGGACGCGGGCGCTGCTCGGGTTCCTGCGGCCCCTGCTGACGACGCGGGACGCGGGGCTCGCCGAGCTGGACACCTGGATGGACCGGGCCCGGCGCACGCTGGACGGGGTCGACGGCAAACCGCTGGGACAGCTGACGCGCGCCCAGCGGGAGAAGGTCGACGCGGATGTGAGCGGGCTGGTCGAGCGGCTGGCGGACGTCGCCGCCCTGACGGACGTACGGAGGACAGCGTGAGCGGCGAAGTCGGACGCCGGGGTTTCCTGGCCGGAGCGGCGGCGGTCGCCGGAACCGGCCTGGTCGCCGCCGACCGGGGTACGGCCGTGGCGGCGCCCTCCGCCGCCCCCTTCCACGGCGTCCACCAGGCCGGAATCGTCGAACCGGCCCAGAAGGCGACGGCGTACGTGTCGTTCGACGCGACCGCCGAGAACCGCGCCGAACTCGCCGACCTGCTGCGGACGTTGACCGCCCGCGCCCGGTTCCTCACGGCCGGCGGCAGCCCGGACGAGGCGGGTATCACCGCACCCCCCGTCGACTCGGGGACCCTCGGCCCGGTCGTCGCGGCGGACGGCCTGACGGTCACCGTCGGCGTGGGCGCGTCCCTGTTCGACGACCGCTACGGCCTCGCGGCCCGCAGACCGCGCCGGTTGACGGCGATGCCCGCGTTCCCGGACGACGACCTGAACCCGGACTGGTGCCACGGCGACCTCGGCGTCCAGTTCACGGCGGGCAGCGCGGACACCGTCCTGCACGCCCTGCGTGACGTCGCCCGGCACACGCGCGGCGGGATGCAGATCCGGTGGCGCATGGACGGCTTCGTCAGCCCGCCGCGCCCCTCGGGAACGCCCCGCAACCACCTGGGTTTCAAGGACGGCATCGCCAACCCGGACACCGGCAGCGCCCGCGAGATGGACCGCCTGGTGTGGGTCGGCGCGGGCGACGGCGAACCGGCGTGGGCGGTCGGCGGCACCTACCAGGTCGTCCGGCTGATCCGGATGCTCGTCGAGTTCTGGGACCGCGTCTCGATCACCGAGCAGGAGCGGATGTTCGGCCGGGCCCGCGACACGGGCGCGCCGCTCGACGGCCGGCGCGAGACGGACGTACCCAACTACCCGCAGGACCCGAAGGGTTCGGTGATCCCGCTGGACAGTCACATCCGGCTGGCGAACCCGCGGACGTCCGCGACGGACGGTCAGCGGATCCTGCGGCGGGGCTACAACTACGACCGGGGCGTGGACAGCAACGGGAACCTGGACATGGGGCTGCTGTTCACGTGCTACCAGCAGGATCTGGCGCGGCAGTTCGAGGCGGTGCAGAAGAGGCTGGCCGGGGAGCCGCTGGTGGACTACGTCAGCCCGTTCGGCGGCGGGTACTTCTTCGCGCTGCCCGGGGTGCGGGACGGGTCGGACTGGCTGGGCCGGACTCTTCTCGCCTGACCGTATGCCGGCGGTGTCAAGAAAAGTTCAAGTTCGCATGGACATGTCCTGACCCGCCGTTCGTCCCCCGGTCACCACCTCTCCCCCGGTCCGCCGCACGCGTTACCCATGATCCGTAGCCGGTACACCCCTGTTCTCCCGGAAGGCGAGACCCGCATGATCGGCACACCCACCCCCTCCGGCGTACGGCGCCTGGCGCGCGTCGGCGCCCTGCTCGGCGCCGCCGCCCTGGCCGCGGCGAGCGGAGCCGCCCCCGCCTCGGCGGCCGGCGCGCACGGCCACCACGGCACCCCGCGCACCGGGACGCCGATCAAGCACCTGGTGGTGATCTACGACGAGAACGTGTCGTTCGACCACTACTTCGGCACCTACCCGCAGGCCGCGAACACGGACGGCACGACGTTCAGGGCCGCCGCGCGCACCCCGAAGGCCGACAACCTGTCGAACACGGGCCCGCTGAAGAAGAATCCGAACCTGTACGCGCCCCAGCGGCTCTCCTCCGCGCAGGCGATGACCTGCGACCAGAACCACTCCTACGGCCCGGAGCAGTACGCGGCGAACGGCGGCAAGGCCGACCAGTACGTCGAGAACACCGAGGTCGACAAGTGCACCGGCCTGTTCGGTGAGCCCGGCCTGGTCATGGACTACTACGACGGCAACACCGTCACCGCGCTGTGGAACTACGCCCAGCACTACGCGCTCGGCGACCACTCCTTCAGCTCCGTGTACGGCCCGTCCACGCCCGGCGCGCTGAACCTGGTCTCGGGCCAGACCCACGGCGTCGTCTCCGTCGACCCGAAGACCGGCAGGCGGACGGCGAAGCCCGACGCGTACACCGTCGTCTCGCCGGACGCGAAGGGCGTCGGCACGGTCGTCAACGACCCCGACCCGGCGTTCGACGACTGCTCGGACAAGGACCGCACCAGCAGCGACGCGCTCGCGCAGATGCAGGGCAGGAACATCGGCGACCTGCTCAACTCCAAGGGCGTGAGCTGGGGCTGGTTCCAGGGCGGGTTCCGGCCGAGCACCGCGTGGGACGGAAAGAGCGGGGACCGCGCGAAGTGCGCGGGCGCCACGCACACCAACGTCGGCGGCGCGGCCGTCGTGGACTACTCGCCGCACCACTCGCCGTTCCAGTACTACAGGTCGACGTCGAACCCGCACCACCTCGCGCCGAAGAACATCGCCGAGATCGGCCACGCGGGCCGCGCGAACCACAATTACGACCTCAGCGACTTCGACGCGGCCCTCAAGGCCAACCGCCTCCCCGCGGTGAGCTTCCTCAAGGCCGCCGAGTACCAGGACGGCCACGCCGCCTACTCGGACCCGGTCGACGAACAGCACTTCCTGGTCAAGGAGATCAACGCGCTCCAGCAGTCCCCGGAGTGGAGGTCGACGGCGGTCGTGATCGCGTACGACGACTCCGACGGCTGGTACGACCACGTCACCTCGAAGGTCCTGAACGGCTCCAAGGACTCGACGCCCGGCTCGAACGGCAAGGCCGTCGACTCCCCCGCCTGCCAGGCGGGCCCGGCCGCCGCGCACGGGTACGCCGACCGCTGCGGCCCCGGCACCCGGCAGCCGCTGCTGGTCGTCTCCCCGTACAGCAAGGTGAACGCGATCGACCACACGGCGACCGAGCAGGCGTCGATCACCCGGTTCATCGAGGACAACTGGTGCACCGGGCGGATCGGTGACGGTTCCTTCGACGAGCGCGCGAACAGCCTGGCCGGGATGTTCGACTTCCGGCACCCGAACAACAAGCAGGTGCTGCTGAACACGGACGGCTCCGTGAAGTCGGTGAAGCCGATCCCGGGCCACTTCGCGCGTACGGCGCCCTCGCCGCGGTACATCGCCGACCTCAAGGCGCAGAACGTCGCCGCCGACACGTCCACGACGTCTCCGGTGGTGCCGGTCGCGCTCGGGGGCGGGGTGCTGGCCGCGGGCGCGGTGGCGACGGTGTTCGCGCTGCGGCGGCGGGCGCGCGGGGCTTCCGCGTAAGGCGTTGCGTAACTGACCGGCCCCCTCGTCGCGGCGGGGCCGGTTTTGCCGTTCCCGCAAGTTTCCGTGCCCGCGCGCGGCCTCCCTGGTGAGACTGGCCGTCCACCGACACGAGGAGTTCCCCGATGGACACCACCGACGCGTTCACCTTCTGGGACGGCGTCTACGCGGCCCGCGAGGCGAACGGCGATCCCCGCCCGAACGCCCGCCTCACGGAGATCGCGACGGGACTCGGACCCGGCGACGCGCTCGACCTCGGCTGCGGCGACGGCGGCGACGCGCTGTGGCTCGCCGGGCAGGGCTGGCAGGTCACGTCCGTCGACATCTCGGCGGTCGCGGTCGGCCGCCTCGCGGACCTCGCGCGCGCACGCGGACTCGGCGAGCGCGTCAGCGCCGTACGCCACGATCTCGGCGAGTCCTTCCCCGCCGGGGAGTTCGACCTGGTCAGCGCCCAGTTCCTCCAGACGCCGTACGCGTTCGACCGGGCGAGCGCGCTGCGTACGGCCGCGCACGCGCTGCGGCCCGGCGGGCGGCTGCTGGTCGTCGACCACGGGTCGGCGGCGCCGTGGTCGTGGAACCAGGATCCCGGCGCGCACTACCCGAGCCCGCAGGAGGTCGCCGCCGGGCTCGCCCTCGACCCGACGGTCTGGAGCGTCGAGCGCGCCGACACCCCCCGGCGCGTCGCGACCGGCCCCGGCGGTCAGCGGGCCGAGGTCATCGACCATGTCCTGCTGATCCGCCGGACCGGCTGAGGCTCACGCCCCCGGGCCCGCCTCCCGCACGATCCCCGGCCGGGTCCCCCACACGACCACCCGGTCCCCCTTCCGCAGCACGCCCCACAGCCGCCGCGCGTCGCCCACGCGCAGGTTGACGCAGCCGTGGGAGCCGCCCTTGAAGAGGTCCCCGTAGGAGCCGTGGAACGCCCGGCCGCGGTCGAAGAACTGGGCGTAGGGCATCGGGGAGCGGTTGTAGAGGGACGAGTAGTGGTCCTTGTGGCGGAGGTGGACGCGGTGGGTGCCGGTGCGGGTCTCGTAGCCGTCGCGGCCCGAGCGGATCGGTACGGGGGCGTAGAGCACGCGCTTGCCCTGCTGCACCCACATCAGCTGGCGGGCGAGGTCCACGCAGGCCACCCGGTGGGCGTCGACGGGGCAGCGGCGGCCGGCGTTGGGGTGGGAGGCGGCGCGGGCGACCAGCATCATGCGGTACGTCGGGTAGTTGGCGTAGCCGTTCGCCGGGAAGAGGCCGCTGCGGGCCTGGAAGGCGCTGATGGCCCGACAGTCGGCGGGTGACTGGCGCCCGTCCTCGGGGAGTCTCAGGTGCCGTTCCAGTTGCCGCTGGTAGGGCCCGGTCCCGGCGGTGCAGTCCGAGGGGTCCGCCTGTGCCTCGGCCGTCGGCAGGGCCGTCGCGAGCAGCACGGTCAGCAGGGTCAGCGCGCGGCGCGTCGAGTAGGTCCTCATGGGGTCAGCAAACCCGCGCGCCCGGTCGCCGGGGGTGCGGGCTGCGCCGAACGGCCCACTGCCCGGCGCGGACGCACCCGTTCGGATCAGCGGACATGTGCGGCCGGATCGTGGCCGTCGTGTCGTGCGCGGCCCGGCGGCGTGATCCGCGCGGTCTTTGCGGTGGCGTCCCGGTCCCGTTCAATGAGGAAGGGGGGTGACCCCGGTGACGGCTGGGAGGGGCGGATGGCTGAGGATCCGGATCAAAGGAGCGCTCCCGCACGGCGGTTGGGAGAGATCGCCGCGCTGGTGTCGGCGCTCGCGGCGGTGGCGGGCATCCTGCTCGCCGTCTTCGGGGTGCCGGGCTTCCCTGGGGCGACAGCCGCGCGTCCCGGTGCTCCGAGCACCGCCTCAGCGGCTCCCCCGCCGTCCGCGACCACCGCCGCGGCGGTTCCCTCGCCCTCCCTGCCCGCGCTCCCGCGAGGGTGGCGCCGGGTGGCGGAGCCGGAGCTGACAGCGGTGTTCGCCGTTCCGGACGGGTGGACGCGCACCAAGAAGAACGCGATCCAGAGCGCGTGGGCCTCGCCCGGCGGCACGTACGAGATCGTCCTCAAGCGTGACACCTCGTACGGGCCGACCGCTCGGGCGGCGGCTGCCGGGCAGCTCGCCTGGTACCGCGAGGAGGCCGAGTCGTCCATGGCCGCTCTGCGGGCGACGACGCGTGCGTTCCGCCAGGGCGGGAAGGAGGGGGTGCGGCTGGATCTCGGGTACCACTGGCGTGGGCAGAGTGCCGCCCGCAGCCGTGTCGAGGTGTTCGTGGCGGGGGAGGCGGGCCGGGTCTACCAGATACTCGTGGACACCCCGGCGGGCGGTGAACACCTGGCGCGGCAGCGGGAGTTGCTGGAGACGGCCGTCGCGTGTCTGGTGCCGGACGCCGAGTAGCCCGGGGCTCAGCGCTGGGTCAGCACCCGTACCGGCGTGCCCGCAAGGAACGCCGCGATGTCCTCGACCGCCTCTCCGTAGAACGTCCGGTAGTTGCGCTCGGTGACGTAGCCGAGGTGCGGGGTCGCGAGGACGTTCGGGAGGGTGCGCAGGGGGTCGTCGGCGGGGAGGGGTTCCGTCTCGAAGACGTCGAGGCCGGCTCCGGCGATCCAGTGTTCGCGCAGGGCGCGGACCAGGGCGTCCCGGTCGACGATCGCGGCGCGGGAGGTGTTGATCAGGTACGCGTGGGGGCGCATCGCGCGCAGTTCGGGTTCGCCGAGGAGGCCGCGGGTGCGGTCGGACAGGACGAGGTGGATCGAGACGAAGTCGCTGCGGGTCAGCAGGTCCTCCTTGGAGGCGGCGAGTCGTACTCCGGCGTCCGCCGCGCGCTGCGCCGTCAGGTTCTGGCTCCAGGCGAGGACGTCCATGCCGAACGCCGTGGCGACGCGGGCGACCTGGCTGCCGAGGCGGCCGAGTCCGAGGAGGCCCAGGGTGCGGCCGGCGAGGTCCTGGCCGAGCGTCGACTGCCAGGGGCCGTTCTCGCGCAGGGCCCGCGCCTCGGTGGTGAGGTGGCGCGCGAGGCCCAGGAGCAGGGCCCAGGTGAGTTCGGCGGGCGGGGTCGCGCCGCTCGCCGTACCGCAGACGGTGACGCCCTGTCCGGCCGCCGCCGTGAGGTCGATGGACGCGTTGCGCATGCCCGTCGTCACCAGGAGCCGCAGCTTCGGGAGCCGCTTCAGGAGGGCGGCGTCGAAGGGGGTGCGTTCGCGCATGGCCACGACGATCTCGCAGTCGGCGAGTTCGCGGGCCAGGCTGTCTTGGTCGGTGATGTTCTCGCGGAGGGTGCGTACGTCGACCTGGCCGGCGAGGGGGCTCCAGTCCGCCGAGGCCAGGGCGACGTCCTGGTAGTCGTCGAGTACGGCGCAGCGGAGGGGCATGCGGGGGGTCATGCGGGGTCCTGCCTTTCCTGCGGGCCACAGGGTGATCAGCGTACCGACGGGCCCGGTGGGGGTCCGCCGCGGGCGGCCGGGCGGGTCACCGGTCGTAGGCGAGCCGTGCCGTGCGCGGAACCGGGCCGAACGTGCCGCTGCGGAAGTCCGCGAACGCCTTCCTGATCTCGTGCTCGCTGTTCATGACGAACGGGCCGCCGAGGGCGACGGGTTCGCGCAGGGGTGTGCCGCTGTAGATCATGACGCGGGCGGGGCGGTCGGGGTCGGTGGCCTTGAGGTGGAGGGTCGTGGCGGCGGGGCCCGCGACGGGGTCGGACCAGCCGGTGCGGCCCGCGTGCAGCTCGCGGCCCGCGACGAGGAGGCGGCCGTTCATGACGTGCGCGAACAGGCGGTGTTCCGGCGGGACGTCGAGCGTGTACGAGGACTCGGGGTCGAGGGTCGCGACCAGGCCCTGGACCGGGTGGTGGGTGTCGGCGGCGCCGGTGACGCCGTCCACGGTGCCCGCGTGGACGTCGATACGGACGCCCGGGGTCTCGACGCGGGGCATCGCCGCGCGGGTGAGGTCTTGGTAGCGGGAGGGGGTCAGCTTCTTCGCCGCGGGGAGGTTGAGCCACATCTGGAGGACGTGCGCGTGTTCGTCGCGGTAGGCGAGTTCGCGGTGGATGATGCCGCGTCCGGCGGTCATCCACTGGACCTCGCCGGGTTCCAGGGCTCCCGCGTGGCCGAGGTTGTCGCCGTGTTCGAGGACGCCGTCGACGACGGTCGTGACGGTCTCCAGGCCCCGGTGCGGGTGCCACTCGAAGCCCGGCGCCGAGAACCGGTCCTCGACCAGGGCCAGGAACGGGTCGGTGAGCGCGGGGTCGGTGGGGACGAAGACGAGCGCCTTGTCGTCGACCTGCGCGTCGGGGCCGAGGTGCTGCTTCTCGGTGACGCGGTTGATGATCCGTTCCATGGGGGCTCCCGGCAGACGAGCGGCGCGGCGGACCCGCGCCGAACTCCATGACACATCATCCAATATATATGACCTGTCATTCACTCCATTACGCTGGCCCCATGACGCAGTGGCTCACGAACGAGGAACTCCTCGCCTGGCACGGACTGATGCAGCTCAGCTCCCGCCTCCAGACAGACCTGGGACGCCAGCTCCAGGACGACCACGGGATCTCCGTGGCGGACTACGAGGTGCTGGGGCGGCTGAACGACGCCGACGCGGGAGTACGGGCCAGGGATCTCGGCGCGTCGCTGAACTGGGAACAGAGCCGCGTCTCCCATCAGCTCGCGCGCATGCGGCGCCGGGGGCTGGTCGAGCGGAGCGACTGCGAGACGGACCGCCGAGGGGTCACGTTCCGGCTGACCGAGGCCGGCCGCACCACTCTGGAAGCGGCGGCGCCCGGACACGTGGACACGGTCCGGGCGCTCGTCTTCAACGCCCTGTCCCCGGAACAGGTGACGCAACTGGCCGAGCTGACGGGGCACTTGATGCGGCACGTCGACACGTGCCCGCTGGCGGACTCGCACCGGGCGGCGGTGCGGGCGTCGCAGACGTAGGGGGGTCGCTCTAGGACGGCAGGGTCGCGAGGAGGCCCACGGTCTCCGCGAGGGCTCCCGGCTGGCCGAGGGCCTGGAAGTCGGCCTCCACGTCCGCGAGCCGCAGAACGCCCCGGCGTATCGCGTGGTAGCGGACCAGCGACCACACGTACACGTCGAGGTTGTCGAACTGGGTGCCCTCCTCGATGACCTCCTCCTCGTGGGACCAGACGGCGACCTTGCCGTCGGTGAGGACGACGTAGTAGTTGCCGCCGCCGTCGGCGCCGACGGACCAGACGTCGTCGTCGGTGAGTTCGGTCTCGTGGTCGGTGCCGAGGATCCGGCAGTCGTTCTCGGCGAACTCGAAGGCGTACGACCAGTCGTGGATGTCGAGGAAGGCGGGCATGCGGCCCGCGCGGACCCGGCGGTCGAAGGCGGCCAGCGCCGCCCGGGCGGCGACCGGGAGGCGCCCGAGGAACGGCTCGACCGGCCGGGTGTCCTCGGGTACCGAGGCGTACTCCGCGCCGGGGAACCAGCGCGCCAGATCGGCGTCGAGGCCCTCGCCCAGGTAGCCGGTCAACTGGTCGGTCGTGAGAGGCATGCGGGGAGGCTAGCGGAGGGGCGGTGGGGGTGGCGGGGCCGGCGACGGGTTGCGTAGGCGGGTACGTGGTTCCACGGAGGGGGTGCGCGTGCGCGGTCCGGCGAGCGCCCCCGGTGTGGGCGTCTCACTCCAGCCCGATCCGCGCACCCGGCCCGAGCGGCAGGTCGAAGCCGTAGAAGACGGCCAGGATGACGAGCCACGCCGCGAGGAAGGGGACGGTGAAGATGGCGAGGCGCGAGATCAGCGTGCCGAGGCGCGCGTCGGGTTCGTAGCGGCGGAGCATCGCGAGGAGGAGGAAGACGTACGGGTTCATCGGCGTGATGATCCCGGTCGCGGAGTCGCCGATGCGGAACGCGGCCTGGCTGAGCGCGGGGCTCATGCCGAGCAGCATGAAGGCGGGGACGAAGACGGGCCCGACCAGCGACCACAGGGCCGAGCCGGAGACGATGAACAGGTTCAGGCAGGCCGCGAGCAGGACGAACGCGACCAGTGCCCAGAACCCGGTGAGCCCGATCGAGTCGAGCCCGGCTGCGGCCTTCACGGCGAGCAGGATCCCGACCCGGGACCAGGTGAACAGCGCGATGACCTGCGAGGCGACGAACATCAGCGCGATGTACCCGGACATCGCCTTCAGGGACTCGGTCATCGCGCCGACCACGCCCTCGGCCCCGCTCAGCGTCTTCACGGTGAACCCGTACACGGTCCCCGCCAGCAGGAACGCCCCGAACAGGACCGCCACGACTCCGGAGAGCAGCGGCGACGGCACCAGCGCGCCGCCCTCGCCGCGCAGGGGGGCGCCGTCGGGAAGCCACAGGGCGAGGACACCGGCCGTGTACGTCAGGACGGCGAGCCCCGTGAACAGCAGTCCCCGGCGCTGTACGGGCGTGAGGGCGAGGTTCCCGGGTTCGTCGTCCGGGGCGTCCCCCTCGTACACGCCGAGGCGCGGTTCGAGGACCCGGCTGATGAGGAAACCGCCGAGCAGTCCGAGGACGAGGCTGCTGGACGCGGTGAAGAAGTAGTTGACGAGGAGGTTGAGGTCGAGCCCCTGCGCGGCGGGCAGTACGGACGCCGCCTTCTGCGTGATGCCGATGTACAGCGCGTCCAGCGACCCGATCGTGAACCCGGCCGCGTACCCCGCGCCGACGCACGCGAACCCTCCGATCAGCCCGGCCACGGGATGCCGTCCCGCGCTGCGGAAGACGACGGCGGCGAGCGGCGGCAGCACGATGGAGGCGACGTCGCTGATCATGTGCGCCTGGCAGGCGACCAGCGCCACCAGGTACGGCAGCACCGCGCGCGGCGCGCGGGCCAGCGTCGCCCGCATGACCGTGTCGAGGAGCCCGGCCTTCTCCGCGACGCCGACCGCCATCACCATCAGCAGGACGGCGGCGATCGGCGGGAACGTCGCGAAGTTCGTGACGAGGTTCTCCGTCAGCCAGCGCACCCCTTCGCCGGTGAACAGGCCGCCGATCGGCTCGCTCTCCCCGGTGCCCGGCACGGTCACCCGCACCCGGGCGACGGCGAACGCGGTGGAGACGACGGCCAGGATCAGGAAGAGCGCTGTGAACAGAATGACCGGGCTGGGCAGCGCGTTCCCGGCCCGCTCGACGTACGCCAGGACGCGGTCCGTCCGGGTGGGCCGCTCCCGCGTCCGCGTCACCACCTCAGGTCCTTGCGTATGACGCCGCCCTGGACGACGCACACGATGTTCGCGGGGTCCCCGAGGACGCCGATGTCGGCGAGGGGGTCCCCGGCGCAGACGATCAGGTCGCCGGTGCGGCCTGCCGTGAGAGTGCCCAACTCGTCGTCGAGGCCCAGGAGTTCGGCGGACGTACGGGTCCCGGCGACGATCGCGGCCATCGGGTCCATGCCCAGGTCGACGAGGTAGCTCAGCTCCATCAGGTTGACGCCGTGCGGGCCGACCGCCGCGTCCGTGCCGAGCGCGATCCTGGCCCCGCGTTCGATGGCCCGCGCGATGTTCTCCTTGGTGACGCCGGACCAGCGGGTCTTCTTCTGGTAGTGGTAGTCGGCCATCTTCGCCTTGTCGATCCCGGCGTACACGGTCGACAGGGTCGGTACGACGAACACGCCGCGCTCGCCCGCGAGGTCGAGGGCGCGGTCGTCGAGGCCGTACCCGTGCTCGACGCTGGTGACGCCCCCTCGGATCGCGTTGAGGATGCCCGCGTTGCCCTGCGCGTGCGCGGCGACGGGCCGGCCGCCGTGCCGGCGCGCCTCGTCGACGACGGCCCGGATCTCGTCCTCGGTGAGCCCCTCGTCGTCCGGGTCGTCGTACGGGCTGCCCATCCCGCCGGTCGCGCACACCTTGATCAGATCGGCGCCGTCCCGCAGCACCCGCCGCACGGCGAGCCGCGCGCCCGTCTCGTCGTCCGCGATCTCCGCCATCCCGCCGCTCAGGTCGGTGCCGTCCCGGAGCCTGAGATCGGCGTGGCCGCCGGTGTGGCTGATGATGCGTACGGCCGTGTGGAGGCGGGGGCCGGTGATACGGCCGGACTCGACGGCGGTCCGGAATCCCGCCGCGAGGCCGCCGAGGTCGCGGGCCGTGGTGATCCCGGCGTCGAGGGTCTCGCGCAGGCGCGCGGTGGTGTCCAGGGTGACGAGGACGGGGTCCAGTTCGGCGCGGCGGCCGGGGGGTGAGGCATGGGCGTAGGCGAGGTGGACGTGGCAGTCGAAGAAGCCGGGCAGGACGGTGTGGCCGGTGGCGTCGACGAGGTGCGCCTTGGGGTCGGGCGGGGGTGCGGTGGCCGCGGGGCCGGCGTAAGTGATGGTGCCCTGGGCATCGATGGTGACTACGGCGTCGTCGAGGGGAGGGGTGCCGGTGCCGTCCACGAGGCGGGCGGAGTGGATGTGGAGGGGGGTGGGGGGTGTCATCGAGTGGCTCCTCGCGGTCTCGCGGACATTCGTCGCCGGAAGCGTGAACCGGTCGTGGGGGTCGGAACGATGAAGGGGCAGAGGGAGCGGGCAGGTCGGCTGTGTGGGAAGGAGTGTGGAGTGCTCGGGAGAACGCCGGACGGCGATGCAGTTTTCGCACCGGATCCCGCCGGCTCGCGCAGGAATGCGCCGCCTGGGGGCGTGCAGGATTCCGCCGCCGTCGGGCTGGACGAGTTGGACCGGGCGGTCGTGCACGCGTTGCAGATCCATCCCCGGGCTCCGTGGAAGCTGGTCGGGGAGGTGCTGGGGGTCGATCCGGTGACGGTGGCCCGGCGGTGGCGTCGGCTCGCGGACGCGGGGCTCGCGTGGGTGACCGCGTATCCGAGGCTGTCCGATCCCCGGCTCATGGTGACGGGGTTCGTGGAGGTGGACACGGCTCCCGGCGCGGCCGAGGAGGTGGCGCTGGCGTTCGCGCGGGAGCCGGCTGTCCTGAACGTCAAGCTGACGGCGGGGGCGCGTGATCTCGTGATCGCCGTGCAGGCCCGCGGTCTCGACGAACTGGCGCTGTTCACGGCGTCGTTGTTCCGGCGCACGCCGGGTGTGCGGTCGACGCGGACGCATGTGTCGACGGGCGTGCCCACCGAGGGGAGCCGGTGGCGGCTGCGGAGTCTCGACGCGGCGCAGAGTGCGCGGATCGCGGCGTCGCTGCCGCCGGTCGCGGCGCCGGAGCCGTGCTGGGACGAGCTCGACGCGCGGCTGCTGCGGTTGCTGAGCGCGGACGGGCGGATGCCGCTGAGCGGGCTGGCGTCGGCGACGGGGGTGAGTCCGACGACGTTGCGGCGCCGGGTGCGTGAGCTGCTGGCCTCGCGGCTGCATCTGCGGTGCGATCTGGCCCGGCCGCTGTCGGGGTGGCCGTTGTCGGCGGTCTACTTCGCGTCCGTGCCGGCGCCGTACGTGGAGCGGACGACGCGGGTGCTGGCCGGGGTGCGGGAGGTGCGGATGTGCGCGATCACGGCGGGGCCGGCCAATCTCCTGTTCGACGTGTGGCTGCGGGATCTGCGGGACGTGCACGTCTTCGAGGCGTACGTGGCGGGGAAGCTGCCCCGGCTGACGGTGGTGGACCGGTCGGTGGTGCTGCGGACGGTGAAGCACATGGGGCGGCTGCTGGACCGGGGCGGGCGGTGTGTGGGGGTGGTGCCGTTGCGCAGTCCCGCGTGATGCCGGGTCGGGTGGCCCGGCGGGTGTGCCTCGGGTGGCCCGGCGGGTGCTTCAGGTGGCTCTGCGGGGGCGTCTCAGGTCGGCGACCGTCTCGCCGAACTCGCGTTTCAGGGCGCGGCCGAGGTGCTTCGTGTCGAGGATGCCCCAGCGGGCGGCGATGGTCGCGGTGGAGCGGTCGGTGAGGGCGGGGTCGAGGAGGT
This sequence comes from Streptomyces niveiscabiei, assembly GCF_033794345.1. Taxonomy (NCBI): domain Bacteria; kingdom Bacillati; phylum Actinomycetota; class Actinomycetes; order Kitasatosporales; family Streptomycetaceae; genus Streptomyces; species Streptomyces niveiscabiei. Next base: position 47,303 of record NZ_JARAYJ010000019.1, read on the forward strand.
CGCGGCGGATGCGCAGGAGGCGTTCGTGGCGGATCCAGGCGGTGAAGGTGAGGTCGGCGCCCTTGAAGAGGGAGTGCAGGTAGCGGACGGAGAGGTGATGGCGGCGGGCGACGTGTTCGGCGGTGAGGTGGGGGTCGTCGAGGTGGGCGAGGGCGTAGACGCGGATGCGGTCGGCGAGGGCGCTGGCGACCGGGGCCCGTTCGGGGGCGGTGTCGGCGAACTCGGCGAGGAGGAGGGCGGTGATGGCGTCCGCGAGGTGGGCGCGGGGTTCGGCCCGGCCGGGGAGGGCGTCCGGGGACAGGGCGTGGCCGAGGAGGGCGCCGATGCCGGTGCGGGCGGAGACGGCGAGGGCGGTGCGCCGGCCGATGGCGTCCACGTGCCGGCCGAGGCTCGCGCGGGGGACGCACAGGACGGTCATGTCGGTGGGGCCGTCGCCGATGATGCGGTAGGGGCGGGTGTTGTCGAGGACGAAGAACTCGCCCGGGGCCAGGGCGTCGGTGCGGCCGTCCTGTCCCACGCCGAGCCGGCCCCCGTGCAGGAGGGTGAGGTGCACCCACTCGCGGTCGGCGGAGGTCATGGTGCGGCCGTCGCGGATGACGGTGGCGCCCGTGGCCTCGATGCGGACGACGGCGGCGGGGCCGATGGCCGTGTGCTCGAACGTCGCGTGGAACACGGGGGCGGGGTCCGTGACCCGCAGCGGGGCGAACAGGGACGAGGCCGCCGCCTCGAACGACTCCGCCCGGTCCTTGTTGTCCGTCATGCCGGTGCACTCCCAGATCCCCCGCCCGGACGGCCACTGTACTGGGATGTTGTGCATGAAATGGGGAGTCCTCGTGCACGTGGTGGTGCCCGCCGGCCACGCGCTGTTCCCTACGCTCGTCGACGGGAACGACCCGTCTGGAGACGCGCAGTTGAGGAACGGTTCGATGCACAGTCACACCGAGTTGCGTCTCGGCCCGCTCGCCGAGGTGCGGATCTCTTTCGCGGCCCATCAGAGCGCGACGCTGCTGTCGCTGGTGGCCGACGTGTTCGGGGCGCGCAGCCACGGGGTGCCGCGCAGGTGGCGGGAGATGGTCCGGGGTGCGGTGCCCGAGGCGGGGGCGGCGGTGCTGCGGCCCTTGTTCGCGCCCGGGTACTCGATCATCCCGGACTGCGTCACGCCCACCGCGTGCATGCCGGAGGGGGACGCGGCGGCCCAGTTCGCGCAGTTGACGGACCTCGCGCCGGGGACGCTGCTGGACGAGCTGGAGGCGGAGTTCGGGGGCGAGGTGCCTCCGCAGTGGCGGCCCGTCGTGGACCGGCCCCGGCAGTGGATCCACGGCTACGCGGAGGTGCTGCGGCGGGTGTGGCTGGAGTTCGAGCCGGTCTGGCGGGGTGCGGAGGCGTACCTGCGCCGGGAGACGGAGCGGGTCGGTGCCGCCGTCCTCCAGGACTGTTCCGAGGCGGTGCTCCAGGATCTCAGCTCGCGGTTCCAGCTCGTCGGCGAGAGTCTCAGGCTGCCGGATCCGCAGGCCGACACGTACGCGCTCGACGGGCGCCGGCTCGTCCTCGTGCCGATCCTCTCCGGGCCCGGGGCGTCGATGTTCGCGCTCGACCGTCCCGACCTGGTGTGGATCGGCTACCCGCTGCCCGGGGTCGGGCGGCTCTGGGAGTCCTCGGCGGCGCCCTCCCCCGCCAAGGATCCCCTCGCGCTCGTCGTGGGCCCGCTGCGCGCCGCGATCCTGCGTACCGCCGCGCATCCCCTCACCATGGGGCGCCTCGCCGCGCTCCTGGAGTGCAGCCCCGCCAACGCCACCCACCACTGCCGGCAGCTCACCGACGCGGGGCTCCTCGAACGGTACCGGCAGGGCCGCAACGTGTGGATCGGCCGGACCGAACGGGGAGACGCCGTGGTGGAGTTGCTGTCGCAGAGCGGGACGCTGCCGGACTCGCCCTGGTGACCGCGGCGGGCGGTGATCAGGGCCGGTAGGCCTTGCGGTTGTCGTACGTGACCTTGCCCGCGGGGAGTTTCGCCGGGGCGAACAGCTGGTCGACGGTGACGATGTGGAAGCCGCGGGACTTCAGGCCGGTGATGATGGCGGGGATCGCGTTGACGGTCGTCCTGTGGATGTCGTGCATCAGGACGATGTCGCCGGGGCGAGACTGCGTGGTGACGGTCCTGACGAGCCGGGCGGTGTCGCGGTACTTCCAGTCCAGGGTGTCGATGCTCCAGTGCACGAGCGGGCGGGCCGCCGCTTTGCGCACGGCCGCGTTGTGCGCCCCGTACGGCGCCCGCACGGTGCTCGGCTTGAGCCCCGTCGCCTTTTTGATCGCCGTGTCCGTGCGCGAGAACTCCGCGTTGATCTTCGCGGCGCTCAGTTTCGTCAGATCCGCGTGGTCCCAGCTGTGGTTGCCTATCTGGTGCCCCCCGCCTGCTATCGCCTTCGCCACGGACGGGTTGCGCTGCACGTTCTGCCCGACCAGGTAGAACGTCGCTCTCACGTTCCGGTCGCCCAACGTCTTGAGCAGTCTCTTCGTGTCCGCGACCGGCCCGTCGTCGAACGTGAGCGCCACACATTTCACTTTCCGGCAGTCGACGGCCTTGGCGGCGGCCTCCGCGGTCGAGGCCGTGCCCACCAGCGCGGTGCCGCACAGGGCCGCCGTGAGCACGGAGATGACGAGTCGTCGGCGCATCGGTTTCCTCCAGGTTCAGCGGGTTTGCTCGTAAGACGCGCCAGGAGGAGGCATGGATGCGTGTATGTTCTACGAATTTCCGTACGATCAGGGGGAGTTCAGGGGCGAGTTCGGCATCGCCGCCACGAACCCCGCCGCGCGGCGGGTGATCCCCGGCCAGTCTCCCGCCGCGACCACGCCTGCCGGGACCACGTCGGACCCCGCGCAGACCGCGTGGGCACCGGCGGTCAGGAAATCGGCGGCGTTCGTGGCGTTGACGCCGCCCGAGGCGATCAGAGGGACCCCGGGATAGGGGCCGTTGAGGTCCTTGAAGTAGCGGGGGCCCAGGGAGTGGGCCGGGAAGATCTTGACCGCCGCCGCGCCCAGGTCGACGGCGTACGCCACCTCCGTCGGGGTCAGGGCGCCCATGACCAGGGGGACTCGCGCGGCCGTCGCGACCCGCGCCACCTCCTCGCGGCACCCCGGCGTCACCAGGTACGCCGCGCCCGCCTCGACCGCCGCCTCCGCCTGCGCGGCCGTGAGGACCGTGCCCGCGCCGGTACGGCAGCCCGGGACGGAGGCGGCGTCCCGGAGGTGGGCGGTCAGGCCGGGAGTGGTGTACGTGAACTCGACCCAGGGGATGCCGCCTTGGGCGAGCGCGGTGGCCAGGGCCGCGGCGTCCGGGATCTCGGGGGCCCGGATCACCGCGATCACGCGGCCCTCGGCGAGCGTGGCCAAGAAGTCCTGCATCAGAAGAACGTCCTTACGAAATCGACGACTTGGGGGTTCGGCGCGTTCGCGTCGGCCAGGACCGGGATCAGGTTCCACTTGTCGAACGCGGTGCAGGGGTGGGAGAGGCCGAGGCGGACGACGTCGCCGACCTGGACGTCCGCGTCGCGCAGGAACGTGTGCTGGTCGTTGAGGGCGGTGACCCGCGCGCCAGCCGACGCGCCGCCGCCCCGGACCAGTTGGGGTTCGGGCAGCCCCTCGTCGTAGGGGAAGTCCCGCTTGCCGCCGTCGAGGAGCGCGAGGGCCGGTTCGGGACGGGAGACCACCCGGGCCCAGCCGTGCATGGCGCTGCGCAGCGGGAGCGGGGAGACGGTGCGGTAGTAGCCGTCGTCGTGGATCAGGTAGGCGCCGGAGCGCAGCAGGACACGGGTCCCGGCGGCGCGCACGGGCGCCAACTCCCGTACGACCGTGGCGAAGTGGGCGCTGCCGCCCGCGGTGACGACGGGGTCAGGGACGTCCGGCAGGCCGTCCGCGAGCAGCCTGTCGTGCAGGACGACCAGGTCCCGGAGGTACCTCTCGATCGCGGCGGTGGACTTCAGGGCGCCCTCGTATCCGCTGACCCCGGCGAGCCGCAGCCGCGGGTCCGCGTGGATCGCCCGGGCGACCGCGACGGCCTCGTCGACGCCGCGCGCCCCCGTCCGCCCGCCCTGCGCACCGAGTTCGACGCACACGTCGAGCGGACGCTCCCCGGTGTACGCCGAGCGCAGCAGGTCGACCGTGCGCGGGGAGTCGGCCCAGCAGGTGAAGGAGAACCCGGCGTCGCGGTCGAGTTCGGCGCCGATCCAGCGCAGTCCGGCGGGGTCGAGGAGGGCGTTCGCGAGGTGGACGCGCTGGATGCCGAAGGCGCGGGCGACGCGGACCTGGGCGAGGGTCGCGAGGGTGATCCCCCGTGCCCCGGCGTCGAGTTGGCGCCGCCACAGCGCGGGGGCCATGGTGGTCTTGCCGTGCGGTGCGAGGTCGACGCCGGCCGCAGCGCACCAGTCGGCCATGGTGCGCAGGTTGTGTTCGAGGGCGGACGCGTCGAGGGTGAGGAGGGGGGTGCCGAACTCGTCCAGGGTGGGCCGGGTCGCGAGGAACTCGGCGGCCGTACTCCCCCACGCGTGGTCCGGCACGGCCTTGAACCGCCAGTCGAGGATCACTCCACGACCGCCTGCGCGTCGATCTCCACGAGCATGACCTCGTGCGGGAGTTCGACGAACACGGTCGTCCGGCACGGCTTGGGCGCGCCCTCGGGGACGTGTTCGGCGATGAACTCGGCGTACACCTCGTTCATCGCGGCGAAGTCGGCGCGGGTGGTGAGGTAGACGCGGAACATGACGACGTCGCCGACGCCGGCGCCGCCCGCTTCGAGGATCGCGCGCACGTTCTCCAGGGTGCGCCGGGTCTGTGCCCTGACGTCGCCCTCGTGCAGGTAGGCGCCGGTCGCGGGGTCCTGCGGGCCCTGGCCCGAGACCTGGAGGATCGGCCCCTTGCGGACGCCCTGCGAGAACGCCCAGGCGGGGGCGGGGGCGCCGGTGGTGCGGATCGCCTGGTGGGTCATGGTCGTGCTCCTAGAGGGTCAGCGCGGACCAGGCCGCGTCGTCGAGGGCGAGGTGGTCGTCGAGGGTGGTGCGGGTGAGGGGCGGGGGGACGTCGGCGCGGGTGGCGAGGGTCGCGGCGGCGGTCAGGTGGCCGAGGCGCAGGGCGTCGGCGGGGGCGCGGGATTCGAGGTGGGCGGCGAGGTATCCGGCGGCGAAGGCGTCACCGGCGCCGACGCGTTCGACGACGCGGGCGGCGGGGGCGGGGACGAAGGCGGTGGGCGCGCGGGGGACGTACGGGGTCGAGGTGCGGGTTTCGCCGCCGGTCACGCCTTCACCCTCGTACACCGTCGCGCCGTGGCTCGCGTCCTTCACCACCAGGGTCGGGCCGGGGATCAGGGCGCGGATCTCCTCGGCCGTGCCCGTGTTCCAGAGGTTCTCCGCTTCGTCCCGGCCGACGAAGACGAGGTCGGCGGCGCGGGCGAGGGTGAGGAGGGCGGGGGCCGCGTCGGTGCGCCAGAGCGCGGGGCGGTGGTTGACGTCGAAGGAGATGAGGGGGCCGGGGACCTTCCGGTGCAGGATGACGGCCTCGACCAGCTCGGCGCACGTGTCCGAGAGGGCGGCGGTGATCCCCGTGAGGTGGAGGATGCGGGTGCTGCGCAACAAAGGCAGGGCGGTCAAGGCCGTACTCATGGCCGTAGCCGCTGAATCCCGGCGGTAGTAGTACGTGCCCGTCCCCTCCGCGCCAGGGTCCTTGAAGTACACGCCGGTCGGCCGGTGCGGGTCGGTCTCGGCGGACGAGATGTCGATGCCACGGGCCGCGAGGTCGTTCAGGACGCGCCGGCCCAGGGGGTCGGCGCCGACGCGGCCCACCCAGGCGGCGCGGTGGCCGAGCGCCGCCAGCGTGCACGCGACGTTCGACTCGGCGCCGCCGACGGTGAGGGCGAGGTGGGTCTGACGGTCGAGGGGGGTCGCGGTCGGCGGGCTGAGGACAGCCATGGTCTCGCCGACGCACACGACGTCCGGGGGGAGGTGCACGGAATCGTCCTTCACGTGTCCAGTACGCGGTGCAGGAACTGCTGGGTCCGCGGCTGTGCCGGGTTCGCGAACACCTCCCGCGGCGGCCCCTGTTCGAGGACGACGCCGCCGTCCATGAAGACGACCCGGTCGGCGGTGTCCTTCGCGAACCGCATCTCGTGGGTGACGACGACCATGGTCATGCCGTCCTCGGCGAGGGACCGCATGACGCCGGTGACCTCGCCGACCAGCTCGGGGTCGAGCGCGGAGGTCGGTTCGTCGAAGAACATGACGCTGGGGTCCATGGCGAGGGCGCGGGCGATGGCGACGCGCTGCTGCTGGCCGCCGGAGAGCTGCGCGGGGTAGCTGGCGGCCTTGTCGGCGAGTCCGACGCGGGCGAGGGCGGCCCGGCCGCGTTCCTCGGCGTCGGCCTTGCCGAGGCCCCGCACCTTGAGCAGGGCGAGGGTGACGTTGCCGAGGGCGGTCTTGTGGGGGAACAGGTTGAACTGCTGGAAGACCATCCCGACGTGCCCGAAGATCTCGGGGGCGCGCCTGCGGTCGTGCAGCGGGACGCCGTTCACCCACACCTCGCCGCCGTCCGCGCGCTCCAGGTCGCACATGATCCGCAGCAGCGTGGACTTGCCGGAGCCGCTGGCGCCGATGAGGACGACGACCTCTCCGGGTTCGACGTCGATGTCGACGCCCTGGAGGACGTCCAGGTCACCGAAGCGCTTGCGCACCCCGGACAGGGAGATCCGCGCGGTGGTCATACGGGCAGCGCCTTTCGTTCCATGCGCCGCACGAGCAGCGACAGCGGGTAGCAGACGGCGAAGTAGAGGGCGGCGACGGCGAGGTAGGAGGTGGCGGGGTCGCCGGAGCGGTCGATGACGGCCTGTCCCTGGCGCAGGAGTTCGACGTAGCCGATGACGACGGCGATCGATGTGTCCTTGATGAGGGACAGGTACTGCCCGACGAGCGGCGGCAGGACGATCGTCCGGGTCTGCGGCAGGACGACGCTGACGAACGTCCGCGCCCGGCCGAGCCCCAGTACGCGCGCCGCCTCCCACTGTCCGCGCGGCACGGCCTCGATCCCGGCGCGGAAGATCTCCGCGATGTAGGCGCCCTGGTAGAGGGTGAGGGAGACGAGGGCCGCGCCGAAGACGGTGAGCCCCATCGGCGCGATGTAGGCGATGCCGAAGTACAGGAACAGCATCTGGATGAGCAGCGGCGTCCCCCGGAACACCTCCAGGTAGACCCGGCCGAGCTGGGCGAGGACGGGTACGCGGCTGGTGCGTACGGCGGCGACGAGGACGCCGAGGAGGGTGCCGGTGCCGATCGCGGCGAGGGAGAGCAGGACGGTGGATCTGAGGCCGTCGAGGTAGAGCTCGCGGTTGGACCACAGGAGCGAGAAGTCCATGTCACGCCCCCTTCGGCAGCAGGCGGCGTACGGCGCGGCGCTTCGGGGCGGGCTTCAGCGGCGGCCGGAACGCCATGCGGCCCACGAGTCCCGCGGCGAGCGCGACCGCGTTGGTCAGCACCAGGTAGAGGACGGCCGCGATGCCGAAGACCTGAACGGTCAGCAGGGTGCGGGAGTTGACGACCATCGCCGTACCGGTCAGCTCGGGCACGGAGATCGCCGAGAGCAGGGAGGAGCCGAGGACGATCTGGACGAGCTGGCCCACGACGGCCGGGTAGACGTTGCGCAGGGCCTGCGGGAGGACGACGTGCGCGAAGGTCCGCAGGGGGCTGAGGGCCAGGACTTTCGCGGCCTCGCGCTGGCCGTCCGGTACGGCATCGATGCCGGCGCGGAAGATCTCGGTGAGGTAGGCGCCGACGTTGACGCCGAGGGCGAGTACGCCGGCCTGTACGGGAGTCAGGCGCAGGCCCGCCGAGGGCAGGACGAAGTAGGCCACGAACATCTGGAGCAGCACCGGGGTGTTGCGCAGGACCTCGACGTACACGGCCGCTGGGGCGCGCAGGGCGAGGTGGCGGGAGCGGCGGGCGAGGGCGCCGAGGAGGCCGAGGGCGAAGGCCAGCGCGAAGGCGGCCAGGGACAGGCGCAGGGTCAGCCAGGCGGCGTCCAGGTACGCGGACCAGTCGCGCAGGGCGTAGCTCCAGTCGACGAACATGTGAACCCCCTTGTCAGTAGGCCGGGTTGAGCGGGAAGACCCGCTGGACGCCGAACCACTTCTCGTAGAGGGCGTCGGCCTCGCCGGAGGTGTTGAACTCCCGCAGCCAGGTGTCGACCCACTGGGTCCAGGTGGCGTCGCCGAGGGGGAGGCCGATGCCGTTGTATTCGAGGGGGACGACCGAGTCCTTCGTGACGGTGAGGGAACTGTCCTTCTTGGCCTGGAAGTTGAGGAAGTTGGAGTCCTCGACCATGGCGTCCGCCTGGCCCTGCCTGACCGCGAGGACGGCCGAGGAGGAACTGTCGTACTCCTGGATCTTCGCCTTGGGGTTGGCGGCCTTGACCGCGTCGCCGTTGGTGGAGCCCTTGGTGACGGCGACCGTCTTGCCGGTCAGGTCCTTGAGGGTCGCGATGTGGCTGGACTTCTTCACGAGGAGGACCTCGCCCGCGACGATGTACGGGTCGCTGAAGTTGACCTGCTTGGCGCGTTCGGCGGTGGTCGTGAAGTTGCAGACAACCGCGTCGACCTTCCTGGTCTGGAGGTTGGGGATGCGGTTGGCGGAGGTGGTGTCGACGATGTGGACCTTGACGCCGAGGGCCTTCGCCATCGCGGTGGCCACGTCGACGTCGTAGCCCTGGGGCTTGTTGTCCTTGTCGAGGGACCCGAAGGGCGGGAAGGTCAGGCAGCTCGCGACGTTGAGGGTGCCGCGCCGGATGACCTCCTGGAGGGTGGAGGACTGGGCGCCGCCGGTGGCCGCGCTGACCGAGGTGCAGGCGGTGAGGGATGCGGCGGTGGTCACACCGGCACAAATCATCAGGAGTGGGCGGGTACGGTGACGGAATCTCGGCACGGGGGCTCCCTTCCGGGAGGGGATGCGGTGCGGCGGGGTGTTTTGCAGTGCAGAATGTGATTTCACATTGCACGGCTTGGCGTTGCCGAGAAATTAGCCCCGTCCCCGATCGGCGTCAATGCCGGATTTCAATATGTAACATTCCGTTTTGCAGTGCAGTACGTTAGGGTCTGCCGCGTGACCTCCGAGACCCCCCGCAACTCCTCCTCGTCCCTGCGCCGCGCGCTCGCCCTCCTCATGTACCTCGCCGAGGACGACAGCCACCCCCAGGGCACGACCCTCACCGACCTCGCGACCGGGCTCGGCATGAGCAAGAGCACGGTGCTGCGGCTCGTCGCGCCCCTGCGCGAGACCCGCCTCGTCGACCAGGACCCCGAGAGCGGCCACTACCGCCTCGGCCCCCAGAACGCCCTCCTCGGCCAGGTCTACCTGGAACGCCTCGACATCCGCCGCACGGCCTCCCCGCTCCTCCACCAGCTCGCCCAGGACGCCCGCGAGGCCGTCCACCTGGTGAGCTTCGACCCGCCGGAGATCGTGTACATCGACAAGGTCGAGAGCCCGCAGGCGGTCCGCATGCACTCCCGGGTCGGGGGACGGCAGCCGGCGTACTGCACGGCCACGGGCAAGGCGTTCCTCGCGCACGCGCCGGACGCGGTGCTCGACGAGGTCCTCGCGGCGGGCCTGCCGCGACGCACCCCGGCCACCCTCACCACCCCGGCGGGGCTGCGCGCCGAGCTGGACTCCGTCCGGGAGCGGGGGTACGCCGTCGACGACGTCGAGAACGAGCTGGACATCCGCTGCGTGGCCGCGCCGGTGTTCGGCCACAACGGCACGGTCCTCACGGCGATCAGCGTCTCCGGCCCGGCGTCCCGGGTGACGCACGAGCGGCTGCCGGAACTGGCGGGACAGGTGATGGAGGCGGCTCGGGCACTGACGGAGCGGCTGGGCGGGGCGGGGGGCCGGGAGAGGTGAGGGGGTGCCCGGGTTCCGTGTCCGGTGTCAGCCGGGGCCCGGTGTGTTGGCCCGTAGCAGCGCCGCTCCCAGTGGGGTGAGCGTGTGCAGGACCGACATCGCCTGGCGGTGGGTGGTGAGGAGGCCGGCGCTGCGCAGAGCCGTGGCGTGCTGGCTGGCCGAGGAGGCCGAGACCCCTGCGGCGCGGGCGAGTTCACCGGTGGTGGCGCCCGTGGCGACGGCGCGCAGGACACGGGAGCGGGTGCGGCCCAGGAGAGCCGCGAGGGGTGCGCCGGAGCACAGGTCTCCGGGGAGGGCGGCGGGGTGGGGCTCCTGGTGGAGGGGGTAGATCAGGACCGGGTCGAGTGTGGCGCTGCGGAAGGTCACCGGGGTCCCCCAGCAGAAGTGGGACGGGACCAGCAGGAGCCCCCGGCCGCCGAGCCGCAGGTCACGGTCCTCGGGGTAGCGCGCGCACAGGACCGGCCGGCGCCAGCGCAGCGCCGGCCCCAGGTTGCCGAGGATGCCTTCGGCGCCCGTGCTGAGGACGGAGCGCGCGTGGGCCGCGCGTTCGGCGTCGATGCGTGCCTGGATGCGGTCCCCGTAGGGAGCGATCACGAGGTCGTGGTAGGCGCGCAGCGCGCGGACCAGCTCCTCGCGGAGGTCCGGTTCGGCCAGGCGCGCGGCCCAGGAGGGAGCGCCGCTGGTGCGGTGGAGGAGGCCCACCTCGTGCAGGACCCGGTGCCGGGGAGTGCTCAGGACGGCTTCGAGTCCGGCCTCCAGCCCTTCGGCGGCCTCGGCGGGAGTGAGGAAGTCGGGGAAGTAGGCGGCGCGCGGGACCAGGGGTAACAGGAGTGTTCTGACGGTACGGCCGAACCCCGTGGCGTGCAGCCGGGTGCGGGTGGCGCGGAACCAGTCGGCGTGCGCCCACCGTCCTTCGCGCGTCTGGAGACGGTGCAGGCTCATGCAGGTCTCCCAGAGCGGATCGGGTGCGGCGGCGACGCGGGTGCGGGTCAGGTCGAGGTCGGTGAAATGGATACGGAGCATTCCGTTCCCCCCTTGCGGCCTGGGCTTTTCGGGCGGAGTCACAAACCCTCGCGCACCATGCTCCCGTCAGGGGACCCTCGGGTTCAACGCCACGACGAAGGGAACAAACGTGTCTCTGCGTACCACCGTCACGACCCTTGCCGCCGCCTTCCTCATGGGAGGGGCACTCGCCGCCGCGCCGACCGCGCAGGCCCAGGAGTCCACGCCGGCGCGGCCCCTCGCGGTGTCCCTCGAGTCCGGCCAGGCCGTCGGCTTCGGCGCGACGCCCGACGCGGCCGGCCTCCGCGCGTACTCGGACTGTCCGAGCGGCTGGATCTGCTTCTGGTCCGGCTCGAACGGGACCGGGTCGAGGTGCCAGTGGAGCAGCTCCCTCAACCCCCGGGCACGCGAGGAGTGCTCGTGGATGAACAACGGCACGGTGACGAAGTCCGTCTACAACCGCACGAGCTACCGCTACCACTACTACAGGGCCTTCTCCTACCAGGACCGCATCGGCAGCACCCTCTCCGGCGGCCAGGGGAACCTCGCCGGCACGTACACGATCGGCTCCCTGTGCCGGCACAACGCGAGCGGGTGCCCCAACTACGCCGGCCCTCGTCTCCGGTCGCCCGGGCGGGGTGACGGGGAGCGTACTCGGCGGCAGGTGGCGGGGAGCGGGCCGGGGTGGGTGGTGGATCCACCCGCCCCGGTCCGGGCCCCGGCCGTGCCGTACCGTGACGCTCACCGTGCGTCGGGGCGGCTCAAGGAGATGGCGGGATGGGGCAGTTGGAGCACGTGCTGGGTGTGATCGCCGAGCGGCGGGCGGAGTTCGAGGCGAAGGGGCGCGTACCGGCGGACGTGATCGAGGAGTTCAAGCGGGCCGGGGTGTACCGGGCGGGTGTTCCCCGGCGGTTCGGCGGGGACGCGCTCGCGCCCGCCGAGTTCCTGCGGGTCGTGGAGCGGATCTCGGAGGTGGACGGCTCGGCCGGGTGGGTCGCGAGCTTCGGGTCGGCCACCGTCTATCTCGCGGGGCTGCCCCTGGAGACGCAGGCGGAGCTGTACGCGGACGGTCCGGATGTGGTGTTCGCGGGAGGGTTGTTCCCCGTGCAGCCTGCGGCGCGGGTCGCGGGCGGGTATCTGGTGGACGGGCGGTGGAAGTTCGCGAGCGGGTGTCAGGGCGCGGATGTACTGGGCGTGGGCATCAAGGCGGACCCGGCGGGTGGGGTGGGCGAGGCCGGTCGAGCCGACGGGGTGGGTGACGGCGGTCGGGCCGGTGGCGGTGGCGCTTCCGTCGGGCGGCCCCTCACCGCCGTGCTGCGGCCCGAGCAGGTCGAGATCGTCGAGAACTGGGACGTCATCGGGCTGCGCGGGACCGGGAGTCACGACCTCGCCGTGGCCGGGGTCGTGGTGCCGGAGGAGTGGACGTTCGTGCGCGGTGGTCCGGCGACGGTGGACGAGCCGCTGTACCGGTACCCGACGGTGCCGTACGCCGCGCAGGTCCTGGCCGTCGTGGGGCTCGGTGTCGCCCGCGCCGCCCTCGACCACGTCACGGCCGACGGTGCCCGCCCCGCGTGGACCGGCGCCCCGAAGCCCGCCGACCGGGCGACGTACCGTATCGCGACAGCCCGGTCCGAGGCCCGACTCCGGTCGGCGCGGGCCTACTTCTACGAGGTCACGCACGAGGTGTGGGCCACGGTCGAGGCGGGCGACCCCGCGTCGAGGGAACAGGCGAGCGCCATGCGCCTCGCGTCCACCCACCTCGCGCAGACGGCGTTCGACGTGACCCGCGCCGCCTACCACTTGGGCGGCACCGCCGCGATCACGGCAGGCGGCGTCCTGGAGCGGTGCCTGCGGGACGCGTCGGTGGTCCCCCAGCACGCGTTTCTCCAGGAGTCGGTGTACGAGGGAGCGGGCGCCGTCCTGACGGGTGTGGACCCGTTCCCGGGGTACGTCTGATCGACGCGGGGTGAGTCAGCAGCGCCGGTCCAGGTCGATGTCGATGCTGGTGACGTTCTTGGTCTTCATCTCGAACTCCAGGGAACTCCCGGTCTCGTACGTCTCCTTGACGTCGGCGCCGGACCGCGCGAGCGTGATCCTGACCCGCGCGTAGCAGCCGTCCTCCAGAGGGTCCCGCAAGGTTCCCCGGACCGTCGTGGTGGTGCCGTCCCGGCAGACCGAGTGGGACAGCGTCGCCCCGACGACACTGGTCGGCTTCGCCGACGAGCAGGTCGCGGCGGCCGACGCGGACGTGGCCGTCAGGGCGGTGACACCCCCCGCCGCGAGGGCGGTCGTGCTCAGCAGGGCGGCAACTCGTCGTGCGGTCTTCACTGGTACTCCCCGTTTCCTGTTCCTGCGACTGGTCCCCGCGCCCGTCGGTGCGGACGCGGGACCAGTCTCCGGACGATCGACTCCGGGGCCCACCTATAACGTTCCAGGGCGGCTATAACGATCGCTATAGAGCTGGGGTAAGGTCACTCTATAACGACTGTCATAGGAGCCCCGTCATGACCATCATCACCGTCAACACCCCCGAGGGCCGCCTGAGCCTCGACCAGCGCCGTGTCCTCGCCGGGACCCTCACGGACGCGGTGCTCGTCCCCGAGGTCGGGCACTTCGAGCCCGCCGCGCGCCCCGGTTTCCAGGTCCGCTTCGTCGAGCACTCCACCGACCGGATGGCCATCGGCGGGCGCCTGCTGTCCGACGCCGGTCCCGGGCTGGACGTGATGGTCCTCGACGTCGCCGTGATGGACGGCGACTGGCCCCGCGAGGTCCGCGAGGAGGTCATCGCCCGCCTCCTCGCCGCCCTCGCCGAGACGTGCGGCCTGGCGGAGCCCTCGCCCGGGTGGTGGGTGAACTTCCGGGTGATCGACGAGGGGAGCTGGGGCTCGGGCGGCGGGGTGACGTCGATCCTGTCGCTGCTGGCGACGGGGGTGTTCACGGAGGAGAAGGCGAAGGCGATCCGGGCGGCGATCGCGGGCTGAGGGGGACGCGGAGCCGAGGGGGGACGCGGTGACGCTCAGGCCGGTTTCCGCACCGCGTCCTCGATCACCGTCTCCAACTGCTGGGCGACGAGGTCCAGCGGGACCATACTGCGTTTCGCCCGGCACATCGCGACCGCGCCCTCGACGGAGGCGACGACCAGGGCGGCGACCGCCTCGGCCCGGTCGGCGTCGAGGCCGTGGGCGCGGAGGGAGTCGGCCAGGAGGCGCTGCCAGTCGTCGAACGCCTCGGCGGCGGCGGTGAGGGACGGGGGGAGTTCGTCCGTCAGGGGCTCTTCGACCGAGACCGCGAGGACCGGGCAGCCCGCGTGGTAGTCGCTCTTGAGGACGACGCCCCGCCACAGCGCGAGGAAGGCCCGCAGGCCGGCGGCCGGACCGGCGGCCAGTTCCTGGCGGAGGATGCGGGAGACCGTCGTACCCGCGTAGCGCACCGCCTCGGTCGCGAGCTGCTGCTTGCCCTCGGGGAAGTAGTGGTACGTCGAGCCGAGCGGCGCCTTGGCGTGTCTGGCCAGCTCGCGGATGCTCGTCGCGTTCAGCCCGCGCCTGCTGATCAGGTCGGCGGCGCCCGCGACGATGCGGTCACGCGACGGCGTGTTCGGTGCGGCCACGGCCGTACCCCCTTCAGAACCCCTGGCTATAACGGCCGTCATAGTCTAGCCTGAACCCCGCTTATAACGACTGTCATAGACCGTCCGTACGGTTTCGAGGAGGCCCCCGTGCCGATGATCCGGCTCACCACTCCCGCAGGCGACCTCGCCGGTGTGCTCCCGCGCCGGGAGGGCGCTCCCGGCACCGCGTTCTTCCGGGCGCAGGCGTGGAGTCACCTGATCGAGCTGCCCGAGGGCACGTGGGGCGCGGGCGGTTCCGTGATCCGGTGCGCCGATCTCGTCGCCCTCGCGCGGAGGGAGCGGGCCGGTGCGTGAACTGACCTATGTCGCCCGCAACTCGGTCGAGTGGCGCGAGGCGCCGGACCCGAAGCTCGGCTCGGACCGGGAGGCGATCGTCGCGCCGGTCGCGGCGACCTCGTGCGACGTCGACACCGCGATCCTCGCCGGACACGGCTTCATCGAGCCGCCGTTCGCGCTCGGGCACGAATGCGTCGCCCGGGTCGTCGAGACCGGCGACACGGTGGCCTCCGTACGGCCCGGGGACCTCGTCGTCGTCCCCTGGTCGATCAACTGCGGTACCTGCGCGAACTGTTCGGCCGGGCTGACCGCGCACTGCTCGTCCGTGCCGCACATGGCGATGTACGGCGCGCCGATCGGCGGGAGGTGGGGCGGGCTCTTCTCCGACCTGGTCCGGGTGCCGTGGGCGGACGCCATGCTCGTACCGCTGCCCGGCGATCTCGACCCGGTCGCGATGGCGGCGGCGAGCGACAACTGGTCCCTGTCCTGGCGGCTGGTGGCACCGCATCTGAAGAGCCGGCCCGGCGCGCGGGTGCTGGTCGTGGCGCGCGGCAGCATCGGGCTGTATGTGTGCGACATCGCGCGGGCGCTGGGCGCGTCCGAGGTGCTGTACGTCGACCCCGACGCCGGACACCGGGTGATCGCGCGGGAGTTCGGGGCGGCGACGGCCGAGGCGCTCGAACCGGTGCCGCACGGCTTCGACATCGCCGTGGAGGCGACGGGGCGGGTCGACCAGCTGGCGCTGGCGGTCAAGTCCCTTGCGCCCGAGGGTATTTGCGAGTCCGCCGGGAACCATTTCCGCCCCGGCGAGCTGCCCCTCCTGGACATGTATCTCACGGGCGTGACCCTGCGCGTCGCCCGCGACAACGTCCGGGGCCACATCCCGGACGCCCTCGAACTCGCCCGCTCCGGCAAGGTCGACCCCCGCCGGGTCGTCTCCCACGTCCTGGACTGGGAGCAACTCCCGCAGGCTCTGCCGGAGAAGCACCTGAAGCCGGTGTTCGTCCGGGCGGACACCTGACGCGCCTGAGAATTCCCCGAGAACCTCCCCTCCCCCACCACCACGAAAAGAACGATGACCGCCGCCCTGGAACCCGACCTCGCCCGCCACCGCACCGCCATCACCACCCTCGGCCGCGACCTGCGCGCCCTCGTCGACGCCGCCGTCGCTTCCACCGCCCCGCCCGAGACCCTGCACCGCGTCGCGGCGGCCGTCCGCGACCTCACCGCCCGCTTCACCGGCCCCCGCCGCGCCCCCGCCGAGATCCCCTCCGTCGACGAATTCCCCGGCACCGTACGGATGTTCAGCCCCGTCATCGGCGAGGGCAACCCGCTCGCACCGCCCGTACGGCTCGCCCGGGAGGGCGACGGCGTCGTGGGGCTCTGCACGCTCGGGCTCGTGCACGAGGGTCCGCCCGGGTACGGGCACGGCGGGTTCACCGCGATGCTCCTGGACGAGGTGATGGGGCACGCGTGCGTCGCGGCGGGGCATCCCGGGATGACCGTCTCCCTCACCACCCGCTACCACCGTCCGGTCCCGCTGGAGACGCCGTTGCGCGTCCACGCCCGGGTCACCGGCGTGGACGGCCGCAAGGTCTTCGTCACCGGCACGGTCAGCACGGCGGAGGACCCGGCGACGCCCCTGGCCGACGGCGAGGCCGTGTTCGTGACGCCCGGCCCCGACCGGGCGCGGGCCATGTTCCCGCATCTGCGGGCGGACCGGTGACTCCCGTACGGCTGTATCCGGACGCCGCGCGCGGCCGGGCGGTTTCGCGTCCGGTTTCCCGGTAATTAGCCGCTCGCCGGGCTCGCGGGCCGAAAGAGCGGTTCGCGCCTGGCACGATTCCACGCATGGTGCTTACAGAAAAACCGCAGGTCAGCCGGGTTTCCGCTCGCCGTGCCCGGGCGGCACTGCTCGCTCTGGCCATGTCCACGGGGTTCGTGTCCCTGAACGCGGGGTCCGCGTCCGCCCTGTCGCCCGGCGACCTCATCACGTCGAACCTGCTGCGCAACTGGGAGACCGGGCTCTGTCTGGAGAGCTACAGCGCGGGTTCCATCCGGACGGGCCGGTGCCAGGTGGGGAACACGAACCAGACCTGGAAGATCTTCTACTTCACCCACGGGACCCATGACGAGGTCTACATCCAGAACGCGGGGACCAGACGGTGCCTGGCCGACCCCGACGGCCAGCACCTGGTGGACTTCGACTGCGTCAACAACGGCAAGCCCACGTTCGAGGGCATCGGCTCCAGCTGGGACAAGGTCCAGCTCAAGTCCACCTCCAAGGGCGCCTGCCTGGACAGCAACCGCAACGGTGACGCCTACATGCACAGCTGCAACGGCGGCGGCTACCAGCTCTGGAAGTCGGGCTTCTGACGACCTGGCCCCGAGCCACCGAGTGCCACCCGCACCGGACGCGCTTCCACTCGCCGTTCCGGGGGGTGCGGGCGGCGTCGAGGAACTGCCGGACGTTGAACACGCCCCCCGACATCCGCGGCGCCCTGTGCCACCTGTCGGCCCTGCCCGGGGAACTCCACGGAAAGCCGGTGCTGTTGCTGCTGCCGGTGCTCATCGGGGACGCGGGCATCGGGAACTGACGTGCGGGCGCTACCGATTTGGGGGCGCTACCTGCCGTAACCGTCGCGGCGGCGGTGGGCCGGCCGAGAGGGTGGACCGCGTTGGTCCACACCTTTCCGACCCGAGGGGTTCTCCTCATGCTTCCGCTGCGCCACTCCGTCCTGGCCCTGGCCGCCCTCGGCCTGACCGCCGCGCTCTCCTCCCCGGCCGCCGCCGCGCCCAGGCACGTCGACGTCACGTACGGCGCGACCTACGTCCGGGGCGACCTCACCTTCAACAACCGCTCGGTCAGCTTCACCGGCACCTACCGCTCCGTGTCCGCGACCGACTGCCGCCGCGCCTGGTTCGGCACTCTCGACAGCTCCGGCCGCCTCCTCGACGCCCGCAGCACGGGCACGCTGTGCAACGGGATCCGGGCGATCAACACGACCGTCCCGGCCGATGTGCGGGGCGGCGCGGCAGCCGTCATGGTCTGCCTGGACAACGGCAACGCGGCACCCCTGAAGTGCCTGGAGTACAAGCGGCCGTAGGTCAAGCGCGGAGCGCGATCCGTCGGTCCGGGGGCCTACGTCCCCCGGACGAGGCCGGGCGGGGGCGGTCCTACGTCTTGTGGCCGTTACGTCGTCGCCGCCGTCCGCCTAGCGTCGTGTTCATGGACGACACGACCGGCATTCTCGACGAGGCTCTGGAGCGGCTGCACGTCTCGGGACCGGAGCGGCTGGGGCGGCTCACGAATCACGCGCCGATGGCGGTGGAGGCACTCGCCGCGCACGGGCAGGCGAAGACCGTGCACCGGTGGCTCGACCTGTACGCGTCCCGTCTGGAGGAGTTCCCGTCCGCCGTCGCCGCGGTGACGGCGGACAACTGGCGTACGGCGCTGGGCGATCCGCGCCGGGCGGCCGACTGGATCGGGTACTTCGACGGCGAGCTGGCGGTACGGCCCTGGCGGGACGTGCTGGCGCAGTGGTGGCCCCGGTTGCTGCCGGGGCTGTACGGCGGGTCCACGCACCCCGTGATCCGCGTCGGGCACGCGGTACGCACTCTGCTGGCCGGCGAGGAGACGGCGCCCCGCCGCACGGAGCTGGCGCACGGCCTGGGCTACTGGGCCGCCCGCCACCACACGCTCCCCGCCCTCACGCCCCTGACCGGGGCCGGCGGCGCGGCGGCGGCCCTGGACGCCGTACCCGTCGTCGCGGACCAGAGCGGCGGCTTCCCGACGCTTCTCGCGCGTGTCCGGGCGCTCCCGGTGTGGGCGTCGACGGTCACCGACCCGGACGAGGCCCGCCTCCGTCTCACGGAGCTGGTCCGCGCGGCCACGCACCGCTATGCCACGCACGGCCACGGCGAGGAGACGATGCTGGTGCACGCGGCGACCGCGCCCAACGCCGTCCTGCGCACCCTCCCCGCCCTGCCCCGCGCGCTGTGGGCGCCCAGCCTCCACGCGGCGTGGACGGCCTCGGCCGCGGTCACGGCGATGTACTCCCCGGCCGAGGCCGTCCCGCTGCGCCCGACCGCCCTCACCCCCGAGGAGGTCGTCGAGCGCGCGGCGGCGCACGGCGACGAGCACGTCATCAAGCTGACGGACACGGCGCTCGGCGTCGGGGACGAGGGGGCGCTCGCGGCGGCGTTGCGCGCGGTCGAGCTGAGCGAGCCACTGGGCTGAGAAGCGCCGGGATACACGAGGAGCCCGCCCCCGGAAGGGACGGGCTCCTCGGTGTGGAGCGCTGGGCAGGCCTTGCACCTGCATTTCCCCGCAGGAAGCGGGGTGTCTTTCCTTGGACCACCAACGCACTGTCCGGAGCCCCGAGTTGGGGTGACCGGCTCAAGATCCACTGTAGCAGCGCCGGTGGGGATGTCCCAACTCCGGTCACTGGACGAGGTGGTAGCGCAGGCGGGTGCCGTCCTCGGAGGTCACCTCGACCGTGAGGCGTTCCAGGGTGGGTTCGGGGGCGGGGCGGGTGCGGGCGGGCCGGTTGGGCAGGGGGCGCCGGCGGGTGGGCGGGCGGCGGCGCGGGGCCGAGGTCGCGGCGGCGATGATCTCCAGGTGGACCGCGAAGTCCGGTCCCGGCAGCGGGATCTCGAAGCCGGGGTGGCGGTCGTAGCCGATGGCTACGGCCGTGCGGACGAAGTCCATGACGGCGGTCGCGGCCGGGGTGTGCGGGCGGGGCGGGGCCTGTTCGGTGAGCCGGCTCAGCACCCGCAGCACGGTCGCCGTGTCGGTGTCGGTCCCGATGAGGTCGTCCTCGGCGCTCGCCTGGGCGCGCCAGAGCGCGGCGGCGTGCGGGTCGCCCTGCGCGAGGTGGTGCAGGTGGAGGCTGTAGGCGGCGGCGCGGTCCCCGGCGCCGGCCGCGTACTGCCACCAGAAGCGGGCGCCGCTCTGGAGCCCGGCGAGGTGCAGGGCGCAGCCGAGGGTCCAGGCGACGGGCGGCTCGGGGAGCTGGTCGGTGACGAAGTCGGCGAGCCGGTCGGGGGTGCAGTGCAGGAGGGCGGCCTCGCACAGGGCGTCGAGGGAGCGGGCGGCGCAGGGGTCGCCGGGGGCGCCGGCGGTGGGCGCCTCGTCGTCGTACTCCTCCTCGTAGGGGACGACGTCGCCGGGGACGCGGGGGTGGCGCAGCAGCAGGGACTGGACGAGCAGGTCGTCGATGGCGGTCGTCACGGGGTGGTCGCTCCCGGTTCGTCGAGGTGGGGGCCCTGGAGTTCCAGTGCGCCTCGGGCGTGGTGGTCCAGGGTGTGGGTGATGGCCGGGGACAGGCCGAGGACGCCGGGGACGGCGTGCTGGTCGATGCCGCAGAGGTAGCGCAGGACGACGACGTCCCGCTGGTCCTCGGGGAGTGCGGCGACGGCGTCGAAGAAGCGGGTGAACCGCTCGATGTGGGCGAAGCGTTCGCCGAGGTCGTGGATGCGGGCCTGGGCCTCGGTGGCGAAGGCGGCGGCGCGCAGGTCGGGGCGGCCGTCGGGCCTGCGGTGGGCTCGGTGCAGGACTCTGGCGCGCAGCAGGTGCCAGGCGTGGCGGCGGGTGTCGGGGGCGGCGACGGCCTGGTCCCAGGTGAGCCAGAGGATGTCGAAGACCTCGCCGACGGTGGTGCGGGCGCGCTGCTCGGACTGGAGGAAGGCGTGCGCGTACGCGGTGTACGGGTGGGCCATCGCCTCGGTGAAGCCGCGGTGCGCGACGGGCGGGATCTCGCTGTCGGGGGGCCGTGCGTCGTCCACGCGGTTCTCGATCCAGCCGGAGCTCTTGTGTGCCTCGTGCGCGGCGGACGTCCACAGGCGGCGCATGGGCCGGACGGGGATGTCGAGGGCGCGGACCACGCTGTAGGTGATGGCCCAGCCGGGGTAGTAGCCCTTGCCGCGCAGGAGTTCGGAGATGCGGGTCTTCGAGTAGCCGGAGCGGCCGACGAGTTCGTCCAGGGTGAGGCCGCTGGCGAACAGGCGGGTGCGGACGGGTTCCAGCCACGCGCGGTGGGTGGGGCCGATCTGCGGTTCGATCGCCTCCGGGGGCCGGCCGCGCCGCCGTACGGGCCGGGCGGCGGGTTCCTCGGGGTTCGGGGACGTCGGGGATAACGTCATGACGTCACCTGCTTGCTGGTCATCGGACCTTCCTGGAAACCTCGGGTCTGGAAGGCCCCCGCGCGGCGGTGCTGAGGCGCCGCGAGGGAGTCGCCCGCCAGCATGGTGTGTCGGCCGCCCGCCGCTCAACGCGGCCCGGGGTGCCCGGAACAAATGAGCGCGCGCTCGCTTGTACCGTATCGGCGCGTCCGGTGTGGGGGAATCGGCCGCGATGAACACTTTCGGGGACTTCGGGCGTCTTCCGGCCGCCGATCGCGCCGGGCCGTCCACCATGGAGACGCACGCCTGCTCTTGGCGTCGCGCCTTCCTGTCTGGGAGGTCACGCGGTCCCCTCGTGCTGAGGGACAACCGGAGGGGGCCGCGCTCTCCATCGATGCGGACGATAGTTAGTTTAGGCTAACCTAATCACCCTGCCGGGGTTCGTGTCGCACGGGGAGGGAACCGCCCATGGGCCAGCCGAGCATCGCCCCCTATCCGATGCCCGACGCCTCCGCGCTCCCCCTCTCGCACGTCTCGTGGTCCCTCGATCCGGCGCGCGGCGCCCTCCTGGTCCACGGCATGCAGGACCGGTTCGCCGAGGCGTTCCCCGCCGGGAAGTCCCCCGTCGTCGAACTCGTCGAGAACGTCACCGCCCTGCGCGAACTCGCCGGGGCGCTCGGCATGCCGGTCGTGTTCAGCGCCGAGGACTCCGGCGGCCCCGTCCTCGCGCCGCTCACCCCGCGCCCCGGCGAACACCTCCTCGACGGCGCCCGCCCCAACGCCTTCCTCCGCAGCCACCTGGGCCGTCTCCTGCGCGACGACGGCCGCGACCAGATCGTGGTCTGCGGGATGTACGCCCACCAGGGCGTCCTCCTGACCGCCGCCGACGCCGCGATGAACGGCTTCGAACCGTTCGTCGTCGCCGACGCCGTCGCCGCGTTCTCCGCCGAGGAGCACACCATCGCGCTGCGCTGGAGCGCACGCGGGAGCGTCGTCCGTACGACGGACGCGCTGCTGCGGGACCTGCTGCTGCGCCGCGGCCGGCGGGAGGCATGAGCCTCCCGCCCGGGAGACCCCCGCCCGCCGGACCTCCGGAGTTCGCGATCCGGACATCACCGAGTGGTACGACCGTCCCAGCCCGGCCCACGAGGCCGGGCCCGTCCATGAATGGAGTGGCCCCCGTGAGTGTGACCGCTGCCCGGGAAACCCTCGCACCCCTGCCGCAGGGGCTGCGAGGCGGTGTGGTCGTCGTCAAGTTCGGCGGCAACGCCATGGTCGACGACGGTCTCCGGCGCACCTTCGCCGAGGACGTCGTCGAGCTGTGGCGGGCCGGGGTGCGGCCGGTCGTCGTGCACGGCGGCGGACCGCAGATCAGCGCGATGCTCGACCGGCTCGGCCTGGAGACCCGGTTCGAGGCGGGACTGAGGGTGACGACGCCGGAGACGATGGAGGTCGTCCGGATGGTCCTCACCGGGCGCGTGCAGCGCGAACTGGTCGGTTCCATCAACGCGCACGGCCCCCTGGCGGTCGGCCTGACCGGCGAGGACGCCCACACGATGACCGCCGAGCGGCGGCCCGCGTGGGTGGACGGCCGCCCGGTGGACATCGGGCTCGTCGGGGACGTCGTCGACGTCAACCCGGACACCGTGCGCGCACTCCTCGACCAGGGCCGCATCCCCGTCGTCTCGCCGGTCGCGCGCGGGGCCGGCGGCGAGGTCTACAACGTCAACGCCGACCTCGCGGCCTCCGCGCTCGCCTCGGCCCTCGACGCCGAACGCCTCGTGGTGCTCACCGACGTGCCGGGGCTGTACGCGGACTGGCCGCTCGGCGAGGAGGTCGTGTCCCGGCTGACGGCCGGTGAACTCCAGGCGCTGCTGCCGGAGTTGGCGAGCGGGATGCTGCCGAAGATGGAAGGGTGCCTGCGGGCGGTGCGGGGCGGGGTGCGGCAGGCCCAGGTGATCGACGGGCGGGTGCCGCACGCGGTGGTACGGAGCCTGGTGGAGGGCGAGGGGGGTACGACGGTGGTGCCGGACGCGTAAGTCCCTTTACGGGGGCGGCGGTTGACGGCTCACCGGACGCGGTGGGGGCCCGGACGGCTCACCGGATGGGGTGGACCAGGACGCGCGAACCCCGCCTCGGCTCCCAGCCGGGCGGGGTGCTCGCGTCCGGGTGCGCCGGGGTGAAGCCGTGCCGTGCGAACAGTGCGCCGCTGCCCGCCGTCGCGGTGAACAGCGCGGTCAGGCAAAGGAGTTGAGCGCGTTCCAGGGCGGCGCGCATCAGGCGTCCGCCGACCCCGGCGCCCTGACGGCCCTGCGCCACGCAGAAGTTGTAGAGCACGCCGACCCCGTCGTACGCCTTCAGCCCTACGCAGCCGTCGAGTTCACCGGCGAGGGACTCCACGACGAGGAACTCGGCGGCATGGGTGGCGTACAGGTCCGCCGGACGCTCGCGCAGCGCTCCGGAGAGGACGAACGGGCGGGACAGCGCGGCGAGTCGCTCGGCGTCGTCCCGGTGCGCGGGACGCACGAGAGAGACCGGCGAGGCGGTGGCGAGGGGGGCCTGGTGGGGGGTGGCCATGGTCAAGGCGTGTCCTTCCTCTGTCGCGTCGCACGAGCACTGCCGTCTCGCCGAGCGACGTAAGGTTAGCCTTACCTAAGATCGCAGCCAAATCCGACCCCCGCGCCTCATCCCGCCAGTGAACGCGGGCGCAGGTCCGTCCAGTTGGCCTCGACGTACGCCAGGCACGCCTCCCGGGAGTCCTCGCCGAACGCGACCGTCCAGCCGCCGGGAACCTCCGCGAAGGACGGCCACAGCGAGTGCTGCCCCTCGTCGTTGGCCAG
The DNA here is from genome assembly GCF_033794345.1 of Streptomyces niveiscabiei. Classification (NCBI taxonomy): domain Bacteria; kingdom Bacillati; phylum Actinomycetota; class Actinomycetes; order Kitasatosporales; family Streptomycetaceae; genus Streptomyces; species Streptomyces niveiscabiei. The sequence continues at coordinate 71,098 of NZ_JARAYJ010000019.1, forward strand.
GACCAGGAAGCGGCCTTCGGTGTCGTCGAACGGGTTCGTGCTCATGTTCCGGGCCTCCTGGAAACGGACGTCAACGTTAGGTTAGGCTCGCCTAATCGAAGCTGAGCCTAGTCTGTCCCCTCCCCTCTCACAAGGAGACACCTGCCGTGGCCGACAACGCCTTCACCGAGTACGGGCTCCACGGCGAGGTCGGCACCGACGCGTTCTGGGCGGCCGTCGACGGGCCCAAGTCGGCGCCTGCCGAGGGGGGTTGGCGCACCCTGTTCCTGTGGCGCGGCGACGCGGCCCGCATCGAGTTCGAGAGCTGGTCGGGGCCGGTCCCGCTGACCCGCTGGGCCGACACGGACTGCTGGTACGCCGAGGTCCCGATGCCTGAACGCCTGCGCGTCACCTACCGGTTCCTGGTCGGCGAGGACGCGCACGCCGATCCCTTCAACCCCTTCGGCGCCGGGGGCGACCGGTCGATCGCCTCGACGCCGGACGCCCCGGCGCAGCCGTACTGGCCCGCCGTGGGCGCGGACGCGGTGCTGCCGGTGCCGCGGGCCCGGGTGCGGTGGACGAGCGAGCGGCTCGGGGGGCGGCGTACCGTCCGGCTCCATCCCGTGGGCGGGGGCGGGCCGTTGGTGCTGCTGCTGGACGGCGACGACTGGCTGTACCTGCATCCCGCGACCACCGCGTTCGACGCCGCCTTCGAGGCCGGCGAGCTGCCGCCGGTCACCCTCGCCTTCCTCCCGGCCAAGGACCGCGAGACCGAGTACACGTGCCGCCCCGAGCTGTGGGAGGCGGTCCGGGACGAACTGCTGCCGCTGGTGGCCGAGTCGGGGGTACCGGCCGACCTCTCGCGGCTCGTGGCCGTCGGCCAGAGCTTCGGCGGGCTCAGCGCGCTCTACGCGGCCCTGGAGTTCCCCGAGTTGGTGTCCAGCGTGGCATGTCAGTCGGGGTCGTTCTGGTGGACGCCGGAGGCTGTGGGCGCCGCTGATCCGCTGGGCGGGGTGGCCGGCGGTTCGATGGCGGCACGGGTGCGGGAAGCGGGGCCGCTGGACGGGCTGCGCGTCGCGTTCGACGTGGGCGAGCACGAGCGGGCGATGCTGCCGCACTGCGAGCTGGTGGAGGGGCTGGTGGCGGAGGCCGGGGCGCGGGTACGGGTGTCGCGGGCGGCGGCGGATCACGACCGGGCGGGGTGGCGGGGGGCGCTGGTGCGGGACGTGGGGTGGCTGTTGGGGTGAGGGAGGGGGTCGGTATCGGGGTGAGGCAGGGACCTCACCCCGGCTCCCCTTCCCTCACCGCGCCACGGCCGCGCAGTACTCCTCGTCCGTCGCCAGCAGGTTCCGGTGTGTGTCCTCCGCCGTGACCGTGCCCTCGTTCAGGACGAGTACCCGGTCGGCGGCGTCCAGCAGTGCCGGGCTGCTGGTGATCACCAGCGTCGTACGCCCCCTCCGTAGATCCGCGACCCGGCGGGCGATGAGCTGTTCGGTGACCGCGTCCACCGCCGTCGTCGGGTCGTGCAGCACAAGTACGTCCGTGTCGGCGGCCAACGCCCGTGCCAGCGACAGCCGTTGACGCTGGCCGCCGGAGAGGTTGGCGCCCCGGTCGCGGACGGGATGGTCGAGGCCCTCCTTGTGCAGGGCGACGACGTCGGTGAGCAGCGACGCCTCGACCGCCTCGTCGACCGTACGGCTGGTCCCCGAGGGGTCGATGTTGGTGCGCAGGGTCCCGGCGAAGATCTCGCCGTCGTAGGGGTTCACCAGCAGTTGCTCGCGCACCCCCGCCACCGACAGGTCCCCCAGCGCGGACCCGTCGACGCGAACCTCCCCTTCGTACCCGTCCGGTGGGACGTTCACCGCGAGCAGGGACACCAAGTCGGCCGCCGCGCGCGGCTGGTACGCGGCGATGGCGACGAACTCCCCCGCCTTCACCTGGAACGTGAGGTCGCGCAGCGTGCCGTAGCGGACGCAGTCGATCTCCAAGTCCCCGCCTGCGGAGGGTGTTTCGGTGCCCGAGGTCATCACGGGCGGGGCCGAGAGGACGAGGGACATGCGGGCGGCCGAGGCGCGGGCGATCATCACGTACTTCGGCATCTCGGAGAAGAGCTTCAGGGGCTCCATGATGAACTGCGCGAGGCCGACGGCCATCACCAACTCACCGATGTTGATGCGGCCTTCGAAGGCGAGCCACCCGGCGGTGAGGGTGACGGCGGCGGCGAGGACCGCGTTGAGGGCGAGGGCCGTGCCCGCGTACACGCCGTTGACGCGGGCGACGGTGACCGCCTGCTGCCTGGCCTCCGTGCTGACCGCCCGGTAGGAGCGGAAGGCCGCGTGGTTGCCGCCGAAGCCGTGCAGGGGGCGCAGGCCGGTGATGAGGTCGGCGACCTTCGCGCCCGCGCGGGCGACGCGGGCCTGCTGCTCCTGCGTACTCGATCCGATCCGCTTCGACATGACCGACAGGACGGTCAGGATCGCGGCGGACCCGGCGATGACCAGCGCCCCGAGCCGCAGGTCGGCCAGGCCGAGCGCGACGGCGGCGATGAGGAGGGAGACGACGGAGCTGATGAGGAGGGGGACGACCTCGATGATGTCGGCGGTCTGGTCGGCGTCCTCGGTCGCGACGGTGAGGACCTCGCCGGACTTCAGGTCGACGTCGCGGGCGACGGGCTCAAGGCCGCAGGCGGCGACCTCCACGCGCCAGCGGTGCGCCTCGGTCGTGTTGGCCTTCTGGAGGATGCGCATCCCGAACCGCCACGACAGCGAGACCGTCGTGATGATCACGGCGAGCGCGGCGATGGAGATGCCGAGCTTGTCGAGGCTCCGCTCGCGCATCGTGTGTTCGACGATGAGGCCGAGCGCGATGGGGAAGGCGGTCTCCCCGGCCTGGTAGAGGCCCATGAGGAGGGTGCCGCCGGCCATCGCGCCGACGTTGCGGCGCAGCGCGGTGCGCAGGATGCCGGCCCCGGTGCGGGGCTGCTGGAGGTCAGGAGTTGTCATCGAGGTGGCGGGCAATCGCTTCGGGGGTGCGCAGGGTGAACAGGTCTCGGATGGTCACGACGGGGCCGAACTCGCGGCGGAGCAGGCCGATCAGCCGTACCGCCAGCATCGAGTGTCCCCCGAGGGACACGAAGTCGCTCACCGCGCTCACCTCGTCGTCGTCCAGGTCCAGGGCCTCGGCGAAGAACTCGCAGACCAGGGACTCGGTCTCGGTCTCGGGTCCGCGCTCCCCCGCCGTCGTCAGCGCGCCCAGCGGCCGGGCCTCGGGCAGCGCCTTCGTGTCAGCCTTCCCGTTGACGGTCAGCGGGATGCCGTCGACCTGCGCGTAGTGCGTGGGCCGCAGGAAGTCCGGGAGTCCGGCGCAGACTTCGGCCGCGACGTCCGCCAACTCGGCGCCGTCCAGGACGAGATACGCGGCGAGCCGGTACGCGCCGTCGACCTGCGGGTCGGGCTGCGCGACGGCGGCCACGAACCGGACGGCCGGGTGCGCGGCGAACACGGCCTCCACCTCACCGAGTTCGACGCGGTGGCCGCGGATCTTGACCTGCTGGTCGGTGCGGCCGAGGTACATGAGGTTGCCGTCGGGCCGCCGCACCACCAGGTCCCCGGTGCGGTACATGCGTTCGCCGGGCGCCCCGAACGGGCAGGCCACGAACCGGTGCGCGGTCTCGCCCCGGCGGCCGAGGTAGCCGCGCGCGATGCCGACGCCGGAGACGTACAACTCGCCGGGGACACCGTCCGGGAGGGGGCGCAGCCATGGGTCCAGGACGTAGACGTCGGTGTTGTCGATGGCGACGCCCACGACCGGGTCGGCGCACTCGAACGTGCCGACGCCGAGCGTGTTGATGGTGTACTCGGTCGGCCCGTACAGGTTGTAGCCGACGGTCCCCTCGGTCTCGGCGAGCCGCTGCCACAGCGTCGGCGTCACCGCCTCCCCGCCGAGCAGGACCAGCGGGGGCCGCCGGTCCGGGTCGTCCAACAGGCCCTCGGCGACGAGCTGTTGCGCGTAGGTCGGGGTGACGTTGACGACGTCGATCCCGAACTCCTGGCAGTACGCGACGAGTCGGGGCGCGTCCCGGCGCAACTCCTCGTCACAGATGTGGACTTCATGCCCGTCGGCGAGCCACAGCAGCTCCTCCCACGACATGTCGAACGCGAACGACACGGTGTGCGCGATCCGGAACACCCGGTGCCCGTGCTGCGCCAACACCGGCTCGAAGATGCGGCGTTGATGGTTGATCAGCATGTTGGTGAGACCCGCGTACTCGGTCACCACACCCTTGGGCCTGCCGGTCGACCCGGAGGTGTAGATCGTGTACGCCGGGTGCCGCAGCCGGTTCGGGTCGTCCGGCGTGAACGTCACGAACGGCTCGGCGTCCGGCAACGGCCGGTCCAGCTCGATGAGTTCGCCGCTGAGGCGGGGTGACACCGAGGACACGGTCAGGATGACGTCCGGCCGCGCGTCCGCCACGATCGCCGCGATCCGCTCGTCCGGGTGGTCCAGCTCCAGCGGCACGTAGGCCGCGCCGACCCGCAGGACGGCGAACAGGGCGACGATCGAGTCCAGCGAACGCGGGATCGCGAGCCCGACGTTCGTCTCGGGGCCGATCCCGCGCCCGGCGAGCACACCGGCCACCTCGCGGCTGCGGTCCCGCAGTTGCGCGAAGGTGAGGGTCTTGCCGTCGGCGACGAGGGCGAGCCGTTCCGGATTGCGCGCGGCGGCCTGGTCGAAGCGGTCGACGACCGTGTCCGTGGTGATGTCGGTCTTCTCGCCGGGTACGGGCGTGGCGCCGAGTCCCGGCAGCGCGCCGACGGGTCCGCTCGCGCGGGCGAGGTCGCGCAGGACGCTCAGGTAGCCGTCCAGCAGCCGCCGGGCGCTGTCCGAACTCCCGTACCGGTGCTCCAGCTTGACCGTCAGCCGGTCGCCCGGCGTCACGACCCACGTGTACGGGTAGTGCGTCGAGTCGTCGGCCTTGACCTCGACGATGCCGTGCCGTGCGTTCATCTCCGCGAAGGCGTCCATGTCCAGGAAGTTCTGGAGCACGAACAGGTTGTCGAACAGGGTGTCGTGGCCGCTGGCCCGCTGGATCTCGCCGAGCCCGAGGTGCTCGTGCTCCATCGCCGCGACCCGCGCCGACTGCACGCCCTCCAGGTACTCCCGCACCGAGTCCTGGGCGCGGGCCCGGGTCCACATCGGCACGGTGTTGAGCAGGACGCCCACGATCTCGTCCAGCCCCTCCCCCTCGCGCCCGGACACGGTCACGCCGAACACGGCGTCACTGCGGCCGGTGTGCGCGCCGAGCAGCAGCCCGAAGGCGCCGGTGAGGACGGAGTTGAGGGTGACGCCGTGCGCCTTGGCGGCCTCGCGCAGGAGGTCGGAGTCATCGAGGGACAGGGTGTGTACGAGGGTTGGGGGCAGCTCCGCCGACAGTTCGGGGGCCGGGCCGGCCAGGAGGGTCGGTCCGGGGAGGGCGGCCAGCTGCTCGGCCCAGAATCGCTCGGAGACGGCGGTGTCGCGGGCGGCGAGGGTCCGCGCGTACTCCTCGAAGCTGGGCGCGGGGACCTGGGTCAGGTCACCGGCGTACGCGTCGAACAGGTCCCTCAGCACGATCTCGCGGGACCAGCCGTCCCACAGCAGGAGGTGGTAGCTGAACAGCAACCCGTCGCGGCCGTCGGGGAGTTCGATGATCGTGAGCCGGATCAGCGGGGGTTCCCCGGGGTCGAAGCCCGCGTCGCGGTCCGCCGCCCGGAAGGCGTCCACCTCTGCCTCGGAGGCCAGTTGGACCGTCCGGACGTCGACGCGCCTGCCCGCCTTGAGGACTTGGACCGGGTTGCCGTCGTCGTCGGTGGTGAAGCCCGCGCCCACGACCGGGTGCCGGTCGATGACCTGGGCCATCGCGTCCGCCAACCGGTCGGCGTCGAGCCGCCGTTCGAAGGTGAACCAGCTCTGGGCGACGTAGTGCCCGGCCTGGCCCGCCAACTGGGCCTGGAAGTACAGGCCGCGCTGGAGGGGGGTGACCGGTGCGGTGCGTTCGGCGGTCGTCGAGGCGTCGGCGATGCGGGTGAGGGCCGTCGTCCACGCGTCGGTGATCGTGTCCGGGACACCTTCGGCGAGGATGAACTCCGCGTGCAGGCCGTCCTGTTCGACCCAGGCGTTCACCTCGACCGCGTACGGGCTGCCCTGGTCGGCGCCCGCGATGTGGAGTGCCTGTGATTCGCTGCCCCGGCCCAGGTAGTTGAACAGCACCTGGGGGCGGGCGGTGAGCAGCGGGGCCGTCTGCGGGTCGAGGTACCTCAGGCGGCCGTACGCGACGTGCCCTTCCTCGTCCGGCTGCCGCTCGGCGACCTCGCGGGCGGCTTGGACGGGGTCGGTGTGCGCGGTGAGGCGGACCGGGGCGATGGAGGTGAACCAGCCGACGGTTCGGGTGTAGTCGTGGTCGGCGTGGACGGGCACCCGGCCGTGGCGTTCCAACTCGACGGCCAGATCTGTCGGTTCGGGCTGGATCTCCGTCAGCGCGGCGCGCAGGGCGCCGACGAGGAGTTCGGTGAGGCCGACTCCCAGGGCCGTGGGGGCGGTTCGGGTGAGGCGGTCGGTGGTGTCCGTGTCGAGGACAGCCGTCCTCTCGCGCAACTCGCCCGTTTCGTCGACCAGTTGGGAGGCTTCGAGGGTGGTGATCCAGTGGCCGAGGGTGGCGGTGTCCTGCCGTGTGGCGAGGGCTTCGGCGTACTGCGCGTACGGCGTCGTCGGCGGCGCAAGGGCCTTGCCGGTCAGGGCCGTTGCCAGGTCCTCCAGGAGGATCAGCCACGACACGGCGTCCACGGCGAGGTGGTGGACGACCGCGACGAGGGTTCGGCTCTCCGCCAGCCAGGCGAACCCGGCGACGCGTCCGGCCTCGGGGTCCAGGCGGTCGGCGAGGTCGGCGGCGGCGGCCGTCGGGGTCGATGTGCCGCGTATGAGGGTGAGTTCGGCGTCGGGTTCGGTGGTGAGCGTCCAGACTCCGTGCTCGGTGGTCAGGCGGAGCCGGAGCGCGGGGTGGGCCGCGACGACGGCCTTCACCGCGCGTTCGACGTCCGCGAATCCGGTGCCATCGGGGGCCGTGAGGGTCCTCGCCTGGGCGAACCTGGCGAGGGAGCCGCCGAGTTGGCGCTGCCTGAGGATGATCGGGGTCGGGACGAGCGGGCCGTCCTGCGCGACGACCGGCGTCGCCTTCGGGGCTACGGGGACGCTCACGCGCTCCGCCAGCGCACGGGGTGTCCGCAGGAGGAAGACGTCCCGGGGTGCGATGGCCAGGCCCAGCGCCCTCGCCCGGTTGATGACGGTGATGGCGACGATGCTGTCACCGCCGGCCCGGAAGAAGTCGGTGTCGGCGTCGATGCCGGTGCCGGTGCCGGTGCCGGTGCCGGGGAGCGTGTCGGCGAAGATGCGGATCAGGGCGTCGAGGGCGTGGGCATTGCCGGTGCCGTCGGGGGCGCCCAGGCCAACAGCGACACCCGAGCCCTCGAATCCGGCGGAACCGATGCCCTCGAAGGCACCCGCACTCCCGATGGCACCCCCGGACTCCTCGGCCGCCCGCGCCACCAGCGCCTTCCGGTCCAGCTTCCCGTTCACCGTCAACGGCAGCGCGTCCACGGCCAGTACCCGCCCCGGCACCATGTGCACCGGCAGCTTCGCGGCGAGCCGCTCGGCCAGGTCGCCGGGCGCCCGCCCGACGACGTGCGCGACGAGGTGGTCCCCGCTGTCCGCGACGGTCACGGCGACATCGGTCACCCCGTCGATCTCGCGTACGGCGGCCTCGACCTCCCCCAACTCGATCCGGAACCCCTTGAGTTGGACCTGGTCGTCGGCTCGCCCGGCGAACTCCAGCTCCCCGCCGAGCGTCCGGCGTGCGAGGTCCCCGGTGTGGTACATCCGCGACCCGTCCCCGGCGAACGGATCGGCGACGAACCGCCCCGCCGTGAGCCCGGCCCGCCCGAGGTACCCCAGGGCCACCTGGTCCCCGGCGACGTAGATCGCCCCCACCCGGCCCGGCGGCACCGGCTTCAGCCGGTCGTCGAGGAGGTAGGTCACGAGCCCCGGGATCGGCCCCCCGATCGGGCTGGCGTCCGCTGCGAAGTCCTCGTCGGTCAGCACCCGGTGGGTGACGTGCACGGTCGTCTCGGTGATCCCGTACATGTTGACCAGCTCGGGCGACTGAACGCCGTGCCGCTGGACCCACCCCCGAAGCCGCCCGAGGTCGAGCGCCTCGCCGCCGAAGATCACCCGGCGCAGAGCGGGCAACGCCTCCCCGGCCTGCCGGTCGGCCTCGACGAACTGGTAGAAGGCGGACGGCGTCTGGTTCAACACCGTCACTCCCCGCTCGCGCACCATCCGGTGGAAGTCGACCGGCGAGCGCGTCAACCCGTACTCGGGGACCAGCAGTTCACCCCCGTGCAGCAGCGCCCCCCACAGCTCCCAGACCGCGAAGTCGAAGGAGTAGGAGTGGAACTGCACCCACACGTCATCGGGCCTGAAGCCCATCGCGGGCCGCGTGTTGGCGAGCAGCGTCACGACGCTGGAGTGCGGGACGACGACGCCCTTGGGCCGTCCTGTCGAGCCGGACGTGTAGATGACGTACGCCGGGTCGTGCCAGCCGACCTCGAACGGCTCGCTGTCCAGCGGGAGTTCGTCACCCTGGACGATCACCCGGGCGTCGACACCGGTCCGTGCCAGCAACTCCGTGAACCGGGCGCGGTGTTCGCCGTCCACGAGGACGACCTGCGGGGCGGAGTCGGTGAGGATGTGCTCCAGCCGCTCGTCCGGGTAGGCGAGATCGAGCGGGACGTATGCCCCGCCCGCGCTGACGACCGCGAGCAGCGCGACGACCTGTTCCACCGAGCGGGGCACGGCGACGGCGACCCGCTTGCCCGCGCCGACGCCGGCGGCGCGCAGGGCGCGGGCCAACTCGCCTTGTGCGACCAGGAGTTCGCCGTACGTGAGGGAGCGGGTCGTGCCGTCCAGTGCGACCTGGGTGACGGCCGTGGCGTCCGGATCGCGTCGGGCGGCGGTGTCGAAGAGGGCGCCGAGAGAGGTCCGTTCGACCGAGGGCGCTGCGGAACGCACGCCGGCGACCAGGGCGTCCGGGTCGGCGAGCAGCGCTGTGAGCGTGGAGGTGAAGGTGTCGAGGACGGTGCGGGCGTCGCGCTCCCCCAGCGCCTCGGCGTCGTAGATGAGGTTGAAGCGGTCGCGTTCCACGACCAGGGTCAACGGGTAGTGCGGGGCGCCCTCGTTGACGATCTCCGTGACGGCGAGGGTGTCGCCGGGGCGGCGCAGGGCGGTGACGTCGGTCGCTATGTCGAACACGACGAGCGTGTCGAAGAGAGCGCCCGCGCCGATCCGGGAGAGGGAGACGTGCTGGTGGGCGAGGACCGCGCTCTGGTGTTCGCGGACGGCGGCGAGCAGGTCGCCGGCCGTGGTGCGGGCGTCCCAACGGGCGCGTACCGGAATGGTGTTGATGAAGAGGCCGACCATGTCCGCGATGCCGGGCACGTCGGCGTCGCGGCCGGAGACCGTGGAGCCGAAGACGACGTCCGTGCTGTGCAGGACGCCGCCGAGGGTGACGGCCCAGGCGCTGTGCACGGCGACACTCAGGGGTACGCCGGGCGTCTCGACGGCGGCCGGCGCGGAGACCTCGGCGAAGGTGTCGGAGGGCGTGTGGCCCTCGGCGACCAGGGAGGCGCCGGTGAAGCCGTCGAGTTCCGCGCGCCAGACCCGGTCGGTCTCGGCGGCGTCGCGTCCGGCGAGGGCGCGGACGTAGTCGGCGAAGCCGCCGATCGGGTAGACGCTGCCGGGCGCGTGGTACTCCGCGAGGAGGGCGCGCAGCATCGGCGGGACGGACCAGCCGTCGGCGATGATGTGGTGCACGGTCTGGACGAGCACCGTGCGGTCCGTGGCGCGGACCAGGGTGTACCGCATCAACGGGCCCGCCGCCAGGTCGAATCCGGCGCGCCGGTCGCGCTCGGCGAGGTCGCGGAGTTCGGCGTCGGTGATGCCGGGCCGGTCCAGGACGGTGAACGGCGCTTCGACGCCGCTCTCCAGGACGGAGACCACGCGGCCGTCGGCGAGGGCGGTGAAGCGGGCGGCGAGGTTGGGGTAGAGGTCGAGGAGGCGGGTGGCCGCCGCCTTGAGGCGGTCGGGTTCCACCTCCCCTTCCAGGGTGAGGAGTTGCTGTTCCACGTAGGCGCCGGACGAGTCGTCGTCGAAGACCGAGTGGAAGTAGAGACCTTCCTGCAACGGCGTGAGCGGCAGGATGTCCCTCAACCGGGGCCCGTCGTAGGCGTCCACGTCGGCCTGGGTGAGCGGGACGAGGTCGAAGTCGCTGGGGGTGTGGCCGCCGGTCTCCAGCGCGGCGAGTCCGGTGAGGGCGGATTGGAAGTGGTCGCCGAGGGCCGTGATGTCGTCCTCGGTGAACACGCCCGACGGCCAGGACACAGTGGTCACGAGCTGGAACTCGCCCGTGTCGGCGTCGGGTTCGGCGATCGCGTTGAACTCCAGGGCGCGCGGCAGCCGCATGGCGGGGTCGCGCTTCTCGCCCAACTGGTCGGTGGCCCCGGCGAGTTCCCAGTCGCCGTCGGCGCCCGCGTCGAAGCGGCCCAGGTAGTTGAAGAGGACCTGGGGCGCGGGGGCGGTGAAGCCGGCGCCGTGCAGGTGGCGCAGGACGCCGTAGGAGAGGCCGTTGCCGGGGACGGCGGCGAGGTCTTCCTTCACTGCCTTGAGGGCGGCGGCGAGGTCCTCGGTGGTGCCGGGGTCGACGGTCACCGGGAACAGGGTCGTGAACCAGCCGACCGTACGGGACAGTTCGGGCTCGAACCCGGCGGAGTCCGCGACGAACCGGGCCTCGCGGCCGTGCCCCTCCAGCTCGATGTGCGCGAACGTCTGCTCCTGGCCGCGCTCCTCGCGGAACCGGGAGAGCGCGACGGCGAGGGCGGTGAGCAGGACGTCGTTGACGCCCGCGTGGAACTTCGCGGGGATCTCGCCCAGGAGCGCGGCGGTGGTCTTCGGGTCGGTGGTGAGGACCCGGACGCGTTCGCCGGCCACGGTGTCGGTGTCCGACAGGGCCCGCCTGCCGAGGAGTTGGTCCGGGCCCGGCAGCTCCCGCTCGTAGTACGCGCGATCGGCGTCGAAGGCGGCGCGCTCCAGGAGCTGCGTCCAGCGCCTGAACGACGTGCCCACGGGCGGGAGTTCGATGTTCGCGCCGGAGCTGTACTGGTTCCACGCGGTCGCGAGGTCTTCGCGCAGGACGCGCCAGGAGACGCCGTCGACGATCACGTGGTGGGCGACGAGGACGAGTTGGCGTGCCGTGCGGCGCCAGACCGCGCGCAGCATCACGCCGTCGTCGGGGTCGAGCCCGGCGGTGGCGAGGGCGACGCAGTCCGCCAGGTCCAGGTCGCTCTCCTGCCAGTCCACAGAAGCCCTGCGGGCGGGCGGGACCTCGAAGCCCCACTGCTCGCCGCGCACCAGCCGGGCCCGCAGCATGTCGTGGCGCTCCGCGAGCGCGGTGAACGCCGACTCCAGGGCGTCCTCGGTGAGTTCGGCCTGGGTGTTGAGGACGACGGACTGCACGAACCCGTCGACGGCGTCCGTGGTCTCGCCGAGCCAGCGCACGATGGGCGAGCCGTTGACGGTGCCGGTCGGGACGTCCGCGTGGTCCGTCGCGGACACGTCCTCGCGGCTCGCGACGGCGGCGAGCGCGCCGACGACGCTGTGCGTGAAGATCTGGCGGGCGGTGACGTGCAGGCCCTGTTCGCGCAGTGCGCCGAGCAGGGAGATGGCGAGGATGCTGTCGCCGCCGAGCTGGAAGATGTCCTGGTTGACGCCGACCTCGTCGAGGCGCAGCACCTTCGCGACGGCCGCGCAGACGATCCGCTCGTTGTCGGTGGCGGGCGGCACGATGGTGCCGGTGCGGACCTCGGGTTCGGGCAGGGCCCTGCGGTCCAGCTTGCCGTTCGCGGTGAGCGGGAACTCGGTCATCACGACGACGTGCGTGGGGACCATGTACTCGACCATGTGCTCGGCCGCCCACGCCTTGATCTCGTCGCCGGTGAGCGTCTCGTGTCCGGCGGCGGGGATGACGTACCCGTCGAGGTAGGTGCCGCCCGCCGAGTTCTTCTTCGCGACGACGCACGTGTAGCGGACGCCGGGGTGTTCGGCGAGGCCGACCTCGACGTCCTCGATCTCCAGGCGCATGCCCCGGATCTTGATCTGGTTGTCGACGCGGCCGAGGAAGTCGAGGGAGCCGTCGGGGGTGAAGCGGGCCAGGTCCCCGGTGCGGTAGAGGCGGGAGCCGTCGTCCGCGAAGGGGTTGGCGACGAAGCGGGAGGCGGTCAGGCCGGGCGCGTTGACGTAGCCGCGCCCCAACAGGAAGCCGCCGACGTAGAGTTCGCCGCCGACGCCGACCGGGACCGGCCGCAGTTCGTTGTCCAGGACGTAGAGCTGCGTGTTCGGGTTGGCCTTGCCGATGGACGTGGTGAGGCGTCCGGCCCGGCCCCGGTAGATGACGTGGGAGACGCCGATGGTCGTCTCGGCGGGGCCGTAACCGTGGTACATCGGGATGTCGAGCTTCGTGCGGAACCGTTCGTACAGCTCCGGGGTGAGGACCTCGCCGCCGCACCACACGTGGCGCAGGCTGTCCAGCTTCCCCGAGTCGCCGGCCATCTCCAGCAGGACGTCCAGCATCGACGACACCAAGTAGGTGAAGGTGACGCGCTGTTCGGCGATGACGCTCAGCAGGTGGTGCGGGTCGCGTTCGCCGCCGGGGCGCAGGACGACCAGGCGTCCGCCGCTGACCAGCGGGAGGAAGATCTCGTTGATGGAGATGTCGAACGACAGCGGCGCCTTGAACAGGGACGCGTCGTCGTGGCCGAAGTGCAGGATCTCGTTCACCTGCCACAGCAGGCGCTCGCTGATCGCCTCGTGCCGGATCATCGCGCCCTTGGGGCGGCCGGTCGAGCCGGAGGTGAAGATCACGTACGCGAGTCCGTCACCGGGCGGGGTGACGCCTGTGCCGTCGGCGGGGTACGCGGCGTACGCCCACTGCCCCAAGTCGACCGCCACGGCGGGGGGTTCGGCCTCCTCGTGCTCGCCCGTCGGGTTGAGCTGGAGGACGGCCCGCGCGTCCTCGATCACCACGGCCCGGCGCGCGGCCGGCCACTGGGGGTCCAGCGGAACGAAGGCGCCGCCCGCCTGGAGGACCGCGAGCAGGCCCACGACCATCTCGGCGGAGCGGCCCAGCGAGATGCCGACGACCTGTTCATCGGTGAGCCCGCGCTCGATCAGGTGGTGCGCCAACTGGCTGGACAGCTCGGCCGCTTGACGGTACGTCAGGGTGCGGTGCTCGTCGACGACCGCGATCTCGTCCGGCCGCGTCCGCGCCTGCTCCCGGAACATCTCGACGATCGTCGGACGGTCCCGGTCGGCCCGGTTGTCGTTCCACTCCGCGAGGAGCGCGAGCCGCGCGGCCACGCTGGAGGGCGCGATCGTGCCCAGCGGGCGGTCGGGGAAGTCGGCGAGGTCGTCGAGGGCGAGTTGCGCGTCGCCGGGCTCGACACCGTCGGGGACGGGAATGTCGTACGCCTCCCCTGCGGGGTTCCCGACCCAGGCGAGTACGTCGGTGAAGAGGGTCGCCGACGTCAGCTCGATGCCCTCGGGGCTGACCCCGCCGGCCCAGAACTCCAGCCCGACGGCGCACGCTTCACTGATGGCCCGGTCGGAGTGATCGCCCCCGGTACGCCGCCGCACACCGGCGAGCCGCTCGGGAGAAAGCCGTACAAATCGAGTACCAGATTCCAGCATCGAAGACTCCGCGTCCCTTTCACGTTATGAACGTCGGCTTCAGGGTGGGGGGTTGAGGTGGCGGACGGCGGAAGAGCTAACTGCCTTCGCGCCAGGCTCGCCACAGGCGTGCGTACCGTCCGCCCAGGGCCACCAGCTCGTCGTGCGTCCCCTGCTCGACGACCCGACCGGCGTCGAGCACAGCGATCCGGTCCGCCGACATCGCCTGGGTCAACCGGTGCGCGACGAACAGCGTCGTCCGCCCGGCGCAAGCCGCCAGCACCGCTCGCTCCAGCTCGGCAGCCCCTTCACTGCCCGCCTCGGCGGTCGACTCATCCAGCACGACCACCGGCGTACGAGCCAACACGAGCCGCGCCAGCGCCAGTTGGGCGACCTTGGTCACATCGAGCCGTTCGCCGCCTTCGCCGACCGGCGTGTCCAGTCCTTCGGGGAGTGCTGAGGCCCACTCCCACGCGCCCACGGTCCGCAGCGCGTCGGCGAGTTCCTCGTCGGTGGCGGCGGGCGAGGCGAGCCGCAGGTCGTCCGCGAGGGGCCCGGAGAACACGTGGCTCTCCTGGGTGAGGATGCTGACCAGCGCCCGGGCCCCGGCCTCGTCGACGGAGGCGAGGTCGGTCCCCCCGATCCGCACCGAGCCCGCGTCGGGCGTCCCGATCCCGGCGATGAGCGCGGCAAGGGTCGTCTTCCCGGCCCCGGTGGCCCCGACGAGCGCGAGCGAACCCCCGGCGGGAATGGTCAAGTCGACGTCCCGCAGCACTGGTTGCCCGGTATCGGGATAGCTGAAGGTGACTCCCCGCACGCTCACCCCGTACGCACCGGAGTCAGCCACATCCGCGTCCCCGACGAGCCGCCCCGACGTCCCCTCCCCCAGCACACCGACGAGCCGCGTGAGGCTGGCCCCGGACTTCTGGGCCTCGTCGAAGGTGAACATGATGGCGCCGAGCGGTGTGAACAGCCGGTGGAAGAGCAGCGGGGCGGCGGAGACGTCACCGAGTGTCGCGGCGTCGTTCTCCAACAGGGCGTATCCCACGAGGAGGATGAGGGTCAGCCCGATGAACTCGGCCCGGTTCTCCCTTCCGACGAACCGTCCGAAGAACCGGAAGACCTCGATGCCGTAGTTGCGTACGCGCCAGGACTCGGTGTCGACCTTCTCGCGGAAGGTGTCCTCCAGCCGGTAGGCGCGGACGGTGTCGATGCCGTCGAGGCCGCTGATGAGGGCCTGCGCCCGGTCGGCCTGCGCGGCGCGCTGCTTGCGGTACAGCGGGGCGGAGCGCGGCAGGTACCAGCGCAGCGCGAACGCGTACGCGGGCAGCGCCCCCGCCCCCGCGAGCCCGAGCCGCCAGTCGAGCCCGAACATGCCGGTGGTGGCGATGGCGACGAGTACCCCGGCGGAGAAGACCGTCGGAATGGCCGTCCGGATCCCCCGGGAGATCACGGCGACGTCGTCGCCGACCCGGGAGAGCACGTCGCCGCGCCCGACCTGCTCGACCCGGGAACTGGGCATGCCGAGCACGGCGCGGACGGCGCCTTCGCGCAGCCGGGCGAGCAGGTCGGCGCCGAGCCGCCCGATGAGATAGGTGGAGACGGCCGTGGCCACCGCGCCGAGCAGCGCGGCGACCACCATGGTGACGCCGATGGTGAACAGGACCGACCGGTCCTCGCCGCCCACGACCCCGTCGACCACGCGGCCGAGGAGGAGGACGGGCAGTACCTGGAGGGCGGCCCCGGCCACCGTGGTGAGCACGGTGGCCGCGGTCAGTCCGGGCACCTCGCGGCAGTGGTCCGCGACCCATCGCGCGGCCTCGCGGCCGGTCGCCGTGCGCAGCGCCGCCGGGGCGGGGCGCGTGGCGGTGCTCACGCCGGCGTCGGACATTACTGGGTGACCGCCTTGACGAGTTCGTCGATCGCGTACGGCATCGAGGCGAGCGTGGCCTGCGACATGGCGGCGCCGACGGCCGGGCCCTCGCTGTCGAGGAGGTAGGTGACCTTGTTGTTCTTGACGGCGCCGAGGTTGGTGTAGAGCTTGAACTTCTTCAGCGCGTCGGTGTCGGCCTTGTCGTTGATGACGACGACGCGGTCGACGTCGACGAGGTCGACGCGCTCGGGCGAGAGCTGGGTGGAGAAGCTGCCGCCGGCGACCTTGTCGATGCCGGTCTGGTACTTGAAGCCCATGCCGGTCAGGAGCTGGCCGCGGACGTCGGTGGAGGTGAAGGCGGCGATGGAGTTCTTGTACCAGGAGAACGCGACGGCGGTCTGCTGCGCGAACTCGGGGTGCGCCTTCTTCGCGGCGTCCAGCTGCCCCTGGACGCCCTGGATCATCCGCTCGCCCTCCTTCTCCTTGCCGAGGGCCTTGGAGATCTGGAGCGCGTTGTCCTGCCAGGGGGCGCTGAAGGGTTCCTTCTCCGCCTTCGTGCGGCCGACGGTGGGCGCTATCTGCGAGAGCTTGTCGTAGGCGGCCTTGTCGATCTCGGAGTACACCGCGATGATCAGGTCGGGCCGCAGGGCGGCGATCTTCTCGAAGTTGGGGCCGGAGTCACCGTTGTTCATGATGACCTCGGGCTTCGCGTCGCCCCACTTGTCCTTGACCCACGGCCACTGCGTGTTGATGTCGGGGGACTTGCCGGCCGGGTTCGGGTACTGGTCGACCATGCCGACGGGCTTGGTGCCGAGCGCGAGGACGGTCTGGTCGTCGGTGTAGCCGACGGTGACGACGCGTTCGGGGGCCTTCTTGATCGTCGTCGAGCCGAAGAAGTGGTCGACGGTGACGGGGAAGGCGCCGGAGGCGCTGGGGGACGTGGAAGCGGCGGCGTTGTCACCGGAGTCGCCGGAGTCGCTGGAGCCGCACCCCGCGAGCAGGCCGACGCCGAGCGTCGCGGCGGCCAGGGTGGCCGCCAGCCGGCGCCGGGGGTTCTTGAGCGTCGTTCTGTGGAGCAGCATCCCGCAATCCCTTGCCTTCACGTTGTCCAGCTGGTCCGGCGCCCGGTGGACGAGCGCGCGCCTCGTTCAAAGGGCAGGCAAACCCTACCCAGAAAACTGAGGTTAGCCTAGCCTAACTAGCGTAATCGTCCGGATCATTCACCGAGTCGGGCATGGGTGCGCCCGATCGGCACGATCATCGGCCGGTCCCCCACCGGGTCGTCGATGACCAGCGCCTTCAACCCGAAGGCGTCATCGAGGAGTTCGGCGGTGACGACGTCCCGGGGGTGCCCCTGCGCGAGGATCGCGCCGTCCCGCATGACCACGAGGTTGTCGCTGTAGCGGATCGCCAGGTTGAGGTCGTGCAGCACCATGACGACGGTCCGCCCCGACTCGTGGAGGTCGTCCACGAGGTCGAGGACGTCGACGGCGTGCGCGAGGTCGAGGTAGGTGGTCGGCTCGTCGAGCAGCAGCAGGTCGGTGCCCTGAGCCAGCGTCATGGAGATCCATACGCGCTGGCGCTGACCGCCCGACAGGGAGTCCACCGGCCGGTCCGCGAGGTCGAGTACGCCGGTCATGTCGAGCGCCTTCTCGACGACCTCGGCGTCGTCCGAGGACCACTGCCGAAGCCAGCTCTGGTGCGGGTGCCTGCCGCGTGCGACCAGGTCGGACACGGTCAACCCCTCGGGCGCGACCGGCGCTTGGGGGAGCAGCCCCAACTTCTTGGCGACGTCCCGGGTCTTGAGGCGCGCGATGTCGTCGCCGTCCAGCACGACCGAGCCCTTCGTGGGCTTCAGCAGCCGCGACAACGTCCTCAACAGGGTTGATTTCCCGCAGCCGTTGGGCCCGATGATCGTGGTGATGACACCCGGCGGCACGGCCACGTCGAGGTCGTCGATGACGGTCCGGCTGCCGTACCCGACCGTGACGCCTCGCGCGGCCAGCCGCGTCGTCGCGACGGCCGGGGACGCGATCTCGGTGATGTGCTGAGCGACCACAGGGCCCCCTTGCCTATTTAGGTGTGCCTAACCTTTGTACCAGCTACTTCATGTTCGCCCGCACCAACAGATGGACAAGGAACGGCCCGCCGATCGCCGCCGTGATCACCCCGACCGGCAGCGAGGCCGGCAGCACGGCCCGCACGACGAGGTCGGAGCCGAGCAGCAGGACGGCGCCGAAGAGCCCGGAGGCGGCCAACGGGGGTGTCGCGGACCGCGCCAGACGCATCGCCACCTGCGGCGCGACCAGCGCGACGAACGGCACGGGGCCCGCCGCGCTCACCGCGACCCCGGCCAGCAGGACCGCGCACAGCAGCAGCACGGACCGTACGGCGGAGTAGCGGACGCCGAGTCCGGCGGCCACGTCGTCGCCGAAGTGCAGGGGCTTGAACTGGAAGGCGACGCAGGTCACGACGGTGAGCAGGGCGAGCGTGCACCACAGGGCGATCCACACCTCGTTCCAGGACCGGTTGTCCAGGGAGCCGACCAGCCACGCCTGGGCGCGGGCGACGTCCCTGATGTCGGCCCCGACGAGCAGCCAGGTCGTGATGGCCTGCATGACGGCGCTGACGGAGATGCCGATCAGGATGAGCCGGAAGCCGTCGATGCCGCGCCGCCAGGCGAGGAAGTAGACGAGCAGCCCGGTGCCGAGGCCGCCGAGCAGCGCGGCGGCGGAGAGGCCGAGGGTGTCGGCGATCGCGGTGGCCGCTCCCCCGGAGACCGTGACCAGGAACACGGCGACCGCGCTGGCGCCGCTGGTGATGCCGAGGATGTCGGGGCTGGCCAGCGGGTTGCGGGCGATGGACTGGGTGATCGCGCCGGAGACGCCGAGCGCGATGCCGACGACGAGCCCGGCCAGCGCGCGCGGCATCCGCAGGTCCATGATGACGAACCGGTCGACCTGTTCGCCGCCGCCGAAGATCGTGGAGATCACCCGGGAGAGGCTGATCGGGAAGTCGCCGGTGCCGATGGAGAGGCAGAACAGCAGGAAGGCCGCCGCCGCGAGCACGAGGGTGACCAGGGCGACCCAGGGCCGCCACACGAACGAGACCTTCCCCAGCCGGATGCCGGGCGCCAGCGGGGGCTTCAACTCGGTGCCGTTCATGCGCTCTTGAACTTTCCTCGGTAGACGAGGACGGCGAAGAACGGCGCCCCCAGCAGCGATACGACGACTCCGGCCTCCAACTCGCCCGGCCTGACGACGAGTCGGCCCACGATGTCGCAGACCAGCAGGACGACCGCGCCGAGCAGTCCGGCGTACGGGACGAGCCAGCGGTAGTCGGGTCCGGTGAGGGAGCGGGCGATGTGGGCGACCATCAGGCCGAGGAACGCGATGGGCCCGCAGGCGGCGGTGGCGGCGCCCGCGAG
Organism: Streptomyces niveiscabiei; assembly: GCF_033794345.1. Classification (NCBI taxonomy): domain Bacteria; kingdom Bacillati; phylum Actinomycetota; class Actinomycetes; order Kitasatosporales; family Streptomycetaceae; genus Streptomyces; species Streptomyces niveiscabiei. The sequence goes on from NZ_JARAYJ010000019.1 coordinate 90,186, forward strand.
GAGCGTGATGGCGGTGATGCCGATGATCCGGCTGCGGGTGACGTCGACGCCGAGTCCGCGCGCCACGTCGTCGCCCAGGTTGAGGAGGTTCATCGCGGGCAGGGTGGCGACGGCCAGCAGCAGGCCGACGGCGACGAAGCCCGTGATCGGCCAGATGACGTCGAAGCCGACCCCGGCGACCGATCCCGCGTTCCAGAACCGCAGCGCGTTCAGCGCGGTCTGGTTGCCCAGGGAGATCGCGGTGGTCATGGCGGCGAGGAAGACGGTGATGCCCTGCCCGGCGAGGGCGAGGGTGAGCGGGTTCCCGGCGCCCCGGCCGATGCTGGCGAGCCCGAACACGACGACTCCGGCGAGCCCGGCGCCGAGGAACGCGAACCACACGTACGCGAAGGGGCTGGTGAACCCGAACACGGCGATCGCGGTGACGACCGCGAAGGACGCGCCCGCGTTGACGCCGAGCAGCCCTGTGTCGGCTATGGGGTTGCGGGTGTAGCCCTGGATGAGGGAGCCGCCGACGCCGAGCGCGATCCCGGCGACGACCGCGAGGACCGTGCGCGGCACCCGTACCGTGCGGACGATGAGGCGGATCTCGGTGAGCCGCTGGTCGTCGGCCGACGCGCCGAGGAGGCCGTGCCACACCTCGCTCAGGCTCAGCGCCCGCGCCCCGACCGCGAGGGAGAGTGCCGAGGCGATCACCAGGACCGCCAGGAGGGTGCCCAGACCCGCGACCCGTCGTCGGCGGGTGTGCTTCGACCCCCCGGTCACGGGGCGCGCAACAGTAGTCGTGCCCATGTCGTCGTACGTTATCTCTTCGGTCCGTGGGTGATCGCGGCCGGTCGGGCCCCGCGCCCCCCGGCGCGGGGCCGGCGGCTCAGCGGGTGGTGCCGTCGGCGACCGAACGGGCCGCGTCCGAGGCGGACTTGAGGCCCCGGTCGAGGAGCGAGTCGAGGATCTCGCCGACCCTGATCGCCGTGTTGGAGAGCAGGGAGGAGGTGATGCCGTGGGTGTGCTCGGTGCCGCCCTGGAGGTAGATCCCGGCGCGGACGCCGGGCCCGGTGGCGATGCGGTAGTCGCGCTCGACGCGCACGCGGCCCTCGTCGTCGCGCAGGCAGTGGCCGCCGACCTCGCCGAGGAGGCCGAGCGGGTCAGCGGGGCGGTAGCCGGTGGCGAACACGACGACGTCCGCGTCCAGGTCCGTCTCCTCGCCGGTGACCAGGGAGGTCACGGTGGCCGTGGCCTTGTCCTCGGTCTCGGTGACGCCGGTGAGGCGGGAGACGTTGATGAACTTCAGGCGCTCGGTGCCGAGGACCTTCTCCTGGTACGACTGGCGGTACAGGTCGTCGATCAGGTCGATGTCCACCACGGAGTAGTTGGTGTTGCCGTGGTAGTCCATCAGACGCTTCTTGACGGCCTCGGGCGCCTCGAAGTACTCGTCGACGGCCTGCGGGTCGAAGATGCGGTTGGCGAACGCGCTGTCGTCGGCGGGGCTGTAGCCGTAGCGCGAGAAGACCGCGCACACCTCGGCGTCCGGGAATCTGCGGTGCAGGTAGGCGACGTTCTCGGCGGCGGACTGGCCGGCGCCGACGACGACGAACCGGGCCGGGTCGGTGCCCTCCAGCTCGTCGACCTTCGCGAGGAGTTCGGAGTTGTGCCAGACGCGCTCGCCGCGCTCCACGCCCTCGGGCATGAGGGGGCGCAGGCCGGTGCCGATGACCAGGTTGCGGGCGCGGTGGACGGCGAGGCCCTCGGCGGACCGGACGGTGACGTCGAAGCAGTCGATCTCACCGTCGTGCGACACCGGTTCCACGCCGACGACCTCATGGCCGTACGAGACCAGGTGGTCGACCTTCGCGGCGGCCCACTCGAAGTAGTCGTGGAACTCGACGCGCAGCGGGAACAGGCTCTTGTGGTTGATGAAGTCGATCATCCGGCCCTTGCTCTGCAAGTAGCACAGGAAGCTGTACTCGCTGGCCGGGTTCCGGAGCGTCACCAGGTCCTTCAGGAAGGACACCTGCATCGTCGCGTCGTCGATGAGCATGCCCCGGTGCCAGCCGAAGCGGGGCTGCTGCTCGAAGAAGTGGGCGCTCACCGCCTTCTCGCTGCCGACACGGGCGTTGTGCTCCTCCAGTGCGATCGCCATGGCCACATTGGAGGGGCCGAAGCCGATCCCAATGAGGTCGTGGACCAGTGGTGAGTCAGCAGGAAGCACCTGTGACATGTCTCTCCCATCGTGCGGGGCAGTCGCCATGTGTCGGCGTGGGGGAAAGTGCGGGATGACGGGCATGCCGAACAGCGGCACACCGGCAACTTAGGTGAGCCTAAGCTAATCCGGTGGAGCTGTCGATAGGAACGGCGGTGAGAGCGCTGCCCGTTGAAAGCTAAGGTAAGGCTTGCTTTACTTGATCCGCACGTCGCTTGATCCGGTCAGCCCTGCTTCGAGGAGGAACCCCATGCGGGTCGTCATGTTCGGTTACCAGACCTGGGGGCACCGCACCCTCCAAGCCCTTCTGGACTCCGAGCACGACGTCGTGCTGGTCGTCACGCACCCCAAGAGCGACCACGCCTACGAGAAGATCTGGAGCGACTCGGTCGCCGACCTCGCCGAGGAGCACGGCGTACCGGTCGTCATCCGCAACCGGCCCGACGACGAGGAGCTCTTCCAGCGCCTCAAGGACGCCGACCCGGACATCATCGTCGCCAACAACTGGCGTACGTGGATCCCGCCGCGCGTCTTCGGACTGCCCCGGCACGGCACGCTCAACATCCACGACTCGCTGCTGCCGAAGTACGCCGGGTTCTCGCCGCTGATCTGGGCGCTCATCAACGGGGAGCCCGAGGTCGGGGTCACCGCGCACCTGATGAACGACGAGCTGGACGCGGGCGACATCGTCCGCCAGGAGTCGGTGCCCGTCGGCCCCACCGACACCACCACCGACCTCTTCCACAAGACGGTCGGCCTCATCGCCCCCGTCACGGTCGCCGCGCTCGCCGACATCGCCTCCGGCAAGACGGAGTTCACCAAGCAGGACCGCTCGCAGGCCACCTTCTTCCACAAGCGCGCCGAGGACGACATCCGCATCAACTGGGACTGGCCGGCGGAGGTCCTGGAGCGCCTGGTCCGAGCCCAGTCCGCCCCGTACCCCAGCGCGTTCACGTACCACAAGGGCAAGCGCCTCGAAATCCTCGCGTCCTTCGTCTCCGAGGCCCGCTACGGCGGCACCCCGGGCCGCATCTTCTACCGCGAGGGCGAAGGCGTCGTCATCGTCGCCGGCGCGGACGCCCGCACGGGCCGAAACCACGGCCTCGCGATCACCCGCGTCCGCACGGAGGACGGCCGCGAACTCGCGGCCACCGACTACTTCACCTCCATGGGCGGCTACCTCACCACCCACCCCTGATCCGTCGGCCCCGGTACGGTCCCGGGGCCGACGCCCGGCCGCCGCCGCACCCGATCCCTGTCGGGACGGCGGCGGTCGGCTTCACGCGCCCTACGGTTGACGCCATGACAGGTTTCCCGCCACTCCCGGACCGTCCCGTGCCGGGCGGCAAAGAGGTGTTCCGCCACCACGTGGCCGAACTGCTGCGACGGCTCGGCGTCGAACCCGATCCCGCTCAGCACCCCCGTTCCCAGCTCCGAACGGAGTTGGCCAGGCATCAGCCACTGCCCGAGAAGCTGTTGGTCCCCCTGATCGCGACGGCGGTGGCCGACCCCGACCCCAGCTTCAGCCGTTTCTCCATCGAACCGGCCCTCCTGTCCTTCGGCCGTCGCCGCGTCCGCGCCGCGCTCCTCGACCGTCTGCGCACCGGCACGAACCCGGAGCGCGCCGGAGCCGTCCGTGCCTGGTACTGGACCGCGCTGCCCGTGGCGGCCGGGGAGGACACCGCCGACGTGAACGCGGCCTGGCACGAGGCGACGCTGCGGGAGTTCATCGGCAACGAGGATCTCGACGTACGCCGCTGCCTGATCCCCGATCTGCGTCTGTCCCCGGCGGAGGACCCCTTGGTCGCGAGGGTGATCGCCATCGCACGGGCTCACCCCGACTCCTACATCCGCCACCGCGTGGAGGTCCAGCTCGGCGGGTAGCGGCGGGGCGATTCTTCGCGGGGCGGTGTGACTGCATACGGTATGACCAGATCATCACCTGCCCGGGAGTTGGGATGTCCGGTAGCCGTCGTGCGAGACCTGTCGAGGCCATTGAGGCGATCGAGCCGCCCGGGAACGTTCAGCTGGCGCTGGCCGTTGTCGGGGTGACGGTGTCGGTGGAGGCGTTGGGGGAGCTGTCCGGGTCGGCGGTGCTGCTGCTCGGGCTGCTGGTGTTCCTGCCGGGGGCCGCCGCCGCGCTGTGCACCGTCCGGCAGACCGCGTTCGTCGCCGCGTGGACCGCGGTCGTCGTGACGACGACCGTGGTGACCCGCGGCCCGGGCGGGCACTGGCTCGACCGGATCCTGCTGATCGCGATCACGATCGCGCTGGGCGTCGCGTCGACGTACGCCTGCGGCTACCGCATCCGGCGTGAACACGAGATGCTCCGCCTGCGCTCGACGGCCGCCGCGATGCAGCGCCACGTCCTGCACCCCCTCCCCCTGGTCACGGACGACGTCCTGGTCAACGGCGTGTACGAGCCCCTGCACGAGGACCGCCTGGTCGGCGGCGACATCTACGACGTCGTGGCGACCCCGTGGGGCACCCGCGTCCTCATCGGCGACGTCCAGGGCAAGGGCCTCACCGCGGTCGGCGCGGCGTTCGCGGTGATAGGGGCGTTCCGCGAGGCGGCCCACCGCGAACCGACCCTGACGGCCCTGGTCGACGCGCTGGACGCGGCCGTCGTCCGCCACAACTCCTACGCCGCCGACACCGGCGAGGACGAGCGCTTCGTCACCGCGCTGATCCTCGGCATCGACCTGGACGACGAGGCGCAGGCGGTCAACTGCGGCCACGTCCTGCCGTACCTCGTGCTCGACGGCAAGGTCACCACCCCGCACCTCGACTCCGGCGTCCCGCTCGGCCTGTCCGCGCTCGCGGCCGAGCCGACGACGGTCGGCTGGTTCGACTTCCCGGCGCACGCGACGCTCGTCCTCAGCACGGACGGCCTCACCGAGACCCGCGCGGCGGACGGCACGTTCTACCCGGCCGACGAACGCCTCACCGCCCTCTCGGACCTCTCCCCCACGGCCCTGCCGCAGGCGCTGTACGACGACGCGCGCGCGTACGCCGGGCACGGCGGCCGGCACGACGACGTCGCCGTCCTCACCGTCCGCCGCGCACCGCGCCGCCCTTGACAGTCATGACCGCTCCCGCCTGGGGTAGATGCCAGTGACGGCACGGACTTTGGAGGGGTCGTGGAGTGGCGGACGGAGAACTTCGGTACGTCGCACGAGGGCAGGCCGCGCGCCCTGCTCCCGGACGGCACCGAGCCGGGACCGGTGTACTTCGACATCGGCAGCGGCGCCGAGATGCCGAAGTCGACGGAGTGGTGGGTGTACGACGGCACGCTGCGCGCCCCCGAGGCGAGCCACCTGCGCGCGGCCTGCTCCTGCGGCTGGCGCGGCGAGACCCACCACCCCCTGGACTGGTCCCGGGTCCCCCGCCACCACCCGTACGACTACGACACCTCGGCGCTGGAGGAGGAGTGGGACCGGCACATCCGCGAGGTGGAGTCCCGCTCGGTCCCGCTGCCCACGGACGTCGAGGCGATGATCGACGAACTCGACCGCAGACTCGGCGACCTGGCGGACCAGGCCCCCTTGGCGGCGCTGCGCGCGGTGACCGCCCTGGAGCGCATCACCTCGGACGCGGGCCGCGAGGCCGCCTACAACGTCCGGGCGGACGAACTCTCCTGGGAGACCGTCGCGAAGGCCCTCGGCCTGACGGAGGACGACGCGCACTCCCTGCTGTTCCGGCTCAGTTTCCGCAGGTGAGGGGGGTGTTCAGGGGCGGCAGGGCGGGGCCGGCTCCCGTCACCCGTCCGTCGACTCCTTGATGTCCGAGATGAGCCGGGTGGCGAGGTCGCTCTGGATCGCCAGCCGCGTCCGCTCGGGATCGGTGCCGCCGCCCCAGGTGAGGGTGACGACCGTGAACGCGTGCCCCGCGCCGGAGTCGCTGTAGCGGACCTCCCACTGGAGGGGCACGTTCTGGGCGCGCAGGACCCCGTCGGCGTGGTTGGTCTCCTCCCAGTCCGCGAGCCGCCGGCGCAGCTCCTCCGTGAGGTAGTGCGCGCGCAGTTCCCGGCCGAGGCCGTCGGTCCCGTCGTACACGGCGTCGATGTACGCGCCGTAGAAGTCGGCCACCCGGTCGACGGTGGACTCGGGGCTCCCGGTGCGGATCACGTCACCCGGGTCCACGGGCTTCTGATCGTCGGTCATGGATTCCTCCCCATATGAGACACGAGGGATGTTTCCCCCCTTCCCCGGTGCCCGCCACCGAAACTCGGGGCGCGCTCGCGCGGGTGTCGGACCTCTCCGGCGTACGGGTGTGGGCCGTTGTCTTGACGGCCCCCTGCCCTGCTGCCATCGTTTCCGGCACCGAGACATCAGACGTCTGACATCTGGTGCAGGAGTCGAGCGGAAGGACACGCCCATGTCCCTCGCAGACGACCTCGCGGAGCAGGTGCTGACCGCGATCATCGACGGGCAGTACCCGCCGGACAGCGCCCTCCCGCCCGAAGGGGAGCTGGCCGAGACCGGCGGGGTGAGCCGGCTGACCGTGCGCGAGGCCGTGAAGGCGCTGCGCGCGCAGAACGTCGTCCGGGTGGTGCGCGGGCGCGGTACGTACGTCAACCCGCCGGACCGGTGGACCGCGCTCGAACCCGTCGTGCGGGCCGCCTCCCGGTCGGCGAGCGGGGCGCTGTCGGAGCGGCTGATCGAGGCGCGGCGCCTCATCGAGAACGGCGCGTGCGAGCTGGCCGCCACGCGGCGTACGGAGGACGATCTCGCGGATCTGCGGCGGCAGTTGGAGCTGATGCGGGAGGCCGCCGAGAACGCGGACACCGAGTTGTTCGTGCAGGCGGACATCGACTTCCACGACATCGTGATGCGGGCCTCGGGGAACCTCTTCGTGCCGCTGCTGTTCGAGCCGTTCGGGGCGCTGCTGGTGGAGGGCCGGCGGGAGACGTCGGCCGTGCCGGAGATCCGGACGCACGCGCTCGCGCATCACGCACGGGTGCTGGCCGCACTGGAGTCGGGGAACGCGGAGGCGGCTCGGGCGGCCATGGACGGGCACATGAATCAGACGGCGGACGATCTGCGGACGCATGTGATCAAGCGGGACTGATCCGGGTTCCGCCCTCCTTCGCAGGCGTGTTCACCCTCCTTTGCAGGCATGTTCATCTGACGAGAGGCTGTTCTCCCGTGCCTTCGTACACCCCCGAAGCCACCGTCCTCGCCGGTCTCCCCCCGGTCCGCGAGGTCGCCGCCGCCGAAGTCGCCGCCCGGCTGTCCGGGGCGGCCCGCCTGGTCGTCCTCGACGACGACCCGACCGGCACCCAGACCGTCGCCGGGATCCCCGTCCTCACCTCCTGGACGGTCGAGGACCTGCGCTGGGCGCTGCGCCAGGACACGCCCGCGTTCTTCGTCCTCACCAACACCCGTGGCCTGTCGGCCGGTTCGGCGGCCGAGCGCAACCGCGAGGTGGTGCGCGCGCTGCGCGAGGCGTCGGTGGCCGAGGGGATCGCGTACGTCCTCGCGAGCCGGGGCGACTCGACGCTGCGGGGTCACTTCCCGCTCGAGACCGACGTGCTCGCGCAGGAGTCGGCGGACGTCGACGGGGTCGTGCTGGTTCCCGCCTGCGTCGAGGCGGGGCGGCTGACCGTCGGTTCCCGGCACTGGACGCGCACGCCGGACGGTCTGCTCCCCGTCGGGGAGAGCGAGTTCGCGCGCGACGCGACGTTCGGCTACCGCAGCTCCTACCTGCCCGACTGGGTCGAGGAGAAGACGGGCGGCCGGGTGCGCGCCGACGAGGTGCTCCGGATCACCCTGGACGACCTGCGCGGCGGCGGACCGGCCCACACCGCACGGCTGTTGGGCACGCTGCGGGGTGGCCGAACGGCCGTCGTGGACGCCGTGTGCGACGACGACCTGCGCGTCCTCGCGGTCGCGGCTGCCGCGGCGAAGGACACGCGGCTGCTGTACCGGGCGGGGCCGTCGTTCGTGCGCGCCCGCGCGGGACAGGCGGGCCGGCCTCCGCTGTCCCGGGACGAGGTGAGCGGGATGCGGCAGGCGGGGCGGCACGGGCTGATCGTCGTCGGCTCCCATGTCTCCCTGACGGCACGGCAGTTGGAGCGGCTCCGGGAGCGGGGCGGGATCGCCGAGTACGAACTCGACGTGGCCGCGCTGCTCGACGACGACTGGCGGGCCGCGCATGTCGCCGGCGTCGCCTCGGCCGCCGCCGTGGAGCTGGGCTCGTCGGACGTCGTGATCCGCACGTCCCGGACCCTCGTCACCGGTACGGACGCCGACGCCGGCCTCGCGATCTCGCGCCGGGTCTCGGCCGCGCTGGCCGAGACCGTCCGCCGGGTCACCTCCCTGCGCCGGCCGGGGTTCGTCGTCGCCAAGGGCGGGATCACCTCCAGCGACACGGCGACCGACGGTCTCGGGATCCGCCGGGCCTGGGCACGCGGGACGCTGCTGCCGGGGATCGTCTCGCTGTGGGAGCCGGTGGAGGGGCCCGCCGCCGGGATTCCGTACGTCGTGTTCGCGGGGAACGCCGGGGACGAGGAGGCGTTGGCCGACGTGGTCGCACTCCTGCGGTGACTCCCCGTACCGCCGAGGCCGTACAGGGCGCCGGCGTGGTCCTCGTCGCCGTCCTTGGACGGGGCGCTGCGGTGAGCCACGGCATGGCCGGTCGTGTGCGTCACCTTTCCGCCGGCAGCCACACCCTCATCGTCGACGGCCCCCGGTTCGCCCAGGAGTGGTACGGCACCAGGGCGATGCCGGACGGCTGGGAGCCGGGCGCGGACGGCGTCTCGTCCAGTGGGTGGTAGGGCCACTCCTCGCCCGGCGCCGTCGTGACCGAGCCGGGGGCCACGACGGTCCCGCCGGGGCCGTCCTCCAGGGGGCCGCTCGGGTCGACCCGGACGGCGTCCACGTCCCGGTCGCCGGGCAGGTCGGTGGACTCGGCGCAGTACACGACCGGTCCGCGCTGCACGGCGACGGTTCCGCGCACGGCGTCGATGCGGGGGTCGGGGGCGATCCAGCGGGGGGCGACCGGGAGGGTCAGCGTGATCTCGTCGCCGGGGCGGAAGGCGCGGGTCACGGTGGTGGTGCCCGGCTCGACGGGGCGCCGGGTTCCCGTGGGGTCGGTGAGCCGGGCGGCTGCGCCCCGCGTCCAGGCGGGGACGCGCAGGGAGAGGGTCCAGGGGCGGGGCGGGGTGCGGTCGACGGTGACGGTGACCGTGCCGTCGTGGGGGTAGTCGGTGCGGACGCGCAGGGCGTACGGGCCGGTGGCGATCTCGGCGTCGGCGTACTGGTGGAGCTGGATGCCGTGGTCGTCGGTGGTGGCGAGCTGGGTGGGGAGGGCGGCAAGCGTGCGGGCGACGTTGGTGGGGCAGCAGGAGACGGCGAACCAGGGGGCGCGCAGGCTGGACTCGGCGCGGGGGCTCTCGGTGTCGGGGGCGGGGACCGTGCCCCGGGTGCGGCGGTGGAGGGTGTTGGCGTAGAAGAAGGAGCGGCCGTCGGGGGAGGGTGAGGTGGCGACGACGTTGAAGAGGGTGCGCTCCGCGAGGTCGGCGTAGCGGGGGTGGCCGGTGGCGAGGAGGAGGCGCCAGGCGAGCATGACGGAGGCGACGCCGGCGCAGGTCTCGGAGTAGGCGCGGTCGGGGGGCAGCACGAAGTCGTCGCCGAACGCCTCGTCGCGGTGGTGGGAGCCCATGCCGCCGGTGAGGTAGGTGCGGCGGGCGACGGTGGTCTCCCACTGGCGTTCGACGGCCGCGAGGAGTTCATCGTCGCCGGTCTCCACGGCGACGTCCACGGCGCCGGCGGCGAGGTAGAGGGCGCGCACGGCGTGGCCCCGGAACACGGTCGCCGCGCGGACAGGTACGTCGTCCTGGAAGTACGCGCGGCCGAACTCGCCGTCGTCCAGGCCGTGTTGACCCCGGCGTTCGACGAACAGGGCGGCCTGGTCCAGATAACGCTGGTCGCCGGTCGTGCGGAAGAGTTCGACGAGGGCGGTCTCGATCTCGGGGTGCCCGCAGATGCCGTCGCTCGCTCCGGCGCCGAAGGCGGTGCAGACGTGGTCGGCGGCCCGGCGGGCGGTCTTCGCGAGTTCGCCCTCGCCGCGCGCCCGGGTCTGGGCGATCCCGGCCTGGATCAGGTGGCCGTGGCAGTACAGCTCGTGGCCCCAGGCGAGGTCGCTGTAGCGGGGCTGCTGGCCGGGGCGGCCGTACGCGGTGTCGAGGTAGCCGTCGGGTTCCTGGGCGAGGGCGACGGCCTCGGTGAGCGCGGCGATCTCGGGGTCGCGGTCGCCGTCCCAGGCCATGGCCTCCAGGAGTTTGTAGACGTCGGAGTCGGCGAACTCGCGGCCCCTGCGGTCGTGCCGGATGCGGCCCTCGGCGGCGGCGCGGAAGTTGCCGATCCAGCCGACGCGTTCCATCCAGTACCGGCAGTGGTCGAGTGTGGCGGTCGCGTTGGTCCGCCTGCGCCCGGCCCAGAACCCGCCGGTGATCCTGACCTCTCCGAGCCCGAGGGGCCGCAGCCGGCCCCGGCTCGGCAGGACCGGTGTCGCGAGGGGGCCCGCCATGTTGTCCGTCACCAGTTCAAGCCTTCCGGTCGTCGAAACCAGTGGAAAAGCAGGGCTCAGCCCTTGAGCGCGCCCGACATGAACCCGCGCACGTAATGCCGTTGCAGCAGCAGGAACAGCAGCAGACACGGCACCGCGAGCACCACGACGCCCGCCTCGGTGGCGCCGTAGTCGACCGCGCCCATGCTCTGCTGGCGCAGATTGGCGACGGCGAGCGGGAGCGGCGCCTTCGCGCTGTCGGAGATGAGGATCAGCGGGGCGATGAAGTCGTTCCAGGCGGCGAGGAACGCGAAGAGTCCGACGGTGATGAGCCCCGGCCGTACGGCGGGCAGCAGGATGCGCCGCAGCGCCCCCGCCGTCCCGCACCCGTCGACCAGCGCCGACTCCTCCAGCTCACGCGGCACCGACTCGAAGGAGATCCTCATCATGAAGGTGGCGAACGGGAGTTGGAACATCGCGAGCACCAGGCTCAGCCCGATGAGCGAGTTCTGGAGGTGGAGGCGGCCGAGGAGGACGTAGAGCGGGATGAGCAGGGTCGCGTACGGCACCATGAGGATCGCCAGCGTCACCAGGAACAGCAGGTCCTTGCCGGGGAACCGGAAGCGGGCGAAGGCGTATCCGCCGAGCAGGGAGACGCCGAGGGTGAGGGCGACGGTGAGGACGGAGACGACGGTGCTGTTGAGGAAGTACCGCCACAGCCCGGCGTCGTAGTCGAGGAGGGTGCGGTAGTTGCCGAGGCCGTACCCGGACTCCTGGGCGGTGCCGGGCTGGGGGCTGACCGACGCCCAGGTGTTCCACAGCAGCGGGAACAGGAAGATGACGGCGAGGCCGCCGGTGACGACGTAGTACGGGGTGCGTGTCCCTTTCACGCGTCCTCCCTTCGCAGCCCCCGGAACTGGAGGGCGTTCAGCAGGAGCAGCGCGGCCAGCACGATGATCGAAAGGGCCGCCGCCGTACCGAGGTCGAGCTTCTGGAACGCCTCGCGGTAGATCAACTGGACGACGGTGACGGTGCTGTTGTCGGGTCCGCCCTTGGTGAGGACGAAGAACTGGTCGAAGGCGAGGAGCGATCCGGTGACGCACAAGAGGAGGGAGAGCGCCAGGGAGGGTCTGAGCAGCGGCAGGGTGATCGAGCGGAAGATCTGGGCGCGGCTCGCGCCGTCCATGCGGGCCGCCTCGTACAGCTCGTGCGGGATGCGCTGGAGTCCGACGAGCAGGATCAGCATGTAGAACCCGGCGAACTTCCACACGACGAGGAACACCGTCGACCAGAGGGCGGCCGTGGGCGAGCCGAGGAAGGAGACGGGGTCGTCGACGAGGCCGAGTTTCTCCAGAGTCTTGCTCAGGGGGCCGGTGTTGGGGCTGTAGAGGCCCCAGAACAGCAGAGAGGCCGAGGTGAGTCCGAGGGCGCCGGGCAGGAAGTAGACCGTGCGGAAGAACCCGGCGCCGGGGCGGGACTCCTGCACCAACAGGGCGAGGAGCAGGGCGAGTCCGAGGAGGACGACGGTGACGACGGCCGTGTAGAGGAGGGTGAAGCGGACGGCGGGCCAGAAGAGCGGGCCGCCGGTGACGTCGGTGTAGTTCTCGGGCGCGTTGCCGCCCCGGTCCCCGGCGAGCAACGGCCAGTCGCTCAGGGACATTTGAGCGACGAGGACGAGCGGGAAGAGAAAGAAGACGGCGACGAATACAGCGGTGGGGGTGGCGTACGCGATGCCCTGCGCGGTGCGGGTGCGCCACCAGCGGCGGGTGCGGGGTGGGCCGGGGGAGGCGGACGGCGGTGGGGTCACCGTCCGCTCAACTGCCTTGACCTGCATGGGATGTCCTCCCTGATCGGGCCGGTCTGCCGACGACTCGATCGGCTCAGTCGGCCAGCGACGCGGAGACCTCCTCGTTGTCCTTGTCGATGCCGGACCCGTCCCCGAACACGGCGTCCCGCATGAGCTTCAGCCAGGGCCCGTTGGGGTCGTTGAAGGTCTGCCCGAACTTCAGGGCGTAGGGCGTGCGGCCGTCCGCCACGAGCTGGTTGACGGTGACGAGGCGCGGATCGGTGGCCGAGTGCTTGTTGGACGCGAGGTCGGTGCGCGCGACGACGTCCTTGTGCGCGGCGACCACGTTCACCTGCGCCTCGTCGCCGAGGGACCAGGCGAGGAAGTTCCACGCCTGGTCGGCGTGCTTGCTGGTGGCGGCGATGCCGATGGCGTCGCCGCCGACGAACGTGGACCTGCCGCCGTCGGGCCCGGGGATGGGGGCGACGCCGAGGTCGAGGTTCTTCGGCATCAGGCCGAGGGTCGTCGAGGGCATCGGCATGACGCCGACCTTGCCCTTGGGGAAGACGCCGGTCCAGGTCGTGCCGGTCTCCTCCTTGGCGCCGGGCGCGAGGATGCCGTCCTTCACCCAGCCCCGGTAGACGTCGTACACCTTCTTCGCGGTCGGCGAGTCGAGGGTGGCGGCGGTGCCGTCGTCGTTCAGCACCTCCTGTCCGGCCGCCCAGATGGACGGCCACCAGGTGAAGACGCCGCAGCCGCCGCAGTTCCCGCCGAAGAAGGTGCCGTTGACGCCGCCGCCCAACGCGTTGACGGCGCGCGCCTGACGGTCCCATTCGGCGAGGGTGGTGGGCGGCTTCTCCGGGTCCAACTGGGCCTGTCTGTACAGGGACTTGTTGTAGAAGAGGACGGAGAGGTCGAGGGTGTGCGGGACGGCGTACTTCTTGCCGTCGTGCGTGCCGGCCTTGATGTGCGACTGCGCGAGCTTCGACGCGAAGGGGAGGGCGTCGATGCGGGAGGTGAGGTCGGCGAAGAGGCCGCTGGAAGTGTAGTTGGGCACGAACACGACGTCCGAGGCGAACAGGTCGGGCAGTTCGCGCGAGCCGGCCGCCGCGCCGACCTTGGCCTGGTAGTCGTCGGTGGGGACGACGGTCAGCTCGACCTTGTTCCTGTGGCTGTCGTTGTACGCCTTGACCAGGGCCTCGCTCTGCGGGCGGGTCGCGGCGCGCGTCCACATGGTGAGTTTCGCGCCGTCGTCGACGCCGCCGACGCCGCCGGACGGCTTGCCGCCGCTTCCCCCGCCGCCGCCGTCCGACGATCCGCAGGCCGTGGCGAGGCTCGCGGCGGCCAGGAGCGCCACGACCCCGCTGGCGGCCCGGCGTACCCGTCCGGTGGTGCTCCTCATGTCGATCCCCCAGTCCCGCGGAAACGAACCGAAAAGGCTTTCAGAAAGCTAGGGCGGACCTGATGGCTCGTCAATCCCCTTGTCCGACACGGTTTTTGCCCGCAGGCCGAAAACTCCGGATCCGCCGGTGCGCCCGCCTTGCCGAAACCGGCTCGCGTACCGTTTACGCACGCGACGCGAGAAGGAGAACCCCATGACCCCGGCCCCAGGCCCCGCTCGTTCGCAGCCCGCGACCCTCGGTGACGTCGCCAGGCTGGCGGGGGTGTCCATCGCCACCGCGTCCAAGGCCCTCAACGGCCGCAGCCAGGTACGCGCGGAGACCCGGCAGCGGGTCATCGAGGCGGCCGAGCGGCTCGCGTTCCGGCCCAACCAGCTCGCCCGGGGCCTGCTGGAGGGCCGTTCCGGCACGGTCGGCCTGCTCACCAGCGACCTGGAGGGCCGGTTCAGCATCCCGATCCTGATGGGCGCGGAGGACGCGTTCGGCGCGGGCGAGGTCGCGGTGTTCCTATGCGACGCGCGGGGCGACGCGATCCGTGAACAGCACCACGTACGGGCCCTGTTGGGGCGCCGGGTGGACGGGCTGATCGTCGTCGGGAGCCGTACCGATCCGCGCCCCTCGCTGGGGCGCGACCTGCCGGTGCCGGTGGTGTACGCGTACGCCCCCTCCGAGGACCCGGGGGATCTGTCGCTGGTCCCGGACAACGTGGACGCCGGCCGGATCGCCGTCGCCCATCTGCTGGCCTGCGGCCGGACCCGGATCGCGCACATCACCGGCGACCCCGGGTACGCCGCCGCGCACGACCGGGTGACGGGGGCGCGGTCCGCGCTCGCGGACGCCGGGCTCGACCTGGTCGGCGAACCCCGGTTCGGGGCCTGGTCGGAGGGGTGGGGGCGGGCGGCGACCGTACTGCTGCTGGACCGGCACCCCGATGTCGACGCGGTGTTGTGCGGAAGCGACCAGATCGCGCGGGGCGTCATCGACGTGCTGCGGGAGCGGGGGCGGCGGGTGCCGGAGGACGTGTCGGTGATGGGGTTCGACAACTGGCAGGTGCTGACGGCGGCTTCGCGTCCGCCGCTGACGAGCGTGGACATGAATCTGGAGCAGGTGGGCAGGGCGGCGGCGCACGCGCTGTCGGGGGCTATCGCGGGGGCGCGGCGGTCGGGGGTGGAGACGGTACGGTGCCGGGTCGTCATCCGGGGTTCGACGGCGCCCCTGTCGTGACGCCGGGGCGGTGGTGATCCGGAGTTCGACGGCTCCCGAACTCCGCTTCCTCCGCGATGCCTTGACACCTCATCAGCTCGCTCCTACGTTGCGAAAACCTTTCAGGTCCCTTTCCGTGCCTCTCGTCACCCCCACCCAGGGAGCCCCCGATGAGAAGACCGCACGCCCTGCTTCTCGCGTTACTGCTCACCCTCTGTCCGTTCCTCGTCGCGCCCCCGGCCCACGCGTCGCAGACGATCGGCTTCCCCACCTTCAACGGGCCCGCGATCCCCGGCCCGCCGGTCGGCTACACGACCGGCGACATGATGAAGTCCGTGTACGACGCGGAGAGTTCGGGCACCGACTTCTGGATGGACCGCCTCCTCGCCCGTACCGGCGACGACCCGGCGGGCCCCTGGCTGATGAGCCGGGGCCGGGCCCTGTTCATGAAGACCCACAACCCGGCCGCGCTCGGTTTCGGCGGGCAGGTCGCCTACTGGGAGAGCATCAGCGACAACAACGCCTACACGGTCGCGATCACCCCCGGCACGTTCACCGAACAGATCGCCCAGCGCCGCCAGGTGCCCAGCCACTGGCGCAGCGTCCACACCAGCGGCTCGACGACGGTCACGCAGGCCAAGTTCATCACCGACAACAACGTCGCCGTGACGAACCTCGCGATCAGGAACAACGGCACCGCGTCGACGACACTCCAACTCCGCGCGACCTCCCCATACGCGACGACCGGCAGCGGCAGCGAACTCACGGGCCAGGTCGGCGCGTACAACAACCTCACGACGATCAGACCCCGCCTGACCGGCGACGGGTTCACCGCGACCGGCGGCGGCCTGAACCGCTCGGTGACCATCGCGGCGGGCGCGACGACGACCGTGAAGGTCGTGATGGGCTTCGTCACCGACGAGATCCCGGCCTCGCTGAGCGAGTACACCGCGTACGCCGGATACACCCCGGACACCGCGTTCGCGACGCACGTGCGCGCCTACAACCAGTGGTGGGCGAAGAACGTGCCCTACATCGACGTACCCGAACCGGCGATCAAGAAGAACATCTACTACCGCTGGTGGCTGATGCGCTTCAACAGCCTGGACGCCGACATCCCGGGCCAGACCTTCCAGTTCCCCACGTCGACCGAGGGTGTCCTCGGCTACAACAACGCGATCGCGCTGACCCAGCCGATGCACATCGACGACCTCAAGTACCTGCGGGATCCGGCGTATGCGTACGGTGACTGGCTGAGCGTCGGTCAAGTATCCAAGGGCGGACGGTTCCTGGACAACCCGGGCGACCCGGAGAACTGGTCCAACAGCTACACGCAGTACATCGCCGAGGCGGCGTGGCGCAGTTACCAGCTCCACGGCGGCCAGCCCGGCATCGCGGCGAACCTCGCGCACTACGCCGAGGGCGACGTGAAGGGCCAACTCGCCTACTACGACCACGACAACAACAAGCTGATCGAGTACGACTGGGGCGCGCTGACCGGCAACGACGCGGACGCCGTCTCCTTCCACTGGAAGCCCGGCACCATGGACCGCGCCGAGTCCGCCTACCAGTACAGCGGGGCGCTCGCGGCGGCGCAGGCGTACGACGCGGCCGGCAACACCGCCAAGGCGGCCGAGATGCGGACGTTGGCGGGCCAGATCAAGGACGCCATCGTCAACGTCCTGTGGAACCCGAACCGCCAACTCTTCGAGCACCGGCTGAAGTCCACGAACGAATGGGTGCCGTGGAAGGAGATCAACAACTACTACCCGTTCTCGGTCGGCGCCATCCCCAACACGGCGGCCTACCGGCAGGCACTGCGCCTGTACGACGACCCCGCGCAGTACCCGGTGTTCCCGTTCTACACCGCGAACCAGGTCGACAAGAAGGCGGCGGCCGACGCGGGCCAGCCGGGCTCCAACAACTTCTCGACCATCAACTCCACGGTCCAGTTCAGGCTCTACTCGTCCGTCCTGCGCAACTATCCCAACTCCTGGATGAACGCGACGGACTACAAGAAGCTCCTGTACTGGAACACGTGGGCGCAGTACGTCAACGGCAACACCCAGTGGCCGGACGCCAACGAGTTCTGGGCCGACTGGAACGGCAGCGCGATCACCTACCGCTCCTGGATCCACCACAACATCCTCGGCAGCAGCAACTGGACCGTCATCGAGGACGTGGCGGGGCTGCGTCCCCGCAACGACGCGAAGGTGGAGCTGTCGCCGATCGACATCGGCTGGTCTCACTTCACGGTCAACAACGTCCGTTACCGGGGCGCCGACTTGACGATCGTGTGGGACGACCCGGCCGACGGTGTCGTGCGCTATCCCGGGGTCCCCGAGGGGTACTCGATCTTCATCAACGGGAGCCGGGTGGCGACCGTGAACTCGCTGGTGCCGTTCACGTGGGACCCGGCGACCGGTGACGTCACGACCAGCGGAACGGTCAGCTATCACACGGCAGTTGCGGGCCTCAAGGCACCCAACCAGGTCGTCCAGAGCAGCCCCCGTATGACCGACATGCTCGCGAAGGCGGGCGTCGATCTGACCGCCGACCTCACCAACCTCGCCTCGGGCGCCACGACTTCGGCCTCCTACACCGGGTCCGGCAGCTCGACGTCCGGTGCCGTCGACGGGTATCCCACCAACGAACCCTTCTGGGGTGCGGGCGGTTCCCCGAACGCGCAGGACTGGTACGAGCTGAACCTCGGGACGTCCCGGACGCTCAACGAGGTGCGCCTGTACTTCAAGGACAGCCGCCCGGCCAGTACGACGTACCGGGCGCCGTCGGCGTACACCATCCAGTACCACAACGGCAGTTCGTGGGTGGACGTGCCGAGTCAGACGAAGAGTCCCTCGGTGCCGCGCGCCAACTACAACCTCGTGACGTTCCCGGCGGTGAGCGCCCAGCGCGTCCGGGTGCTCGCGACGAACGCGTCCGGCGCGAAGACCGGGCTCACCGAGGTGAAGGTGTTCAACCGGGGTGGCGTCCAGCCGCCGTCCAACCAGGCGCTGTCGGCGACCGCTTCGGCGTCGTACACGTCGTCGTGGGAGAGCGTCGCGGCCGTCAACGACGGGATCGATCCGCCGTCGTCCAACGACACGGTGAACCCCCGCTGGGGCACCTGGCCCGAAACCGGCCAGCAGTGGGCCGAGTTGACGTGGCCGACGGCACGTTCCGTGAACGCGGCGGACGTGTACTTCTTCGACGACGACCAGGGCATCGACATGCCGTCGGCCTGGAAACTCCAGTACTGGAACGGGAGTTCGTACGTCGACGTGCCGGGGGCGAGCGCCTACACACTCGCCAGAAACCAGTACAACCACGTGACGTTCACCGCCACGAACACCAGCCGGCTGCGCGTGCTGCTCACCAGCACCGGCACGAGTTCGGTCGGCCTTCTCGAAGCGAAGGTGTACGGGCCATGACCAGATACAGAGCCCTTCTCGCGCTGCTCGCCCTGGCGGTCGCCTTCCTGGTGGTGCCGCAGCGGTCCGCGTCCGCCGCCGTGGCGTTCACGTCGACGGGCGTCAACCAGAACGGCGGCAACTGCCTGGATCTGCCGGGAAGTTCGACGGCCAACGGGACGCAGCTCAGGGCGTTCACCTGCTCGTCCGGTGCCAACCAGAGCTTCACCTACACGCCGGTCGCCGGGGCGAGTGACGTCTACACCGTGACCGCGTGGTCCGGGCAGTGCGTGGACGTGTACGGCGCGTCCACCGCCGACAACGCGGCCGTCATCCAGTGGCCGTGCCATGGCGGGACCAACCAGCAGTGGCGGCTGGCGCCGGTCGCGGTGGGCGGGACGGACAAGACGTTCAACCTGGTGTCGGTGGGGTCGGGCAAGTGCGTTGCACCGAGCGGGGGTTCGTCGGCATCGAACACCAACCTCGTTCAGCTGCCGTGTAGTTCGACGGCCGGGAGGGTGTGGCGGCTGCCCGGGTTCAACGGGGGCGGGTCCACGCCGGGGACCTTCACGAATCCGCTGAAGCAGCAGGGGCCCGACCCCTGGATGACGTACTACGACGGCAACTACTACCTGGCGACGACCACATGGAACTCCACGATCACCATGCGCAAGGCGCCGACCCTCGCCGGGCTCGCGACCGCGTCCGACCAGGTCGTCTTCAACCTGACCCGCCCCAACGGCGCCGGGACGATGTGGGCGCCGGAGTTCCATCTCCTCAACGGGCCCAACGGGCAGCGCTGGTACTTCTACTACACGGCCGGACGTGAGCCGTTCGACCTCGGCACCCAGCGCATCCACGTCCTGGAGAGTGCGGGCCTCGACCCCATGGGCCCGTACACCTTCAAGGCCGACCTCCTCGACCCGTCCCAGGACAACACCTGGGAACTGGACCCCGGCATCCTCCAACTCGACGGCCAGCTCTATCTGTTGGGCACCTTCTACAACGGCTCCCAGCCCATGTTCATCCGCCCCCTCGCCAACCCCTGGACAGCGAGCGGCACCCGCCGCGTCCTCTCCACCCCGACCTACAGCTGGGAAACGGTCGGCGGCGCGGTCAACGAAGGCGCGGAAGTCCTCCAGCGCAACGGCAAGACGTTCATCGTCTACTCGGCGAGCCACTGCTCAACACCGGACTACAAGCTGGGAATGCTCACGTACACCGGAGGTGACCCCCTCAACTCGTCCTCCTGGACGAAGTCCCCCACCCCCGTCTTCCAGCGCTCCAACACCAACGGCGTCTACGGCCCCGGCCACAACGGCTTCTTCAAGTCCCCGGACGGCACGGAGGACTGGATGGTCTACCACGCCAACAACTCGGCGGGCGGCGGCTGCGACATGAACCGCTCGACGCGGGCCCAGAAATTCACGTGGAACGCGGACGGCACACCGAACTTCGGCACGCCGGTCGCACTGGGCGCCCCGCAGACAGCGCCGTCGGGAGAGTGACCAACCCCCGATTACGTACCTGGAACCTTCGAGGTACCCCGCATCACCCGTCCCGGCCAGCATTTCCAGGGCAGCACAACGCCCTGACAACAGGGGCGGCCCCCGGCACGACGGGCGCCGCCCCGCGACGGAACGGGACAGCAATGCGACCCAAGACCTTGAGCAGGACCCTCGTCGGCGCGGCCACGGCCGCCGCGATCGCCGTCGGCAGTCTGGCAGGCGCGAGCGCGGGGTTCGCGGCCCCCGCACAGGAGACGAAAGCAGCGTCCAGCACCGAAGCCCGCATACTCGCGACGGTCAACCTCGGCCTGAGCCAGGCGGAGGCCAGGAAGGTCCAGGGCGCGCTCGACGCCCGCTGGGGCTACAACGGCGACATCGACGGCCTGCTCGGCACCGAGAGCTGGAAGGCGATGCAGCGCTTCCTCAAGGCGAACTTCGGCTACACGGACGACATCGACGGCATCGTCGGCCCCAACACGGTGAAGGCGCTCCAGCGTTTCCTCGCGCGGTACTACAACTACGACGACGCGATCGACGGAGACCCCGGCCCCAACACCCGGGCCGCGTTCAAGCGGATGGCCTCCTACTGCCCCGGCGGCTGCCTGCTCTGACCCGACCGGGCGGTACGGGGAGACTCGTACCGCCCGCGGCCACGCTCAGCTCAACCGCAGCAGCACCACCCCCGGCACAGACGGCACCGACACCACCACCCCACCCCCGTCCCACACCGCGACGCCGCTCCCCGCAGCACCCGGATGCAACACCTCGACCCCCACCCCCGCGCCCGCCACATGCTCGACAGGCACCCGGAGTTCACCTCCCCCGCCCCGCCGCCACACCGACAGATACGTCGCCCCGCCAGGCACCCGCACCCCCAGCACCACCCACTCGTCCCTCCACCCCGGCAACCCCACGGGCCAGAACGGCAACCCCCGGGCCAGATCCCCCCGGATCGCCTTGTACGTATCCAACGCCCCCCGCACCAGGGCCATCTGACGCTCGCTCATCCGATCCAGATGCCCCGACAGATGGACCCGCCCCAACAACGCCCCGCCCAGCGTGAACGAGATCAACTCGTCGGAGTACGACGGCTGGGGGTAGGCCCACACGGCACCCTGCTCAGGCGGCGCGGCCGTAGGCGCGGAAGCCGCGATGGGCGGATACCGCAGGGGGTCCTGTTGGTCGCTGGTGGACTGGAGTTGGGAGACCGCGAGGGTAGCGCCGTCCATGCGCATCCCCCCGGAGGCGCAGCTCTCGACGACGAGCCCCGGGTAGCGGTCCAACACCCCAGACAGCCACGACAGATAGGCGTGGCCGTGCCCGAGAAGCCCCGCTCCGGGCGCGAGGTCCCCGGGCCCGACCGTCCCGGGGTCCACCACGATGTTGTAGTCGAGTTTGAGGTACCCCACCCCCCACTCCCCGACGATCCGGTCGACGGTGCGGTCGAGGTGGGCGCGCGCGGCCGGGTGTCTCAAGTCGAGCTGGTGGCGGCCCTGTTCGGTGAGGCGGATGCCGTCGCGCTGGAAGAACGCGTCGTCGGGAAGCTCCCGCGCGACGGGACTGCGCACCCCCACCACCTCCGGCTCCAGCCACAGCCCCGGCACCATCCCGCGCTCCCGGATGCGCTCCAGCACCCGCTGGATGCCCCCGTCGGGAAACCGCCGGGCGGACGGCTCCCACGCGCCGACGCTGTCCCACCACCCGTCCGCGTCGTCGTACCACCCGGAGTCGATGCAGAAGTACTCGGCCCCGGCCCGCGCGGCGGCGTCGACGAGCGGGTACAGCTTCTCCGAAGTGGGGTCCCCCATCAGGGTGTTCATGTAGTCGTTGAAGACGACGGGCAGCGTCACATGGTCGGCGTGGGGCCGCCGGACGGCACGCCGGTACGAGGTCAGCGCCCCCATCGCGTCATCGAACCCGGCACCGACCGCCAGCGCGACGGGCACGGTCGTGAACGACTCGCCCGCCCCGAGCCGCACCCGCCACTGATGCTCGGCGTCGGTGGGCCCGTTGAGGGCGAGGTACGTGTGCCCGTCGCGCTCCCCGAGGTCCCACCGCCACCCGGCGGGCGACTCGATCTGCCACAACCAGGCCCGCCCGCCGCCGGCTTCGGTGAGCGCGCCCATGGCGAGGTGCCCGTCGGTGGGCCAACTCCCGCGCCCGGTGAGGCGGAACGCGGCACGGCTGTCGTGCTGATGGACGGCGGCCCCGATATCGGCGACGACGTCCCGGACCGGCGCGCTCTCCCAACGGCACTCCGCGAGCCAGTCGTTGCGGGCCCAGTGCACGTCCAGCAGGTGGGGAGGCGGCAGCGCCCCGAGGAGCAGACTGCTGACGGACTGGACGACGAGCGGCTCGGGCCCGTCGTTCCGCAGCCGCACCCGGGACCGCAGCACCGGCACCCCGGGGAAGGCCGAGTACTCGACGAAGGCGGTCAACCCGGTCCCGGCGTCGTGGAGTTCCACGGTCATCCCGTCACCGCCCGCCGAATGCCCTTGATACCGCAGCCGGTTACCGAGAGCGGTCCCCGTGAACCTCGGCCCCGACCACCCGCTCCCCCACCCGAACGCGGTCAACTCGACCAGCGGAAGCGCGACATCAGGATCGACCCGCTTCCCGTCGGCCCCGACCCGCACCACCCTCGGAGTCCCGTCGGAAGCGACCCCGAACTCCACCTCGACAGCATCAGAACCCCAGACAAGCCCGTCCACCGTGCCGGTCACGGCACCTCCCGTCCGCGTGAATCCGTCGTGTGAATCCATCGTTACGGTCTCTTGACGACCCTTGTGTGACCGGTCACAATCCTGGCATGGATGTGACCGGTCACACAAGGCGCCCGGCGAGCATCAGGGATGTGGCGAGCGCCGCGGGCGTCTCGTACCAGACCGTGTCGCGGGTGATCAACGACCACCCCAGCGTGCGCCAGGAGACCCGCGACAGGGTGCTCGCGGCAATCGGCGAGCTGGGCTTCCGCCGCAACGCGACGGCGCTGGCCCTGGCGAGCGGGCGCAGCCGCAGCGTGACGGTGCTGACGGCGAACACGACGCACTACGGGTACGCGGCGATCCTCCAGGGCATCGAGGAGGCGGCCCGGGCGGCGTCGTACGCGGTGGGGATCGGCGTCCTGGAGTCCGACGACGAGGCGGCCGTGACCGCGGAGGTGCGGCGCGCGGCGGACGCGAGCGGCGGCCTCATCGTGATCGCGTATGACCCGGCGGGCGTACGGGCGTTGACGTCCGTGCCCGCCGAACTTCCGGTCGTGGGCGTGGTGGAGACCCCGGCGAGCCCTCCGGACGGCGACCGCCCCTGGGTGTGGACGGACGACCGCGAGGCCGCGTACGAGGTGACACGCCACCTCCTCGCGCTGGGCCACGGCACGGTGCACTACGTCGCGATCCCCTCCAGCACCCGCCGCACCGCCGCCCGCACCGAAGGCTGGCGTCAGGCCCTGCGCGAAGCCGGTGCCGCCGTCCCCCGTCCGCTGCAAGGGAGTTGGGGCCCGGCCGGCGGCCACGCGGCGGGCCGGAAGCTGGCCCGCGACCCCGCCGTCACCGCGATCCTGTGCGGCAACGACGACCTGGCGCTCGGCGTCCTGCGCGCGCTGCACGAGGCGGGCCGCGATGTCCCCGGCGAGGTCAGCGTGGCCGGCTTCGACGACGCCCCCCACGCCGCCTACCTCACCCCGTCCCTGACGACCGTCCGCCTCGACTTCACCGGCCTCGGCAGAGCCGCGTTCGCCTCCCTGCACGGGGTGCTGGAGAAGTCGGCCCAGCTCGCCCCGCACCCGGTCTCCGTACCGGAGCTGGTGGTACGGGAGAGCACCACCGCACCTCCCGCTGATCGCTGAACTCCCCGCACGAGCACCGCTGTTCTGATCCTGCTTCCTGAACCACCCGTTCTCGAAAGGCACGTGATGCAGACAAGAGCTCTCCCCGCCCTAGGGCCCTTCCGGTGGATCTCCGCGGCGTCGCGACGCCCAGCACGCACTCTCGCCGCACCGCGCGAAAGCCCCCGTAGCTCCGCTACGAAGACTTCCACGCGGCACACCGAGAGCACGCACCGAACGCCGCTCCTTCTCCCACGGATATCCACCGGAAGGGCCCTCGCGCTGATCTGCGCGCTCGGCCTTGCCGCCACCGCGTGCAGTGACCCGACCGCCGCCGACTCCGGTGCGGATGCCAAGGACACCCAGCGCGCAGCCGTCGACCCGACCGCGCGTCTGGACGGCGTGAAGCTGACGATGTGGACCGCGCAGAACACGGTCACCGCGCCGAAGCAGGTGATCGACGCCTTCGAGAAGGCGACCGGCGCGCGGGTCGAGACGCAGGCGGTGCCGGACCTGTACGAGCAGAACGTGCCGACGAAGCTCGCCTCGGGCGACCGCCCGGACCTGATGTTCTGGCAGCCCTCGATCTCGACGCTGCCGTTCGTCCAGCCGAAGCAGAACCTCCTCACGCTGGACGGCGAACCGTGGGTGGCGAAACTCGGCGGCACGGAACAGAAGCTGGGCGTGATCGACGGCAAGCGGTACGCGGCGATCGTCACCAGCCCCGCGATGCTCGGCGTCTACTACAACAAGGACGTCTTCCGGCAGGCCGGCCTGAGCGAGAAGGACTTCCCGAAGTCCTACGACCAGCTTCTCGCCCTCGGCCGGACGGTCACCGACAGGACGGACGCGGCGGGCTTCTACGAGGCCGGAGGCGACAAGTGGCCGCTCCAGTGGCAGATGCAGCTCCAGCTGACCGACCTGGACGCGGCGTGGTGGGACGGCCTCAACAAGGGCGAGAAGAAGTGGACCGACCCGGTCGTGGTCGCCGCGATCAAGAAGTACAAGGACCAGCTCCTCGACGCGGGGCTCGCGCAGAAGAATTACCGCACCGGCACGTTCACGGGCCAGGCGGACGCCCTGTGGAAGGGCGAGGCGGGGATGGTCCTCAACGTCACCTCGTTCCAGAGCCAGTTGCAGGCCAAGTACTCGACGGCCGAGATCGACCGCAGGATCGGCTGGTTCCCGGTCGCCAACTCCTCGGCGACAGGGCTGTATTCACCAGACCAGACGAACGGCGTGGTCGCCTTCCGCACCGGTGACGAGAAGCGCGAGAACGCGGCCCGGCAGTTCCTCGCGTTCTGGCTCGGCCCCGACTACGCCGACTACATCGCGGCGATGAAGATCCCGTCCGTCCAGCCGTCGGTGCCGACGCCGGCCGGGCTACCGGAGGCGTCCAAGGCCCAGGTGGCCGCGCTGCCCAAGGCGATCGGCGTCTTCCAGGCCAAGGCGATCGTCGCCCCCGACACGCACCTCTACCTGGCCGACATGATCTACGGCAAGAAGAGTCCGCAGCAGGTCGCGCAGGCGATCCAGGACCAGTTCGCCCAGGTCGCCAAAGCGCAGGGCGCGCCCGGGTTCTGACGATGACTCAGACCGCTGTAAGAACCAACTCCCGTCCCTCGAAAAGCCGTCAGACCAAGCCGGGAAGACTTCCCCGCGCCGCCGTCCACCACCCCTGGTGGTTCGCGCTCCCCGCGATCCTCGTCTTCGCGGGCTTCTTCCTCGCCCCCAACCTGCTCAACTTCTACTACCCGTTCACGAACTGGTCGTCGTACCACTCCAACATCGCGTTCACGGGCCTCGACAACTTCAGGACGGTCGCCGAGGACGGCTCCCTGCTGCGGGCGATCCGTACGACGCTGCTGTACGCCGTCCTCGCCGCGCTCTTCCAGAACGGCTTCGGTCTCGGCCTCGCGCTGCTGCTGGAGGCGGACACCCGGTTCAACCGGTTCTTCCGGGCCGTGTTCTTCCTGCCGGTGCTGATCTCGGCGCTCGCCACGGGGTACGTGTTCCAGGCGCTCCTGGACCAGGACGGCGCCCTCAACTCCGTGCTGGGCACGGACATTCCGTGGCTGGGGTCGACGACCTGGACGCTGGTGATCGTCAGTGTCATCCACGGCTGGAAGTGGATGGGCCTCGCGATGCTGATCTACTTGGCGGGGCTCAAGGGCATCCCGGGTGACATGCTCGAAGCCGCGCGGATGGACGGCGCCGGGCCCTGGCGGACGTTCCGGTCGGTGCGCTGGCCCATGCTCGCGCCGGCCGTGACCTTCAACGTGACGACCGCGCTGATCGGTTCGATGAACACCTTCGACATCGTGCAGGCCACGACCGGCGGCGGCCCGGCGGCCTCCACGGAGGTCTTCAACATCTACATGTTCCGCATCTTCGGCCAGGGCCTGTACGCGCAGGCCACGGCGATGAGCCTGGTCCTCTTCCTGATCGTGGTCGCGGTGGCGATCCCGCTGGTCGTCGGGCTGAGGAGAAGGGAGCACCTCCTGTGAAGACCTGGCGTGTCGCCCGCCCCGCCCTCGTCGTCCTCATCGCCGCGCTCGCCATCGGCGTGCCCCTGTGGCTGGTCGCGGTCACCTCCGCGAAGCCGCAGGGGGAGGCCGTCAAGCCGAACCTGGACCTGCCGCGGCACTGGCAGCCCGCGAGCAACTACCAGGACGCCGTCAGCCAAGGCGAGATGCTGCGCGGGCTGCTCAACTCCCTGCTCGTCGTGGTCCCTTCGGTGGTGCTCGTACTGGTGCTCGGCGCGGGTGCCGCGTGGGTGTTCGCGCGGCGCAAGTCCCGTCTGGTGTCGGCGGCTTACGCGCTGTGCATCAGCGGGCTGCTGCTGCCGCCGGCCGTCGTGACCGTCGTGATGGAGCTGCGGCAGCTGGGGCTGGCGAACACGCGGCCCGGGATGATCGCCGTGTACACCGGCATGTATCTGTCGACGTCCATCTTCTTCATGACGGGGTTCATCCGCGCGATCCCCTTCGAGCTGGAGGAGGCGGCGCGGATCGACGGGGCGCGCCCGGCGCGGATCTTCGTCCGGATCGTCCTGCCGTTGCTGCGGCCGGTGATCGCGACCGCGACGATCATGGTGACGCTCTATGCGTGGAGCGACGTCTTCTACGCGTTCTTCGTCCTCGGCGGCGGAGAGCGGGCCACCCTGCCGCTCAACCTCTACCAGGTGGCCAGCGCCCAGCTCTACCTCAACAACTGGCATCTCGTCTTCGCGTACGTCGTGGTGATGAGCCTGCCGATGGTGGCCGTGTTCCTCGTCGGCCAGCGCAAGATCGTGTCCGGAATCACCAGTGGAGCCGTCAAATGACCGGAGGTCCAGCAGCGTGACCGCCCCCACCCGCACAAGATCCCGCGTACGAACCGCCCTTGTCACCACCGCACTTGGAGCCGCCCTCATGGCAGGCGCACTCCCCGCCGCAGGAACGACCGCAGGAACGACCGCACAAGCACCGCAACGCCTCTCCGTGGACCTCGCCGCCTCCGAGGGCCCCGTCCAACTCGGCGCGAACGGCGCCCTGTACGGCCTCGGCGACGACGGCGTGCCGAGCGACGCGGCCCTCGAACCCCTGAAGATCACCAGCGTCTCGCAGAAGCCGGACGGCGGCCTCCAGCATCCGAACGGCGACGCGCAGGCCGTGTCGAAGGCGTTCTTCCGCAACGGCGGCGGCGAGATCAACGTCATGATGCAGGACATCTACGCCAAGTGGCCGTACGAGGACCTCGGCATCGACGACTACCTCCCCAAGGTCGACAGCATCACCCGGCGTATAGCGGCCGACCCGAACAGCGAGCGGTTCGTCTACATCCCGTTCAACGAACCGGACTTCATCTGGTACAAGCTCAACGGCCCCCAGGCGGAGTACGAGGTGGAGCGCGACCGCTTCCTCACGCACTGGAAGACGGTGTACGAGCGGATCCGCGCGATCGACCCCGACGCGGTGATCGCCGGGCCCAACGAGACCGGCTACTACCCGCGTTTCCTGCGGGACTTCCTCACCTTCGCGAAGCGCGAGAACGTCCTCCCGCAGATCATGACCTGGCACGAACTCAACTCGGGCTCCCTGCGCGACTTCCAGGGCCACTACGACAACTACCGCGCCCTGGAGCGGGAGTTGGGCATCGGCCCGCTGAAGATCAACATCGACGAGTACGCGAACCGGCGCGACCTGTCCGTGCCGGGCCAACTCGTGCAGTGGATCTCGATGTTCGAGCGGAACAAGGTGTACGCCAACATGGCGTACTGGGACGCGGCGGGCAACCTCAGCGGCCACGTCGTCCGCTCCAACATCCCCAACGGCGGCTGGTGGCTGTTCCGTTGGTACGCCGGGCTGACCGGCGACACGGTCAAGGTGACGCCCCCGCAGGCCAACACCATAGACACGCTCCAGGGGTTGGCGTCCCTGGACACCTCCCGCCGTCAGGCCCAGGTCCTGCTGGGCGGCTCGGCGGGTGACGCGGACGTCGTCGTGCACAACGTCCCGCGCAAGCTGTTCGGCCGCACGGTCACCGCGACCGTCGCCGAAGCGGCCTGGTCGGGATACGAGGGTCAGCACGCGGCGCCGCAGGTCCTGAGCCGCGTCAAGGTCACCGTGGCCACCGACGGCACGGTCACCGTCCCCCTGCGCGGCCTGCACAAGATGTCGGCGTACCGGATCGTCCTCACCCCGTCCGGCACCGGCACCCCGGCCACGCCCTCGGTCCCCTGGTCCGCCTCGTACGAGGCCGAGGACGCGGCGATCACCGGCGGCACGGTCTACACGCACGGCACGGTCCAGAACGCCAACGGCTACGCGGCGTCCGGCACCAAGGACGTCGGCTCGCTCAACACCCCTGCCAGCAAGGTCGACTTCACGGTGACCGTCCCCGAGGACGGGGCGTACGACCTGGCGGTCCTGTACGGCAACCAGTCCGGCCGCCCGGCCACGCAGAGGCTGTCCGTGGACGGCGCCGCCCCGGTCACCGTGACGTACCCCTCCACCCAGAACTGGACCTACCGCGCCAAGCAGGACGTCACCCTTCAACTCTCTGCGGGCACCCATGTGTTGAGCCTCGCGAAGGGCGACGCCGAGGTCACGCTGGACCGGATCGACCTGACCCGCCGCAGCAGGACAACGGCCTCGTACGAAGCCACCCTCGCGGACGTCAGCGGGCGTCCGGCGTTCGACTACTCCTCGTCGGCCGGCACCGGGACGGGTTCGCTCGTGCTGCGCGGCGGCGACAAGGCGGTGTTCGACGTGTACGCGCCGCGCGACGGCTACTACACGGTCACACCGAAGGGGTCCGGGCCGGTCCAACTCGCCCTGCACGGGGAGAAGTTGGCCGCCGTACCGAACCATGCGCTGCGGCTGTACCTGGTCGCCGGGAACAACCGGGTCACGGTGACGTCGGGTCACGCGTCGCTGCGCTCGCTCGACGTGTCGGGGGACGGATCCACCAAGAACGTCCTGTCATACAGTGCCGCCGATGCCATCCTCGCGGGCGGCGCGAAGCTGGTCGAGTCCGGGTACGCGCCCGGTGGGGCGTACATCGGCAGTCTCGGCAACAGCCCTGACAGCACGGCCGAGTTCAGGGTGAACGCGCCGAAGGCCGGGCGGTATCTGCTCGTCGTGACGTATGCGCACAACGACCGGCGCGACAACGGGCACGCCTACAACACCGACATCATGTCCCGCACGGCGGACGTCAGGGTCGGTGCGGGCGCACCGCACACGGTCACGTTCAAGAACACGTGGAGCACCGACGACTACTGGACGGTCGGGGTCCCGGTCGAGCTGCGGAAGGGGGCCAACACGGTGACGTTCGGCAACGCGGGCGCCGCCGCCCCCGACATCGCGGGGATCGAGCTGGGCCGGATCAACGGCACCCACTGACCCGCGCCTGCGGGCAGCCTCCCGAGGGCTGCCCGCAGCCGGGGCGGTAACTTGTCCGGCATGAGCGCGATCACGCAGAACGGGCAGCCCACGGGCCGTCTCGCAGGCAAGGTCATCGTCGTCACGGGCGCGGCCCGGGGGCAGGGGCTGGCCGAGGCCCACGCCCTGACCCGGGCGGGGGCGACCGTCGTCGCGACCGACGCGCGGCCCCAGGACGACGGGTGCCTGAAACTCGACATCAGCTGCGAGGCCGACTGGGACGCGCTGGCCGGCGGGCTGCGCGAGTCGTACGGCCAGATCCACGGGCTCGTCAACAACGCGGGGATCATCGAGCGGCACCGGATCGACTCCGTGCGGCCCGAGGACATGGCCCGTGTGCAGGCCGTCAACACGACCGGGCCGCTGCTCGGCATCCAGAAGCTGTCCCCGCTGATGCCGCCCGGCTCGTCCATCGTCAACATCGGCTCGGCGACCGCGCTCACCGGCTACTACCCCGTCGCGTACACGGCCAGCAAGTGGGCGTTGCGCGCGGTCTCGAAGATCGCCGCGACCGAGCTGGGCCCGAAGGGCATCCGCGTCAACTCCGTCCTTCCCGGCTACATCGAGACGGAGATGACGGCCGCCGCCTCGCAGGCGTTCCGCGACGCGACGATCGGCGAGACCCCCCTGGGCCGCCCCGGCACGGTCGACGACATCGCCCCGCTCGTCGTGTTCCTCCTCTCCGACGAGTCGTCGTTCATCACCGGCACGGAGATCCCGGTGGACGGCGGCCTGACGGCCCACGGCGGCGTGAAGTCGATCTCGGACGCGCTCAAGGCATAGCCCGCGTTGATAGCGTCAGCCGACCAGCGCAGCCACACGTACGAGAGAGAGCAGATGTCCTCCCCCACGATCCGCAGGGCCGTCATTCCCGCCGCCGGGCTCGGTTCGCGCCTGTTGCCCCTCACCAAGGCGATTCCGAAGGAGATGCTGCCGGTCGGTGACAAACCGGTTGTCGAGCACACGGTGCGGGAGCTCGTGGACTCCGGCATCACGGACATCACGATCGTCGTGTCGGGCGGCAAGTCCCTGATCCAGGACCACTTCCGGCCGAACCCGGCGCTGGTGGACCAGTTGCGGGCGGACGGCAAGACGGCGTACGCGGACGCGGTGGAGGAGGTCGCCGAGCTGGCCCGGCGCGGCCACATCACCTACCTGGACCAGCGCGGCCCGTACGGCAACGGCACCCCCGTGCTGAACGCGGCGCGCTCCTTCAACGACGAGCCGGTGCTCGTCCTGTGGCCGGACGACGTGTTCGTGGCCGAGGTCCCCCGCGCCCAGCAGCTCATCCGGGCGTACGAGCAGACGGGCTGCCCGGTCCTGGCCCTGCTCCCGATGGACCCGAAGGACTCGCAGCGCTACGGCGTCCCGATCGTGAAGGAGGATCTCGGCGAGGGCCAGCTCCGTATCACGGGCCTGGTGGAGAAGCCGAAGCCGCAGGACGCCCCCTCGTCGTACGCGGCGATCGGCGGCTACGTCATCACCCCCGGCATCGTCGACGAACTCCGCGAGCAGACCCGCCGCTGGCACGAACACCGCACGGGCGAGATCTACTTGACGGACGCGATCAACGCGTACGCCGCGACCCGCGCCGTGTACGGCCAGGTGATCCAGGGCGAGTGGTACGACACCGGCAACCCGGCGGACTACCTGGTCGCCCAGATGGCGCACGCGCTCGCGCACCCGGAGTACGGACCGGTCCTGCGCGGCCTGGTCCGCAAGCTCGACGGCACCCAGGAAGCAGGCGAATAGCCGTCACGGCGCCGGGAGTTGGGCGGACGTCAGCACCAGATCCGCCCGCTCCCGCGTCTTCGCGACCAGCTCGGCGTTGCGCTCGTCGCTTCTCGACACCCAGGCCACAGCGGCGTCATGGCTCTTCCCGAACTCCTCGTGCCGGGCGATGAGCCGCCGTACCCGCTCCTCCTCGTCCGGCGCGCAGAACCACACCTCGTCGAGGGCGGCCCGGACCCGTACCCATGAACCGGTGTCCAGCAGAAGGTAGTTGCCCTCGGTCACGACGAGCCGCGCACTCGGCGGCACCGGGATCGCCCCGGCGATGGGCTGTTCGAGTACCCGCTCGAACCCGGGCGCGTACACCAGCTCCCCGGACGTCCGGAGCCGCTTCAGCAGCGCGGCGTATCCCGCCGCGTCGAACGTCTCCGGCGCCCCCTTCCGGTCCCGCAGCCCCAGCCGGTCCAGCTCGACGTCCGCGAGGTGGAAGCCGTCCATGGGCACGTGCGCCGCGACCGGCCCGAGTTCCCGCACCAGGCGCTCGGCGAGCGTGGTCTTCCCCGCGCCCGGGCTCCCCGCGATGCCGAGGACCGCCCGGCGGTCGGGGCGGACGAGGGCGGCGGCCCGGCGCAGAAGATCGTCGAAAGTCATGGGACCAGTGTCCCGGGGGCCGGTCCCGATTCCGTCCGGAACCGGCCCTCTTGTGATCAGTACGCCGGTGTGCCGACGAGATCGGGCAGCGGGTTGACGAGCGCGCCCTTGCGTTCGGGCGCGGGTTCCACCGGCCAGACGGCCGGGCAGTGCGTCCCGGGCGGCGGCGTCCTCAGCGTCAGCAGGTATGTGTCGATGGCGGCCCGCGCGCACGGGCTGAGCCAGTAGTCCCCGTGCCCGGCCCCGTCGTACGTCAGCAGGACGGCCTCCCGTCCGATCTGCCGCGCGGCGTTGGCGCCCCACGCGTACGGAGTCGCCGGGTCGAAGCGGCTGTTGGTGAGCAGGATCGGCGGCGTCCCGTCGACCTCGATCGGCCGGGGCGGGTTGGTGACCTCGGTGGGCCAGTTCTGGCAGCCGGTCATCGCCGTCCAGCCGAGCGGGCTGAGCCGGGTGACGGGGGCGACGCGGGCGAGCGCCTTCTTCTCCCGGGCGAGCGTGCCGTACGAGGGGACGCCGAACGCGTAGTCCTGGCACATGACCGCCGGGAACGGGTACGGCCCCGGGTCGGCGAACGCGGCGAGGCGGCGGGCCGTTTCCTCGGTCGGGTCGTCGATGTCGCTGAGCAGGTCGGCGAGCTGGAACCAGGACGCCGGGTCGTACAGGAACCCGAAAACAGCCAACTGGACGTCCTGCGGCTTGAGTTCGATGCCGCCCGGCAGTTCGAGCCCACCCGCCTCGGCGCGCCGGTACAGCGAGTCGAAGAGGGCGCGGGCGTCACGGCCGTACAGCTCGCAGGCGGGTGTGCGGGCGCACCAGTCGGCGAACTGGCCGTAGCTCTCCTCCATCGCGACGGCCTCGGTCCGCTGGAACGCCGAGCGGCCGAGGCTGTGGTCCATGTTGGAGTCGAGGGCGAGCGCGCGGACGCGGTGCGGGTAACGGGCCGCGTACTGCTGGCCGATGGCCGTGCCGTAGGAGACGCCGTAGTAGCTGATCCTGGACTCGCCGAGGGCGGCGCGGATCGCGTCCATGTCCTGGACGACGTTGCCGGTGTCCATGTGGCCGAGGAGGGGGCCGGTCCGGGCGAGGCAGTCCTTGCCGAGGCGGCCGGTCGCGGCGCGCAGGGCGGCGAAGTCGCGGGGGCTGCCGGGGTGGAGGAGGGGGTCCTGGGCGCGGATCAGGTCCCAGTCGCAGGTGACCGGGTGGCTGCGGCCGACGCCGCGCGGGTCGAAGCCCACGATGTCGAAGCGGGCGAGGAGTTCGGGCGAGAAGGTGGAGCGCGCGCCGAAGACGAAGTCGACGCCGGAGCCGCCGGGTCCGCCCGGGTTGACGAGCAGCGGGCCGATGCGGCGGGCCGGGTCGGTGGCGCGGTGCCGGTTGAGAGCGAGGTCGATGGTCGCGCCCTTGGGCTTGGCGCGGTCCAGCGGGACCTTGAGGGTGGCGCACTCGAATCCGCCGGTGCCGTCCGGCGCGGTACAGGGTTTCCAGGCCGTTCGCCCTGCCGCGTACGCCGCCGGCGCGGGCGTCTCACCGGCCGGTGCCGCCGACGCCGTGGTACCGCCGAGGAGCTGACCCAGCAGCGCGGCGGCGAGCGCCCCGGCCGCGAGAACACGACGGGTTCTTGTGCGGTGACTGTACGGGTGCTGTGTGCTCATGCCGGCCATTGTCCGCAGCCGCCCACGTCTCAACGGCCCTTTCACGACACGGGAGTTGTGTGAACTCCCGGAAACCTCTCCGGCCCCGGAAGTGACTGATGCCACAAGTGATACGCGCCCGTTCCGTTAGCGGCGGGGCTAGCCTGAGGCCGTTCAACGCCGAGGAGGGGTGCCCATGGCCGTCCGCCGCACCCGGATCACTCCCTTGCGCGCCGCCCAGGTGTACGAGGCCGTCCTCGCCCTGCTCCGCGAGGTCGGGTACGAAGCGCTCACGATGGAGGCGGTCGCCGCCCGCGTCCGGGCCGGGAAGGCCACGCTGTACCGGCAGTGGGGCGGCAAGCCCCAGCTGGTCGTCGCGGCGCTGGCCCAGCGCGAGCCGCTGCGGATCACCGAGGTCGACACGGGCTCGCTGCCCGGGGATCTGTACGAGATCGTCGACCGGGTCGGTGACGAGGCCCTGTCGCGCGGTCCCACCCTGCACCTCGGGGCCGGCAGCGCGATCCTCGGCAACCCCGAACTGCGGCGCTCGCTGCGCCGGTCGATGCTGGAGCCCGCGCTGGCCGACCTCGCCACGGTGCTCCGGCGCGCGGTGCGGCGCGGCGAGGTCCCCGGCGACTGTCCGGCGCTCGGCCTCGTCCCCGGGATGCTGCTGAGCGTCGTCCTGGCCCGGCCGCTGCTCGGCGAGGAACCGCTGACCGTCGTGGAGATGCGGCGCCACCTGGACGCGCTGGTGTTCCCGGCGCTGGGCCTGTGCCCGGCCCCGGCCTGCCCCTGAGACTCCCCGCACGCCACCCCCACACCTCCCCCCACCGGGAGTCACCAGGAGAAACGCCATGCATGTGCTCCTCGTCGAGGACGATCCCGAGATCGCCGAACCCCTGGCCCGTGGCCTCGCCCGCTACGGGCACGACGTCCACTGGGTCGCCACCGGGCAGGAGGCGCTGCTCGCGGGCGGCGACCCGGAGATGGTCCTCCTGGACCTGGGCCTGCCGGACATGGAGGGTCTCGACGTGTGCCGCCGGCTGCGGGCCCGCAGCGAGGTGTCCCTCATCATGATCAGCGCGCGGGGTTCGGAGACGGACAAGGTGGTGGGGCTGGAGCTGGGTGCGGACGACTACGTCGTGAAGCCGTTCACCGTACGGGAGTTGATCGCCCGGATGCGGGCCGTGCAGCGCAGGCGGCTGGCCCCGCCGCCGGCCGCCGCCGTGCCCCGGCAGGCCGCCGCCGGGGTCCCCGGTGTCGTCATCGGGCTGCCCCGCCGCTCCCGGGACAGCTACGGCCGCCTGTCCATCGACCGGCTGGCGCACCGCACGTACCTCGACGACACGGAGATCCTGCTGAGCCCGAAGGAGTACGCGCTCCTCGTCTACCTCGCCGACCGGCTGGACACCCTCGCGACCCGCGAGGACATCATGGCGGCGGTGTGGGACAGCAACTGGTTCGGGCCGACGAAGACGCTGGACACGCACGTGTACGGGCTGCGGCACAAACTGGGGGACGCGGTGTGCATCGAGGCGGTACGGGGCGTCGGCTTCCGGCTGGCGGTGAAGACCGGAACGCCCGCACACCAGCCGGCGTCCTGAACGGCACCGACGCCCCCGCCGATCAGACCGGTGCGCCCGCCAGGGGCCGCGCGGCGAGGAACGCCGTGCGTCGGCGCAGGGTGAAGCCGAGGGACTCGTAGAGGCGGATCGCGTTCGTGTTGCCCGCCCCGGTGTGCAGGAACGGCACCTCGCCGCGCTCCCGGATGCCGTGCGCGACCGCGAGGACGAGCCGCGCCGCCAGGCCCTGTCCCCGGTGTGCCGGGTCCGTGCACACGGCGCTGATCTCGGTGTACCCGGGCGGGTGGAGCCGTTCCCCGGCGAGCGCGACGAGCGCGCCCTCGCGCCGGATGCCGAGGTAGGTGCCGAGTTCGACGGTGCGCGGCAGGAACGGTCCCGGGCGGGTGCGGGCCACCAGGTCCAGGATCTCGGGGACGTCGGCGGCGCCGAGCCGTACGGCCTGAGGGTCCGGGGCCGGGTCGAGGCCGTCGTCGACGAGCTGCACGCCGTCGACCTGGAAGGTGACCTCCCACCCGGCGGGCACGTCTCCGCAGTAGCCGGACAACGGCACTTCGGCGCCGGAGCCCGCGAGCGCGGCGAGGTCGGCCCAGTCCCGCGCGTCCGGCTCGTCCGGCAGCGCGAGCCACGGCGAGACGTCGACGGGGTAGCGCAGCACCCGCCCTCTGCGCTCGGCGAACCTCGCGTGCGGGCCGGTGAGGGAGTGCAGCGCCGGATTGTCCAGGACGTGACTCACGCCGCTCCCCCGATCTCGATCACGACCTTGCCGCGGGCGTGCCCCTCCTCGACGGCGCGCAGCGCTTCCCCGGCGTCGTCGAGGGAGTACCGCGCGGTGACGTACGGATCGAGGTCGCCCCGCACGACGAGGCCGGCGACCGCCTCCAGGACGGCCGCGTTCCGGGCCCGCGTGACCCGTGCCCCGCCCAGCGCGGCGACGGCCTCCTCGGAGGCCCCGGCCGTGATCAGCCGGCCCGGCCCGCTCACCAGCCCGGCCGCCTGCTCCAGCACCTCGCCGCCGACGAGGTCGTACACCGCGTCGACGGTGACCGGGACCCGCGAGGCCCAGTCGGGGCCGGACGGCACGTGGAGCGCGCCCAGCGACTCCAGGAACTCCTTCTTGGCGGCGCTCGCGACGCCGACGGTCCTCAGGCCCAGGGCGCGGGCGATCTGGACGGCGGCCACGCCGACGCCGCCGCCCGCGCCGGTGATCAGGAGGGTCGCGCCTGCGGGGAGGGCGAGTTGGTGGACGCCGTCGTAGGCGGTCGCGGCGGCCACCGGGAGGGTCGCGGCGTCGGCGAAGGACAGGGCGGCGGGCTTGTGGGCGGCGATGGCCACGGGGAGGAGCGTCTCCTCGGCGTAGCCGCCGGTCAGGGTCGCGCCGAAGACCTCGTCGCCGACGGCGAACCCGGTCACGCCCGCGCCGAGCGCGGTCACCACGCCGGACGCCTCGCTGCCGAGGACCGCCGGGAAGACGCGCTCGGCGGGGTCGCCGGGGCGGCGCAGGCCCGCGCGGAGTTTCCAGTCGACGGGGTTGACGCCGGCCGCGCGGACCGCGATCAGCAGTTCGCCGGGGCCCGGGGCGGGGCGGTCGACGTCGATGAGGGCCTGGGTCTCCGGGCCTCCGTGGCGGGTGAAGACGTACGCCTTGGACATGGCTCCCTCTCTACGGCTCGTCTGTGTCATCCGTCACCAAGAACGCCAGGTGGGAGGGTATTCCCGGCCCCGGTGCGCGTTCACACGGACGTCATGAACGGCCGCCGTGCGCGCCGCGTATCGTGGAGGCCGCACGAACGTTTCTCCGAGACAGGCACCCATGAACGTCACCCGAGGCTTCGCCGGGCGTCCCCGCGTCCACAACCCGGGGCTGCCGCCCGGCCAGTACGACGCGGGCGACGACTGGCCCGTCCTGTCCGCCGAGGTCACCCCCGACCTCGCGCCCGCCGACTGGACGTTCCGGATCGACGGCCTGGTGGCCGAGCCCCGCACCTGGACCTGGCAGGACGCGCGGGCGCTGCCCGGCTCCGAGTACCGGGGCGACATCCACTGCGTGACGAGCTGGTCCAAGTTCGGCGTCCGCTTCGGCGGGGTCTCCCTGGACGCGTTCCTCGCCGCCGTACGCCCCTCGGCGAGCGCCACCCACGCGGTCGCCTACTCCCACACCGGCTACACGACGAACCTGCCCCTCGCCGACCTGACCGGCGGCAAGGCGTGGATCGCGTTCACCTACGACGGCCGGCCGCTCGCGCCGGAACACGGCGGGCCCGCGCGGCTGCTGGTGCCGCACCTGTACTTCTGGAAGAGCGCGAAGTGGGTCGCTGGCCTCCGGCTCCTCGACCACGACGAGCCGGGGTTCTGGGAGCAGAACGGGTACCACGCGCGGGGGAACCCGTGGGAGGAGCAGAGGTACTCCGGTGACTGAGGCGACGTTCGAGACCCGGTTCGCCGTGCCCGGCCGGATCGCCGTGTCCAACCGGGCGGCGGCCGTCTGGCAGACGGCGACCCTGACCGAGGTCCGCCGCGAGACGCCGTACGCGGCGACCTTCCGGTTCGCCGTGCCCGCCTGGGCCGGTCATCTCCCCGGCCAGCACCTGATGCTCCGCCTCACCGCCGAGGACGGCTACACCGCGCAGCGCCACTACTCGATCGCCTCAGCGCCGGACGCCTCGGGCCACATCGAGCTGACCCTCGACCACGTGGCGGGCGGCGAGGTCTCCGGCTGGTTCCACACGGTCGCGGAACCCGGCGACCAGGTCGAGGTGCGCGGCCCGCTCTCCGGCTTCTTCGCCTGGCCCGGCGACCGTCCCGCGCTGCTGGTCGGCGCGGGCTCCGGGGTCGTCCCGCTGATGTCGATGGTCCGCCACCACCGGGCGCGCCGGCTCGACGTACCGCTACGGCTGCTGGTGTCCGCGCGCGGTCCCGAGGAGCTGATCTACGCGCGGGAGTACGGCGCGGAGACGACCCCGGTGTTCACCCGCACCGCGCCCGAGGGGTTCCCGGTGGGCCGGCTGGACGCCTCCCACCTGGAACCCCTCTTCGCCACCGGCACCGCCTGGGAGGCGTACGTCTGCGGCTCCAACGCCTTCGCCGAGCACGCCTCCCGCCTGCTGGTCGCCGCGGGCCAGCCGGTCGACCGGATCAGGATCGAACGGTACGGCTGAGCAAGGTCAGTTGATGTTCCAGACCGTGGGCAGCGGGGTGGGGACGCGGTACGTGTCGTCGCGGATGTAGGTGCCGCAGTTGGCGGCGTGCCACTCGAAGTGGACGGTGTCGCCCGACTCGACGTTGACGTTGCGGATCGTCACCGAGCCGCCGGGCGTGAACTGGACGGAGCCGTTGCTGGTCCCGCCGGTGGAGGTGTCGGTCACGTAGACGCAGGCCGCTCCGGCGGGGATGCGCTGGCTGCCGACGGTGATGTTGATCGAGGTCGCCGAGGCGGGCCCCGCGGTGAGCGCGACCGCGGAGGCCGCCGCGACGAGCGCCGTCGGCAGGAGCGTGCGCTTGCGTGTGGTCAACTGCATGGTTCTTCCGCCGTTTCGTGGGGGGTGGGACACCATGTCCCGGCCCCACTCTCGACGTTCGCGCGGCCCGACCAGTAGAGAAAAAATCCACCACCTCTGCCGATCTCCCCCACCATATGTTAGAAAGTTCAAGATCTTTGGTCGCCCCCGAGCTCCAACCCCCCACTTCGAGGAGCCGTAGTGCCACAACACATGTGCGTGGAATGGGCCCTGCCCACACCCGGTCTGTCGATCGCGCTCGTCAGCCAGGGCACACCCCCGCCCGCCGCCCTCGCCCACTTCCGCACGCGTCAGGTCGGGAGACGTTCCGACGTCCGTCCCGACGACGACGTCCTCCTCTTCCACGGGCCCGGCGCGGCCCACGCGGTACGCCGCTTCCGTCTGGCGGCCGGGCCCGGACTGCCGCCCGCCGCCGTCCTCGCGCCCCGGCTGGACTGGGACGACGTCTCCATGGCCCTCGACCACGGGGCCACCAGCTACCTCGTGGAGACCTCCCCCAGCCCCCAACTCCTCGCCGAGGCCCTCGACCTGACCTCCCAGGGCGCCACGGTCCTCGCGCCGGTCGTCGCCGAACATGTGAAGGCCGCCCGCCGGTCCCGGACGGGCATCGCCCGGCGGCGCCCCTGCCCCGACGCCGCCGGCCGCCTGTCGCCCCGGGAGCGCGAACTCATGGCCCGGCTCACGTCCGGTGACACGGTCCCGGAGATCGCCGCGGGCATGAACCTCACGCAGAAGACCGTCACCAACTACCTGAGCCGGATCTACCAGAAGCTCGGCGCCCGCAGCCGCTCGGACGCGATCCTGCGCTGGCTCGGCGTCCTGGAGATCCAGGCGGCGTGACGGTACGCACCGGCCGCTCGGGTTCGCCGGGTGGGATGCCGCCGTTCCCGTCCGCGCCCGGAGTCCGTCCGGGGGCGCGGAGACGGCCGGTCGGTAATTGGCTGGCGGTGGATCGCGGGGGCGGTGAGACTGCGTCGATGATCACTCCCGCACTGCTGCGTCCCCGCGCCCTCCAGCCCGGGGACCTCGTCGTCGTCGCCTCGCTGTCCGGTCCGCTGTACGCCGAGTACGCGCCCGATCTCGACCGGGCCGTGGCCGTGCTGGAGGGGATGGGGTTCCGGGTGCGGCGGGCGCCGCTTCTCGAAGCCGGGCGGCGGCGCTGGTGGAGCGCGGCGCGGCCGGCTGAGGTCGCCGAGGAGTTCAACGGGCTGCTGCGGGACCCCGAGGTGCGGGCGGTCGTCGCGCACGACGGGGGCCAGACCGCGTTCGGCTACCTCGACCTCATCGACTACGACGCGGTCGCCGCCGACCCCAAGCCGGTCCTCGGCTTCAGCGACATCTCGCTGCTGCACCTGGTCCTGTACGCCCGCACGGGCCTGGTCGGCTTCCACACCGACCTGGCCACACCCGGCCTCGGCGGCCACTGGCAGCGCGCGTCCCCGGCCCGCCGGGCCGAGCTGGAGCGGCTGTACACGACGCTGCTGACCGGCACGGAGCCGATCGGCGCGCTGCCGTCCACCCCGGGGTGGGAGTGCTGGCGCCCCGGCCGCGCCGAGGGCCCCCTCGTCGGCGGCGTCGTCAACCGCATCGCCCTCAACCAGGCGACGCCGTACGCCCTGCCTCTCGAACGGTTCGACGGCGCGCTCCTGTTCTGGGAGGAGGCGGGCGGCCTCGCCGCGCACGTGTGGACGTACCTCCAGGTCATGCGGCACTGCGGCATCCTCGACCGGATCGCGGGCATGGTCGTCGGTGTCCCGGACGGCATCGCCGGCCTCGGCACGGGTACGCCGGACCCGACCCTGCGCGACCTCGTCCTCGACGCCCTCGGCGACCGGGACATCCCGGTCCTCGGCAACGTCGAGTTCGGGCACGCGGGGGCGAACCTGCCGATGCCGGTGGGGGTGCGGGCGGAACTGGACGCGGGGGCGCGGACGCTGTCGCTGCTCGAACCGGCGGTGCGGGCGGGGGCCGACTGACCTCCTCAACGGCCTTCGCGCACACGTGACGGTGCCGTGAACAGTGATTGACAAGCCGAATCCGATCGGGTTGTCATGAACACATGATCCACCCCGACCGCCGACCGCTGTGCTCCTGATCGGCCGCCGGGAGCTGCTCGACACCGCGCGGGCCGAACTGGCCACCGCCCCCGGCGTGTTGTTCCACGGGCCCGCCGGGATCGGCAAGTCCACGCTGGTAGACGCGCTCCTGACGACCACCCGGGCCGCGACGGTCCTGCGCTGCTCCCCGTCCGAGGAGGACGCCGGCCTCCCGTACGCCGGTCTCGTGGACCTGTTCGCGCGGGTGCCGGACAGCCGCCTGGACTCCCTCACGCCCCCGCTCCGGGACGCGTTGCGGGGCGCGCTGCTGCGGGGCGAGGCGCCCGAGGACGGCCGGGGCAGGCTCGCCGTACGCCTCGGAGTGCTCGACGTGCTGCGGGAGCTGGCGTCCGAGGGTCCCGTGCTGCTGGCCGTCGACGGGGTGCAGTGGCTCGACGCGCGGAGCGCGGAGGTGCTCGCGTTCGTGGTGCGCCGGGTGGGCGGGCCCGGTCTGCGGGTGCTGGCCGCCGAGCGGGTCGCGGACGGGGAGCGGCCCGGGCCGGCGGGGTGCTGTCCGCCGGGCACGGCCGTGCTGCGGGTGCCGCCGCTGGCGGACGGCGAGGTGGCCCGGCTCGTGCGGGCCGGCCTCGCGCCGGACGTGCTGCGGGCGCTTCGGGAGACGGCCGCCGGGAACCCGTCGTACGCGCTGGAGCTGCGGGAATCCCCTGTGCTGGGACCGGTGTTGGAGGTGCCCCGGGTACTGCGTGCCCGGCTGCTGGCCGGGATGCCGGAGGGCGTGCGGCGCACGCTGCTCGTCGCGAGCGCCGCCGCGAGCCCGAGCCTCACCGTGCTGCGGGCCGCCGGGCTCGACGACCCGGCCTGCGCCCTCGCGGCGGCCGACGCCGACGGGGTCGTACGGTTCACGCACCCCGTCGTACGGGCCGCCGTCTACTCCGACGCGTCGGTGCGCGAACGCCGGGAGGCGCACGCCCTGCTGGCGGGCGCGGTCGCCGACCCGGTGGAGCGGGCCCGGCATCTCGCGCACGCCCGCCCGTACGAGGACGAGGACACCGCGCGCACGCTGGAGGCGGCGGCGGAGCACGCGCGCGGGCGCGGGGAGCCCTGCGCCGCGTTCGAGCTGGCCCGGCTCGCGGCCCACCGCACCCCGGCGGAACACGCGCGCGCCGAGCGGCTGTTGGCCGCCGCCGGGTACGCCTGTGACGCGGGGCGGCAGGAGGAGGCGGGCGAGGCCGCCGGGGCGGTGCTGGCCGGGTCGGGGGACGCGCGGCAGCGGGTGCGGGCGCGGGTGGTGCTGCTGCGCAACGCCGGGCAGGCGCTGGAGGGGGCGCGCGACCTGATCGCGGAGGGGCTGCGGGACGTGGCCGGGGACGCGGAGGCCGAGGGCCTGCTGCACCACTGGGCCGCCGTACGGGGCCTGCTGTGCGGGGAGTTGACCGAGGCGGCCCGGCACGCGCGCCGGGCCGCAGCCCTCGGCGACACGGACACCCGGATCGGTGCGCTCGCCACGCTCGGCCGGGTCCTGTCGCTGGCCGGGGAGCCGGTCGCGGCCGGGGCCGCGCTGGAGGAGGCGCTCGCGCTGACGGGCGGTCACGGGAGCGGCCCGGACGGCTGGGGGCTGATCCGGATGCGGGCGGTCCTCGCGCTGGACTCGGACCGGGTCGGCGAGGCCCGCGCGCAGGTCACCGGGCTCCTCGCGGTGATCGGCGACGTCGCCGGCGTCGAGGAGGCGACGGCCACCCTGGTCGCGCTGACCCGCATCCAGGTGCGCGCCGGTGACTGCCGCGAGGCCCTGGTGACCGCCGCGCGCTGCGAGGCGGGCGCGGGGACGGCGCCCGTGCTGTACGCGCGTGCCCTCGCGGCGACCGCGGGCGGCACCGCCGACGAGGCCCGCCGGCTCGCCGGGGAGGCGGTCCGCGCCTCGGAGGCCGACGGCGACCGGCTG
Source organism: Streptomyces niveiscabiei (assembly GCF_033794345.1). Taxonomy (NCBI): domain Bacteria; kingdom Bacillati; phylum Actinomycetota; class Actinomycetes; order Kitasatosporales; family Streptomycetaceae; genus Streptomyces; species Streptomyces niveiscabiei. Next base: position 133,067 of record NZ_JARAYJ010000019.1, read on the forward strand.
TTCCTGGTGCGCGCGCTCGCGGTCCTCGGGCAGGCCGAACTCCTCACCGGCGACCCGCGCGGCGCTGCGGCGGCCGTCGAGGCGCTCCAGCGGGTGCGCGCCATCGGCGCCGCGATGGGCGCCGCCGATCCGCCGCTGCTGCACTGGTACGCGGATCTGGCGGAGGCGTTGGTGGTGCTCGGCGAGTGCGAGGAGGCCGGGGCGGTGCTGCGCGAGGCCCGCGCGCGGATGCCGGTCTCCGGCGACGTGCCGGGGAGCGCGCTGGCGGCCCTGGAGCGGGCGGAGGGGCTGCGGGCGGCGGGGCTCGGCGCCGCGCAGGAGGGGGTCGTCCGGCTGCGGACGGCCGTCGAGCGGCTGCGGCACCTGCCGTTGCCGGTGGACCTGGTGCGGACGCTGATCGCGCTGGGGACGGTCGAGCGGCGGGCCCGGCACCGCGGCGCGGCGCGGGCGGTGCTCGGTGAGGCGCTGGGCACGGCGGAGCGGATCGGGGCCGCGCCGCTCGCGGCGCGCGCCGGGGCGGAGCTGGCGCGGCTGGAGGCCGGGGAGCGCGGCGAGGGTCCCGGGCTGACGCCGACGGAGGCGCGGATCGCGGAGCTGGTCGGGGGCGGGGCCACCAACCGGGAGGTCGCCGCGAAGCTGTTCATCAGCGTCAAGACCGTGGAGGGGGCGCTGTCGCGGGTCTACCGGAAGGTCGGGGTGCGGTCGCGGACGGCGCTGGCGCACGCGATGGCGGTGGCCGTGCTGGCCTCGGGCGCGGCGGTGGACACGCCGGACGACGGGCGGGTCGTCCCGGCGGTGACGCTGAGTCAGCCGAGCCGGGCCCACAACCGCCGTTCCGGCACAGGACGTTGACGTGACATCCGCCGTTAACACGTGACGCAAGGGTTCCCCCGCTTATGAGGGGTGGCCCGGTCTTCCTACGGTGAAGCCGTTCCGCTTCCGGAACAGCCCCCCACTCCCCGGAGGACTCGGTGAAGTCACGCCTGAAACTGCTCGGTCTGGTCGCCGTCCCGGCTCTCCTCACCGCCGCGATTCCCGCCGCGATCCCCGCCGCGTACGCGTCCGACGCCCCGCACACGGCCCGTGCCGCGATCGCCGGTGACGTCCTCACGGGCCTCGGCCACGACGCGGCCCGCACGGGCCGGGTCGCCTCCGGCAAGCGGATATCCGTGGCCGTGAGCCTGACGCCCAGAGGCGGTTCGGCGCTGGACACGTTCGTCGCCGAGGTCAGTGACCCGAAGTCGAGTTCGTACGGCCACTACCTCACCAAGGCCCAGTTCGCCGCCCGCTTCGGGCGCAGCGACGCCGAAGTGCAGCAGGTCGAGGACTACCTGCGGGCGCAGGGCCTGACCGTGGGCAAGGTGCACGCGGGCAACCTCCTCGTCGACGCGAGCGGCACCGCCGCCCAGCTCCAGAAGGCGTTCGGCACGGAGCTGGCGACGTACAAGGACGCGGCCACCGGCCGGACCTTCTACGCCAACTCCTCGGCGCCCACGCTCCCTTCCGCCATCGCCTCCCTCGTGAGCGACGTCGCCGGCCTCAACAACCGCGTCCAGCTGCACCACCAGGCGATCTCGCGGACGGTGTCGCCGCACGACGGCCCCGGCGGCGGCTACACCCCGGCCCAGCTCAAGGGCGGGTACAACGTGTCCGGCACGTACACCGGCAGCGGGCAGAAGATCGCGCTGCTGGAGTTCGACGGGTTCCAGCAGGCCGACATCACGAAGTACGACACCAACTACGGCCTGGGCTCGCCCAACCCGACCGTGCAGAAGGTCGACGGCGGGTCCGGGGCGCTCGGTGACGGGCAGGTCGAGGTCGAGCTGGACATCGAGGTGCTGCACGCGATCGCGCCCAAGGCGAACGTGACGGTCTTCGAGGGGCCCAACTCCGACGCCGGGGAGGTCGACACGTACCAGGCGATCGTCGACAGCGGCATCCCGACCACCTCCATCAGCTGGGGTGCGGCGGAGTCGGCGCGCACCACGTCCAACATCAACGCCGTGGACGCCGTCTTCAAGGCGGGCGCCGCGCAGGGGCTCGGCTTCTACGCCGCCTCCGGTGACGACGGCTCCGACGACGCGAAGGACGGCGGTACGGCCGTCGACTTCCCGGCGAGCGACCCGTACGTCACGGGGGTCGGCGGCACCCGGCTGACGGTCACGTCCGGCAACGCGTGGAGCAAGGAGGTCGCCTGGTCCGGCGGCGGTGGCGGCAAATCCTCCGTCTTCAAGATCCCGAGCTGGCAGACCTCCGTCCAGAAGAGCGCGGGCGGCGGCTTCCGCCAGGTCCCCGACGTCGCCGCGCACGCCAACCCGACGCCCGGTGTCTCCATCTACTCGCAGGGCTCCTGGTCCTCGGTCGGCGGCACCAGCGCGGCGGCACCCGAGTGGGCGGCCTTCGCGGCCCTCTACAACCAGCAGGCGGCGGCCTCGGGCAAGGCCGGCCTCGGCTTCGCCAACCCGGCCCTGTACGCCGCGAACGGCACCGGCTTCCACGACGTCACCAGCGGCAGCAACGGCGCCTACTCGGCGGCGTCCGGCTGGGACTTCACGACCGGGTGGGGTTCCTACAACGCGGGAACGCTGGCGGCGAAGCTGCTCGGCTGAGGGCTGAGCCGGACGGCTGATCATCACGGAGAAGGGGTGGGCCCGGTGCCCGCCCCTTCTGCGTTGTGCCGTCGGGGTCGACAGATCTTGATGCCACCCTCAACTTGAGTGCTAGAGTCACATCTTGAGGGTGACATCAAGTTACTGGAAGGCGGTCCCCGATGGACTCGACAACAGCCCCCGCCACGACCCGGCTGACGGTCGACCTGTGGGCGGACGTCCTGTGCCCCTGGTGCTACATCGGCGGACACCGGCTGGTCAGGGCCGTCCGGACCTCCTCGCACGCCGCCGCCATCGACCTGCGGATCCGCACCTTCCAACTCGACCCGGCCGCGCCCGCCACCGCCTCCCGGACCCTGGAGCACCTGTCGCGGACGTACGGCATCTCCCCCGCGCAGGCCAGGGCCACGGAGGCGGGGCTGGCGCAGCTGGCCGGCGTCGAGGGGCTGCGGTACGAGATCGACCGGCCGGTCGGCAACACGTCGGACATGCTGCGGCTGGTCCACCTCGGCAAGGCGCACGGGCTCGCGTGGGAGTACCTGCGCGCGATGCAGACCGAGGTGTTCACCGGCAGCGAGGACGCCTTCGAGCACGCCACGCTGGTCCGGCTCGGCGAACGGCTCGGTATCCCCGGCGAGGAGATCCGCGACACCCTTTCCACCGGCCGTCACACGGACGCGGTGCGCGCGGACCACGCGGAGGCCGTACGGCTCGGCGCGACCGGCGTCCCGTTCACGGTGCTCGGCGGGCGCCTCGGCATCCCCGGCACGGTGAGCAGGAGCCAGTACGCCGCCGCGATCGACCAGGCGTGGGAGGGGGTGCGGGCGAGGGCGGAGGACTGAGAGCGGGTCCGGCACCGCCTCGGCCGCTCCATCTCAACCGTACGTCGTTTCCTTCGGCAACCTGTGATGTGTTCGCCGGTCCGTCGACACACTCGGTTGGTGTCCTCGGGTGGGCGTGGACGTGAGGTCCGCGCCGGACACCGAGACGACTCCGAGGAACCACCGTGTCTTCCGCGACGAAACGCCCCCTGACCTCCTGGCTGCGGCCCCTGCCCGCACTGGACGCCGTTCCGTCGCCGGCGCTGGAGGTCCGGGGCACGCACTGCCGGTCCACGATCGGGCTGTTCGCCGAGTGGGGCGGCGTCCTCGGCTTCCCGGAGGACTTCGGGTACACGTGGGCCGCGTTCGAGGCGTGCCTGGACGCGGTGACCGACCCGGACCCGGTGACCCTCGTACTGTGCGACGCCGCGTCCCTCCTCGCCGACGAGGAGCCGGGGCAGCTGCGCAACCTCCTCGACGTACTCGGCACCGGCGCGTTCGGGCTGCTCCTGCTGGACGACACCCCGGACGCGCTGCGGGAGCTGGCGTACCGGATGACGGAGGCGGGCTTCAACACCCCGTGACCGTCACCGCAGCCCCCCGTGAGGAGAACCCCGTGCGCGTACTGCTCGTCGAGGACGACGCGGACACCGCCGACGCCGTACGGCGCGGCCTGGCCCGGCAGGGCTACCACGTCACCTGGGCGCCCACCGGGCACGCCGCCCTGACCGCCGCGGCACCCGACTTCGTACTGCTGGACCTCGGCCTGCCCGACATGGACGGGCTGGACGTCTGCCAGGAGCTGCGGGCGCGCGGCGACGTGCCGATCGTCATCGTCAGCGGGCGCGACAGCGAGACCGACAAGGTCGTCGGCCTGGAACTCGGCGCGGACGACTACGTCGTGAAGCCGCTGCGGATGCGTGAACTCGTCGCCCGGATGCGGGCGGTCGACCGAAGACGCCACCGCCCGGCCCCGCTCCGCGCGGAACCCGACGTCTACGGCCGCCTCACCATCCACCGCCCCGCCCGCCGCGTCTACCTCGACGGCACCGAAGTCCCCCTGCGCCCCAAGGAGTTCACCCTCCTGGCCTTCCTCACGAACCACCTGGAGGAACTCCTCCCCCGCGAGACCATCATGTCCGCGGTCTGGGACACCAACTGGTACGGCCCGACAAAAACACTCGACGCCCACGTGTCAGTCCTGCGCCGCAAGCTCGGCGGGGCGCTGCGCATCGAGTCGGTACGGGGGATCGGCTTCCGCACGTCGCTCCCCGCCTCCGCCCCGTATCACCCGTTCGGGTGACTTGTACCGATCTCCGGCAACCACACACCTCATCCACCAGTCCCTCACCAGTAACTCGCATCTCACTCTGGGGGACACATGAACCAGCAGCACCCGCAGCCGCCGAAGAAGCGGTCCGTCGGCAAGACCGTCGGCATCGGATGCGGTGGCGTGTTCGGTCTCGTCGTCGCCATCGGCGTCATCGGAGCCCTGGCCGGCGCCGGCGACGACAAGGAGTCCGCCGACGCCAAGGCGACCCCGACGGCCTCCCGCGTCGAACGCCCCGCCACCGACGCGAACCCCGCCCCGACGAAGGCCACGAAGAAGACCAAGGACGTCGTCCTCAAGGTGTGGGGCACCGCCCCCGCAGGCGCCCTCGGCCCCCTGCACATCACCTACGGCTCCGACAACGACACCCGCCAAGGCACCTTCAAGAACGGCGAGTTCACCACCACGCTCCCCCTCAACGACAACGCCCTCTACTACACCGTCACCGCCCAGCTCCAGGGCTCCGGCGACATCAACTGCTCCGTCACCGTCAACGGCCACACCGAGAAGGCCCACGCCTCCGGCGGCTACAACATCTGCCACGCCCAGGCGAACAAGGGCGTCTTCGGCGGCTGGGACTAGAACCCGCACTCACCGACCCTCTGCACGGCGGAACCGGGCAGCCCCTACGATCACCGCGTGAGCACGTGGAAGCGGAGTCTGGACGCGGCAGGTGTACGGGACCCCGGGCTGCGCCGGGACTACGGCGAGCAGCGGCGGACGGTGGCCCGGTACCGCCGGGCCTCGTACGCCGCCGTCCGCCTCCTGCTCCCCTCCCCCGCCCTGCCGCACGTCCTGGCCGCCACCGCGTTCATGCACCACAGCGACGGCCTCCTCGACACCGGCCCCCGCGCGCGGCGCGCGGCGGCGTGGGCCGAGTGGGAGCACCGGGTCCGGGAGGCCCTGCGGACGGGAACGAGTTCGGACGCGGTCCTGCGCACGCTGGTCCACACGATCGCCGCCCGCCCCCGGCTGCGCGGCGTCCTGGAGACGTACCTCGCCACCGCCACCGCCGAACTCGACTTCACCGGCTTCACCACCGAGGCCGACTACCAGGCGTACGTCGACGCCTACACCTTCCCCGCCTTCATGCTGATCGCCACCCTGGTCGGCCCCGAGGAGGACGACGAGGACTTCCGCGCCGCCTGCCGCACCTACATCGACGGCAGCCAGCGCCTCGACTTCACCAACGACCTCGCGGAGGACCTGCGCGAGGGACGCCCGGGCATCCCGTCGCAGACCCTGGAACGGTTCTCGCTGACGGAGGACGACCTGAGGTCGGGCCAGGAGACGGACGCGGTACGGAAGTTGGTGACCCACGAGATCACCCGGGCGCGAGCCGACCTCACCGCCGCAGCCCGCCTCCCCCACCTCGCCCCCGCCCCCTACCGCCCCCTCCTCCTCGCCCTCATCGACATCGAACTCCTCACCGCCGACGCGGCTCTCGCCCAAGGCGCAGGGCTCCTGAAGAACTCGGCGGAACCATCGCCGACACGGGCACTCCGAGTACTCCTCACGTCCCGCCTGAGCCGCCGGAGTTCCGGCGCCTGACTCCCCTGACCGCCCGAGATGCTCACGCAGCGTCCGCCGCCAGCACCTCCACCCCCCGCGCCGCGAGGTGTTCGAGCACGGCGTGCCGCGGGTCCGCGTCGGTCACCACCCCGCTCACGTCCTCCCAGGGCAGCACCCGGAACCGGGACGCCGTGCCGATCTTCTCGGACGACGCGAGGATGTACGTCTCCGCGGCCCGCCCCGCCAACGCCCGTTTCATGGCGGCCTCTTCGGCGTCCCCGGTGGTCAGTCCCGCCTCGGGATGGACGCCGGTCACGCCGAGCAGGCACAGATCGGCCGAGACGTTCCGCGCCGCCTCCACGGCCGCGGCCCCGCAGGCCACCGCCGAGTGCTTGAAGATCCGCCCCCCGAGGAGGAACACCTCGGCGGCGGGATGCTCCAGCAGCGCGGTCGCGACGGTCGGGCTGTGCGTGATCACCGTGCAGTCCAGGCCGGCCGGCAGCGCGCGGGCGACGGCGAGCGCGGTGGTCCCGCCGTCCAGGATCACCGCGCTCCCCGGCCGTACCAGACCCGCGGCCACGGCGGCGACCTTCCGCTTCCCGTCGGGCGTGACGCCCTGCCGGGCGGCGTAGTCCACGACGGCCGGGGAGACCGGCAGGGCCCCGCCGTACACCCGCTGGCACAGCCCTTCCGCCGCGAGGTCGCGCAGGTCCCGCCGCACGCTGTCCTCGGAGATCCCGAGGCCGGCGGCGACGTCCTTGGCGACGATCTTGCCCTCCCGCGCGAGCAGACCCAGCAGATGGTCCCGCCGTTCAGCAGCCAGCATGCACACTCTCTCCTGTTCTTGCACGTTTCTGCGTGTACTGTAGCGCGCCATGACCACCGACCTCCCCCGCCCCGGCGTCGACACCCCCGACCACCGGGGCCGCACGCACCTCGACCGGGCCGGACGCGACCTGACCCGCAACCCCGATGTCCGCGTCCGTGACGTGGAGTTGACCTCCCGGGGCTGGCACGTCCTGCGCCGCACCACGTACGACTACCGCCGCCGCGACGGCAGTTGGGTCACCCAGCAGCGCGAGACGTACGACCGGGGCAATGGCGCCGTGGTCCTGCCCTACGACACCGAGCGCCAACGCGTCCTGCTGGTGCGCCAGTTCCGCTACCCCGCGTACGTCAACGACCACCCCGACGGCATGCTCGTCGAAGCCGCAGCCGGGCTCCTGGACGACGACACCCCCCTGACCGCGATCCGCCGCGAGGCGGCGGAGGAGCTCGGCGTCACCCTCGGCCCTCTCACCCACGTCTTCGACGCGTACATGAGCCCCGGCTCGGTCACCGAGCGCCTGCACTTCTACGCCGCCCCCTACACCCCCGCCGACCGCACCGGCCCCGGCGGCGGCCTCGCGGAGGACGGCGAGGACATCGACGTACTGGAACTCCCCTTCACCGAGGCCCTGGCCATGATCCGCGACGGGCGGATCGCGGACGGCAAGACGATCATGCTGCTCCAGTGGGCCGCCCTCGACGGACCCTTCGGCAGTTGATTCGCGCCATACAGCCCGTTTCGTGCGGGAAGACCCCCCGAACGGGGTACGAGAGAGGTATGGGCGCTCGTACACGGACCCGGGTGCGCGGCTGGCGGTGGCGGAGCAACCCGCTGCGCCGTCCGTCGGACGTCGTCGAGGGGTGGACGGTGCTGGCGCTGGCCGTCCTGCTGCTGGTGGCCGCGCCGCTGGTCGGCGTGCTGGCGGGGGTGTGGGCGCAGCGGGAGGGGCGGGCGGTCGCCGACCGGCTGCGCGCCGAGCGGCACGAGGTGCGGGCCGAGGTCGTCGGCCGCATCCCGGAGACCCCGGCGTCGGCGGGCGGTCGCGAGCAGTCGTACCGGGTCGCCGTCCGCTGGACCCCGCCGGGCGGGCAGCCCCGTACGACGACGGCCCCCGTCGACGCGGGCACGCGCACCGGCGACGTGGTCGACGTCTGGCTCGACGCCCGGGGCCGCGGCGTGCGCCCGCCGCCGAACTCGGCGATGGTGTGGCAGCAGTCCCTCTCGGTCGCCTTCTGCGCGGGCGGCGCCACGGCCGGCGCGGTCGCCGTCGGGTACGTCGTCTTCCGCCGCACGGCGCTACGGCACCGCCTCGCGGAGTGGGAGCGCGACTGGGCCCTGACGGAACCCCGCTGGACGCGCCGCCGGGCCTGAACCGGCCCCGCCGCCGGAAACCCCCGCCCCCCGCGTGACCTGCGGGAACCGAAAACTTTCGGCCTCTGGTGGCCCTCCTCCGCGCCACGTACGGTGAGGGCGTCCGGCCACTTCCCCGAAGGCGGTTTCCCGATGCCCCTGTTCGACCTGTCCCTCGAAGAACTCCACGAGTACCGCAGCGAGTCGGTGGCCCCGGAGGACTTCGACGCGTTCTGGACGAAGACCCTCCAGGAAGCGCGGGAGCACGACCTGGACGCCCGTTTCGAGCCGGTCGACACGGGCCTGACGACGGTCGACGTGTACGACGTGACGTTCGCCGGCTTCGGCGGCCACCCGGTGAAGGCGTGGTTCACCGTCCCGTCCGGCGCGACCGGACCCCTGCCGCTGGTCGTGGAGTTCGTGGGCTACGGCGGCGGCCGTGGCCTCCCGCACGAGCACCTCCTGTGGGCGTCGACGGGCCGCGCCCACCTGATCATGGACACCCGGGGCCAGGGCAGCGCCTGGGGCGGCGGTGGCGGTACCCCGGACCCGGTGGGCGCCGCGCCCGCCTACCCGGGGTTCATGACACGCGGGATCGACGCGCCGGAGAACTACTACTACCGGCGGGTGTTCACGGACGGCGTGCGCGCGGTGGAGGCGGCCCGCTCGCACCCGCTGGCCGACGCGTCCCGCACGGTGGTCCTCGGCGGCAGCCAGGGCGGCGGCATCAGCATCGCGGTCTCCGGGCTCGTACCGGACCTCGCGGGCGCCGCCCCGGACGTCCCGTTCCTGTGCGACTTCCCGCGCGCCGCGATCCTCACGGACCGGCACCCGTACCGCGAGATCGGCCTCTTCCTGAAGACGCACCGGGGCCGCAGCGCCGACGTCCAGCGCACCCTCGCCTACTTCGACGGCGTCCACTTCGCGGCCCGCGCGAGTGCCCCCGCCCTGTTCTCGGCGGCCCTGGAGGACCAGACGTGCCCGCCGTCGACGGTGTTCGCCGCGTTCAACGCGTGGGCGCACGACGACAAGCGGATCGAGGTGTACGACTTCAACGACCACGAGGGCGGCGGCCCCTACCAGGAGGAGGCCAAGCTCCGCTGGCTGCGCGCGCTCACCGCACGCTGAGCGACTTCGCGACACGGACCACCGGGTCGCCGGCGACGGCGCCCGGTGTCCCCGGGGTGCCGACGGCGACCGCGTACGTCAGCACCCAGGCCCGCGCACCGGCCTCCCACACCGTGAAGGTGACCCGCTGCCGGGTCTCCGTCTGGAACGCGGTCTCCCGGAACGCCCGCTTCCCGAGCCCGGTCACCTCGTCGACCGTCACACCACTCATCTGAGCGGGCGCCGGGTCGGCGCGCAGGGAGTGCGCGGCGGCCAGTTCGGCGGCGTAGGGGCGGGTGGCCGGGGTGAGGGAGACGGAAGCGTCGGCGGAGGCGTAGGTGCAGACGTCCGGGGCGCTGCCCTGGTCGGGGGCGACCTGGGCGGTGAAGCGGGCACCGGGGACCAGCCGCCGGGCGGCATCGGCCGACAGCACCGCGCACAGACGGGACGGCGGCAGCGTCTTCATCGACGGCGAAGGTGAAGGCGCGGGCGAAGGTGCGGGCGAAGGCGCGGACGCCACAGAGGAGGACGCCGGAGACGCGGAGTCGCAGGCGCTCAGCAGCGCGCAGGCGAGTACGGCGAGCACGCCTGCGGCGGCCCGGGAGAAACGGCGCATGGGTTCAGATCCTGGGTGGGGAGCGGTGACGGGGTGAGGCACCCCGCCGGAGGGGGGCGGCGGGGTGCCCAGGTGCGGGCCGGTCAGGACCAGACGTGGTACGTCCCGTAGTCGTTGACGGCGATGTTGCTGGTCCAGGAGCCCCACCGCTCGTTCGGCGACCAGGTGTAGAAGTGCGGCCTGGCCGTGACGTCGCCCGGGCTCGGCAGGCAGGACCTGCCGGTCGAGTGGTAGATCCCGACGTACACGCCCTGCGTCCAGCGGCGCTCGACGACCTGGATCGGCGCGGCGTACTGGCCGGGCCGCATGGTGATCTGCCAGGTGAACGAGGTGGTGGTGGAGCCGTTGCGCTCGTAGTTCGGGGTGATGGAGGCCAGCTCGCTGAGCGCCTTGCTGAAGACCTTGGGGACCTTGAGGCTGAGGCCCGTCGAGTACTTCCAGCCGGTCGTCTTCGACTTCGACCAGGCGTAGGTGCAGCTGGGGACGTTGGTCGGGCAGCGGTACGTGAGGTGCTGCCGGTCGCCGCGCCACACCCAGTCCTGCCAGGGCTTGCTGGCCTGCTGCACGGCCACGGTCCGCGTCCGGTACTTCGTCGACCAGTTCCCGGCGATGTCGGCGTTCGGCTCGGTGTAGTGGTTGCCCAGGCACTCCTGGCCGCCCGCCGAGGCGACGCCGGGGGACGCCAGCACCACCAGGGGCGCCAGGCCCAGCGTCATCAGCCCGGCCAGCCTCTTCCTGCGCCCGGTCCCGAGATCGGTCTTCACCCTTGGTTCTCCTCTTGCGTCTGCTTGCGGATTCGCTGTCCGGGAACGACGTTTCCGCGTCGAGGAGTTGTTCGAGAAGCCCCCTCCGGGCCTGAACAACCGGCTTGACCTGCGCGTACGCGATCCTTAACGCGCCGGACACCAGCCGTACGCGTCACGCTCGGCCGCAGATCCGCCGGTACGGCGCGTCGGGTACGTACGTCCGCCACTGGGCCCGGGTGAGGCCGACGCCCCCCGCTCGCTCGCAGACCCGCCGGGCCGCCCGCCCGGGGTCGACGTCGTACCGCTGGAGGGGTACGTGGGCGCTGCTCGCGTACAGGGTCGTGCCGTCGGTGCCGAACGCGACGGAGTCGATCTCCTCGCCGGGGGTGGTGACGGGGCCGCCGAGGGGCTGCTGGGTGGCGACGTCCCACAGCTGGAGTCCGCCCGCGTCCCCGGCGACGGCGAGGGTGCGGCCGTCGGGGCTGAACGCGAGCGCGGTGACCCCCTGGGAACCGACGTTGCGCAGGATGCCCTCGCGGCGGCGCGCCTCCCCGTCCCACAGGAAGACCCGGCCCGTCTGGTCGCCGACGGCGAGCAGGGTGCCGTCGGCGGTGAACCCGAACGCGCCGACCTGGTCGCCCTGCACGAGGTCGCGGGCGGCCGTCGGGCCCGAGGGCAGCTCCGCCACCTGGCCGTCGCCGAGGAGCAGCCCGCCGTCGGGCCGCGCCCCGAGGTGGCTCGCGGTCACCCCGGCCAGCACCTGGGTGCGGCGCCTGCGGGTGAGGTCCCACACCTCGTCGCGTACGGCGCCGGTGGGCGCGGATCTGGCGACGTACAGGTCGGGGCCCAGCGCGAGCTGGAGCAGCGGGTCGCCGGGGAGGTCGAGGGTGGTGAGGGGGCGGGCGCGGCGGACGTCCCAGACGGTCACGGGCTGGGTGGCGGCCTGGTGGCCGGGGGCGGAGACGCCGTACGCGAAGCGGGTGCCGTCGGGGCTGAACGCGAGCAGGGGGAGGGTGTCCGCCGGGGCGGGGAGGGGCGGGAGGGTGTGCGGGGGGCGGCCGTCGGAGGTGGTGTGGAGGGTGACGGTGTACTGGTCGCCGGTGCGGCGGGCGGTGGCGTAGGTGCGGCCGTCGGGGCTGAGGCGGGTGTCGGCGGGCGGCTGCCGGCCGGTGGTGACGGCCGCCGCGAGGTCGAGGGTGTGGACGGTGCCGCCCTCCAGGTAGCGCAGGTTCCGGCCGTGCCAGGAGAGGCCGCCGTAGAGGTGCTGGTTGTCGAGGGGGTGGCGGAAGACGGGCGCGTCCGGGTCGGTGAGGCGCCACACGCGCAGTTCGGCGGCGTCGGCGGTGGCGAGGAAGGTGCCGTCGGGGCTGAAGGCGGCGTACCGCACGCCCGGGTCGTCGGCGTCGGCGATACGGCGGCCGGTCCTGGTGTCCCAGACGCGGAGGCCGCCGTCGGTGGCGGCGGCCAGCCGGTCGCCGTCGACGGCGAGGACGTCGCCGTCGCAGACGCGGTCCTGCCGCCAGGCGCCGGGCAGGGCGCGCCCGGTCGCGGTGTCCCACACCTGCGGGGTCCCGCCGGACGGGCAGATGGCCGCGAGCCTGCCGTCCGTGCTCAGCGCGGTGAGTGGCGTCTCCACGGCCGCGCTCGCGAACAGCACGCGCCCGTCGGCCGCCGACCGCAGCCGCACCCGGTCGCCCTCGGTGACGAGGACGGCGCCGCCGTCGCGGGTGAAGCGCAGGTCGGAGACGTCGGCCAGGGGGCCGCCCGCCCAGTGTCCGGTGGCCGGGTTCCACAGGCGTACGCGCTGGCCTGCGCCGGTGACGGCGAGGAGCGGCCCGGCGGCGGTGACCGTGCCCGAGGGGACGCGGCCCGAGCCGGTGGGCCGGTGGTCGGTGACGTCCCAGGTGCGCCAGGTGCGGCCGGCGGCGCTGAGCAGGGTGCGGCCGTCGTCGAGGAGGGCGCGGCTGCGGCTGTCGCCGGGGTCCGGGTCGGTGAAGGTGTCGGTCTCCGTCTGGTCGAGGGAGCCGAGCAGGGCGCGGCGGGTCTCCGGGAGCCGGGCGACGCTCCAGGCGGCGGCGCCGAGGAGGAGCGCCGTGCGCGGGTCGGTGGTGCGCAGCGCGTCGGCCACGGCGGCGACCCTGCGGGCCGCGTCCCGGGTCCGCTGGAGCCGGTTCTCGTCCTGCGCGCGGCACACCAGGACGCCCGTCATCACCGCGACCGCGAGGACGGCCGCCAGCGACACCGTCAGCACGCGGTGACGCCGTACGGCCCCGGCGGCGGCCCGCCGCTCGGCCGCGCGGGCGTCGAGGGCGGCGATGAGGAAGGTCCGCTCGGGGGCGGTGAGCGCGGGGTCGGCCAGGTGGTCGGGGAAGAGTTCCTCGGCGCGGGCCAGCCGGGTGCCCCGGTACAGGACGCCGGGGTCGTGGTCGTGCTCGCGCCAGGTGCGGGCGGCCTCGGCGAGCGCCCGGTGCTGGAGGAGGCGTTCGCGGTCGTCCTCGATCCACCCGTGCAGGCGCGGCCAGCCGCCGATCAGCGCCTCGTGCGCGAGGTGCACCCCGTCCTCGTCGGCGGTCAGCAGGCGCGCCCGGGTGAGACGCTCCACCACGGCGGGTACGTCGGGACAGGCCCACTGCGCGAGTTCGGCGCGGGTGAGGGGGCGGCGGGTGTCCGGGGTGCCCTCGCCCGGTACGACCATCCGCTGGAGCAGGTGGCGGGCGGCGCGGGCCTGTGCCGGGGACAGGGCGCCGTACACGTCCTCGGCGGTGGCGACGAGCGCGCCGCCGACGCCGCCGGCCTCCTCGTGCCCGGCGAGGGTCAGGATGCGGCCCTTGCGGCGGCGCCAGGTCTCCAGGAGGGCGTGCGAGAGGGCGGGCAGTGCGCCGGGTTCGCCCTGGACCTCCGCGACGAGGCGGGCGGTGAGGGCGCGCTCGACGACGAGGCCGGCGCGCTGGGCGGGGCCGACCACGGCCTCGCGGAGTTCCTCGGGGGTCAGGGGGCCCAGGGAGAGGCTCGCGGTGCGCAGGGCTTCGGCGAGGGCGGGGTGTTCGGCGCAGCGGGCCCGGAAGTCGGCGCGGACGGCTATGAGGAGGTGGCGTCGCGGGTGGGCGGTGAGGAGGCGGGTGATGAAGGCGGAGCGTTCCCGGGGGTCCCGGCAGAGGGTGAAGAGTTCCTCGAACTGGTCGACGAGGAGCCACTGTTCGTCGGGAGCGGGGTCTTCCCCGACGGCCGCGAACAGGTGGCCGTACGTCGTCGCCGGGGTCGGGCCCGGGGTCAGGATGCGCAGGTCCGCCCGGCGCTCGCGGGCCGCGATCTCCGTGCGCAGGCGGGGGATCACACCGGCCCGCAGCAGGGACGACTTGCCGCTCCCTGAGGGGCCGAGGAGCACGGCGAGGCGCTTCTCCCGGACCAGCTCCGTCACCTCGTCGGCCATCCGGTCCCGGCCGAAGAACAGGTGCTCGTCGTCCGGCTCGAACCGGGCGAGGCCCCGGTACGGCGCCCACGCCGCCTCGGGCGCGCGGCTGGTCTCGCCCTCGGCCTCCTTCCAGCGCGCCTCCCACTCGGCGGGGTCACCGCCGCAGGCGGTCACGTAGCCGCGCAGGACGGCGAGCGTCGGCAGCCGCTCCCCCGCCGCCGCCTGCGACAACGTGCTCGTCGAGAAGCCCGCCGCCTCCGCCATCGTCCGGTACGACGGTCCGCCCGCCTCCCGGCGCAGCTCCCGCAGCCCGTGCGCGAGCCGCTGGACAGGGCCGTCCTGCGGGTCCAGCGGCCTCTCGGGGCGCCCCATGCGCTCATACCTCCATACGCCCGGCGAAAGCGACATCGGGCGCGATGACGATACGAGGGGAGGGGGGACTGCGGGGTGACGGGGGGATGACATCTGTGCGACGCGATCGAGGGGGCGGGGCTCTTCCGTGGTGGTCACCGGGTGACGCGCTCTACCGGCCGGATCTTTCCCGGAGCCGCCCCTTCCCCTCCGTCCGACCGGTCGGTACGTTCTGGGTGCCCGGCTTCCCGAACCCCTGCGGAGGACCCATGACCGAGGTGCACGGCCACTGCGACGACCGGTTCGCCGCGGTGCGGGCCGCGTTCGAGGAGAACTTCCGCGAGCGGGGCGAACTCGGCGCCGCCGTCACCGTGTTCGTGGCCGGGCAGCCGGTCGCCGACCTCTGGGGCGGCTGGGCCGACGCCGCCCGCACCCGGCCCTGGGAGCGGGACACGGTCGTCAACGTCTGGTCCACCACCAAGGGCGTGACCTCCCTGTGCGCCCACCTCCTCGCCGAGCGCGGGCTTCTCGACCTCGACGCCGAAGTCGCCCGCTACTGGCCCGAGTTCGCCGCGAACGGCAAGGAGGGGGTCCTCGTACGGCACCTGCTGTCCCACCGTTCGGGCCTCGCCGGCCTCCATGTCCCGCACAGCGTCGCCGAGTTGTACGACTGGGAGCTGACCGTCTCCCGGCTCGCGGCGGCCTCCCCGCTGTGGGAGCCCGGCACCGTCTCCGGCTATCACGCCCTGCTCTTCGGCCACTTGATCGGCGAGGTCGTCCGGCGCGTCACCGGCCGGCTCCCCAGCGCCTTCCTGGCACAGGAGATCACCGGCCCCCTCTCCATCGACTTCACCATCGGCCTGCCCGAGAAGGACGCCGACCGGGCCGCCGAACTCGTCGCGCCGCCCGCCCTGACCAGCACCCAACAGGCCGCCATGCTCGCCTCGTTGACCCCGGTCGCCCTCGCCGCGCTCGCCAACCCGCCCGTCGGCGCGCCCGCCGCCAACTCCCCCGCCTGGCGCGCCGCCGAGATCCCGGCGGCCGGGGGCCACGGCACCGCGCGGGCCGTCGCCGAGCTGTACGGGCTGCTCGCGGGCGACCGGGGGCTCCTCTCCCCCGCGGCCGTCGAACGGGTCCGCGAGGGGCAGGGCGCCTGCCGCGACCTGGTCCTCGGAGCCCAGCTCGGACGGGACACGGAGGTCGGGCTCGGGCTGTGGCTGAGCGGCGAGCGGCAGTCGTACGGGCCGAACCCGCGGGCGTTCGGGCACGACGGGTTCGGGGGGTCCTGCGGGCTGGCGGATCCGGAGGCCGGCGTGTCGATGGGGTACGTGATGAACCGGATGGGGCCGCACATCGTGGACGATCCGCGGAAGCTGGCGCTGGTGGAGGCGGTCTACGCGTCGCTGTGACCGGTGCCTTCGTGGCTGCCTTCGTGGCTGCCTTTGCGGCTGCCTTTGCGGCCGACGACCAGTCGCGCCCTCGGGCTCCCGTCGTCCCTCGTCCCGAACTCCGGCAGCGCGCGCAGGCTCACCGCGAACCCGGCGCGCTCCAACTCCCGCCGTACGTCGGCGAGTCGGAAGGTCCGGTAGTACATCACGAACGGGGGACGCCACAGCGCGTTGCGGACCCGCATGACGCCGTCGAAGCCAAGGAGCGCCCAGTACGCGGGAGTCGACGCCTTCGGCGGGGCGCCGACGGGGAACGCGAACGTTCCGCCGGGCCGCAGCGCGGTGTGCACCTGGCGGAACAGGCCCGGCAGCTCGCCGGGCAGGAAATGCCCGAACGCCCCGAAACTGACGACGAGATCGAAACCCGCGACGAACGGCAGCGCCCTGGCGTCGGCCCGCACGAGCCGCGCGCCCCGCCCCTTCGCCCGCTCCAGCATCCCCGCGCTGAAGTCGACGCCGGTCACGCTCCCGCACACCTCGCCGAGCACCCCGAGCCCCGCGCCCGTGCCGCAGCACAGGTCGAGCCCGTCGCCGTACGGGCCCATCCCCCTCAGCGCCTCGGCCGTCGCGTCGAGCACGGAGTCGGGCGTACGGAACGGGGTGTGGTCGAACTTCGGCGCGAGCAGGTCGTAGCCGTGCTCGACGGACGACAGCGCCTGGACGGCGAGTTCACGCAGACGGGGGCCCTCGGGACTGAACATCCGGATCACCCTAGCTATCCTGGCGGTCCTTGTCCTGACCTGAGGGAGATGCCCGTGCGCGCGTTTCGTGAGGCAGTCGAGTCCGGCGACATGGACGCCGCCGTCGCGCTGCTGTCCGAGGACGTCGTCTTCACCAGCCCGGTCGTCCACAAGCCCTACCGGGGCAAGCCCATCACCGCCGCGATCCTCCGCGCCGTCGCCCAGGTCTTCCAAGGGCTCAGCTACCAGCGGGAGTTGACCGACGGGCCCGACCACGCCCTGATCTTCACGGCCCGCGTCGGCGACCGCGAGCTGACCGGCTGCGACTTCATCCACGTCGACGAGTCGGGCCGGATCGACGAACTCATGGTGATGGTACGGCCGTTGTCGGCGGCCCAGGCCCTCCAGGTCGCCATGGAGGCCAAGTTCGCAGAAATCGCGGCGGACGCGGCACGCTGACCGCGCGAACCGGCACCCCCGCGACACGCCTCATCGTCCTGCGGGGCAACTCCGCGTCGGGGAAATCATCCGTCGCGGCGGGCATCCGCGAGCGCTTCGGCCGAGGCATCGCGCTGGTCGCCCAGGACAACCTCCGCCGCGTGATGCTCCGCGAACATCGGCCTCATCGACACTGTCACCCGTCACGCCCTCGACTCCGGCTTCCACACCGTCGTCGAGGGCGTCCTGTATGCCGCGCACTACGGGGATGCGCTGGGGCAGCCCGTCGCGGACCACCGGTACTGCCGCTACCACGGCGTGCCGTTCGAAGAGACCCTCGTAGGGCATCCGGCGAAGCCGAACTCGTGGGGGTCGGGGAATACCCGGGAACCATTCGGGGTTGACAGACCCGGGTACTCCCGGTGTTACATTGCGGAGAGCACTCGTGTACGTCCCGTCGTGGACGCCGGTGCGAATTCCCTTCTTCTCCGCCCCGTGAAAGCCGGGGTGTCTCTCAGCCGCCGGGAGCGCGTGTCGCCTCCCGAACTCTTCGCGGCGTTCTCCTTCCCCACCGCATGCCACATGCCCGTCCGTCCGCGAAAGGACCGACCCCCATGACCACCACTCTCGAACACCCCCCGATCCAGCAGCAGCCCCCGGCCCGGCTCGTGGCCGGCGTCCTCGACGTCGACGGCGGCGGGAAGGGCCACCTGCGCGGCCCGGGCCTGCTGGCCGAACCGGACGACCCGCAGGTCCCGGCGGCGCTGATCCGCCGTCACGGCCTGCGCCGCGGCGACCTCGTGGAGGGCCTGCGCGACCGGCGCGGCCTGACCGAGGTCACCTCGGTGGAGGGCCGCAGGCCCGAAGAGGCGCTCCGGCGCCGCACGTTCGCCGAGCTGACGCCGCTGCACCCGTACGAGCGCCTGCGCCTGGAGCACCCCGCGTCGGGGCTCGCGGGCCGGGTCACCGACCTGTTCGCCCCGGTCGGCAAGGGCCAGCGCGGCCTGCTCGTCGCCCCGCCGAAGACCGGCAAGACGGTCCTGCTCCAGCAGCTCGCCGCGGCCGTCGCCGGCAACCACCCGGACGCCCGCCTGATGGTCCTCCTGCTCGACGAGCGCCCCGAGGAGGTCACCGACATGCGCCGCTCGGTGCGCGGCGAGGTGTACGCCTCGACGTTCGACCGCGCGGCCCGCCAGCACACGGCGCTCGCCGACCTGGTCGTCGAACGCGCGAAGCGGCTCGTCGAGGCCGGCGAGGACGTCGTGATCCTCCTCGACTCCCTGACCCGCCTGTGCCGCGCGCACAACAACGCGGCCCCCGGCAACGGCCGTACCCTCAGCGGCGGCGTCGACGCAGCCGCCCTGCTCGGCCCGAAGCGGTTCTTCGGCGCCGCGCGCGCCCTGGAGGAGGGCGGCTCCCTGACGATCCTGGCGACCGCGCTGGTCGAGACGGGGTCGCGGGCCGACGACTACTACTTCGAGGAGCTGAAGGGCACCGGCAACATGGAGCTGCGCCTCGACCGCGAGCCCGCGGCCCGGCGCCTGTTCCCCGCCGTCGACCTGTACGCCTCCGGCACCCGCCGCGAGGAACTCCTCCTGACCCCGGCCGAGTTGACGGCGACCCGCGGCCTGCGCCGGGCACTGGCCTCCCGGGACACCAGCACGGGCCTGGAGACCCTGCTGGAGCGGATGCGCAAGACGCCGGACAACGCGACGTTCCTGCGGCAGGTACAGCCGACGCTGCCGGGCGAGTAGGCGGGCCGCACGGGTCGCTGCACAGGGGTGCCGCACAGGATCGCCGCACGCACGCGCGAGACGTTCGCGCCGCCCCGCGCGTGCACGCGTACGGCATCCGAGTGCTCGGCGGCCTCCCATCGGCACGGGCAGCACGCCGATGCGCATGATCGTTTCTACGTTGACCGTATGACGATCGGATTTTCCTCCCGCGCCGCCGTGTCGGCCTGCGCGCTGTGTGCCGTGGTGTCCCTGGCCGCGGGGCCCGTGGCGTTCGCGTCGGCCGGACCGAGCGCCCCCGACCCGCACCGGACGTCGTCCCCCGATCGTCCCCAGGCGTCCGGCGCCCCCTCCCCCGCTCTCCTGCACCGCCCCGGCACCCACGTCCGCCTGCGTCCCGGCGCCCCCGCGCTCCCCGGCGTCTCGGCGCTGTCCTGGGTCGTCGCCGACGCGGACAGCGGCGCCGTCCTCGCCGCCTCCGACGCGCACCGCAAGCTCCCCCCGGCGAGCACCCTGAAGACCCTGTTCGCGCTGACCGTCCTGCCGGTCCTGCCCGCCGGCATCCGGCACCGGGTCGGCCCCCGGGAACTGGAGGGCATCGGCCCCGGCAGCAGCCTGGTCGGCGTCGCGGAGGGCCGTACGTACACGGTCGCCGACCTGTGGCGCGGCGTGTTCCTGAACTCGGGCAACGACGCCGTGCACGTCCTGGCCGCCCTGAACGGCGGCTGGGAGACGACGGCGAAGCGCATGCGGGCCAAGGCGCGGGCGCTGGGCGCGCTGGACACGCACGTGCTGTCCCCGGACGGGTACGACACGCCGGGCCAGGTGTCGTCGGCGTACGACCTCGCCGTGTTCGGCCGCGCGGGGCTGCGCAACGCGGACTTCGCGCGGTACTGCGGGCTCGCGCGGGCCCGGTTCCCCGGGGGCGGCGGCTGGTCGTACGAGATCGAGAACACGAACCGGCTGCTGACCGGCGAGGACGGGGTCGCACAGTACCCGGGGCTCGTCGGCGTGAAGAACGGCTACACCTCCAACGCCGGCAACACGCTGGTCGCCGCGGCCCGCAAGGGGGGCCGGACGCTGGTGGTGACGGTGATGAACCCGCAGGCCGGCGGGGGGTTCGCGGTCTATGAGGAGGCGCGCGACCTGCTCGACTGGGGGTTCGCTGCGGCGGGGCGGGTGGATCCGGTGGGTTCGCTGGACGCGCTGCGGGTGCGGCCCCGGCCGGGTCCCGACGTGCGTCCGGCGGTCGCGGCGTCCGTCCCGGCGGGGGACGACGGGCCGGGCTGGCCGGAGGCGGCGATGGTCGCCGGGGCGGCGGCGCTGGGGGCGGGCGGGATGTCGTTCGTGCTGCGCGCGGGGAGGCGGCGTTGACCGGTCGGCAGCCACAGGAGGAGGCCGAGGGTGATCCACACGTACATGTTGCTGCCGAGGAACCCGTCGAGGCCGGACGCGTCGTGGAACCAGATCCATACAACACTGGTGCACATGACGGCGTACAGAGTTGACGCGATCCGTACATATCCGGATCGAATCAACACAACGAACGATGGAATCAACCAGATCAAGTGATGCACCCATGTCACCGGACTGACCAGACAAGCGGTCAACCCGGTCAATGCGAACGCCGTTCGCCACTCCCCCGCGCCCCGCACCCGCCACACCCACACGGCGAGCACCACCAGCACGGCCAGCGCCCACACGGCCTTGCTCTCGATCCCCAGGCGCGCGAGAACCCCTTGCAGGGACTGGTTGGAGACGTAGTCGAGGCGCCCCACGCGCGTGGTGTCCCACAGGGCGGTCGTCCAGTAGAACCGTGACGCGCCGGGGGCGACCAGCGCGGCGAGGGCGGTGGCACCGGCGGCGACGGCCGTGGCGATCCCGGCCTCGCGCCGGCGGCGGGTGACCAGGAGCAGTCCGATGAACAGCGCGGGCGTGAGTTTGACGGCCGCCGCGAGGCCGATGCCGATGCCCGCCCAGCGGTCGCGGCCGGTCGCGAGGAGGCGGGCGTCGACCAGGACGAGCGCGAGCAGCAGGATGTTGACCTGACCGAAGCTGATGGTGTCCCGCAGGGGTTCGAAGAGGGCCAGGACGCACAGGGCGAGGCCGACGCCGTACCAGCCGTGCCGCTTCCACTCGCGGCCCGCGAGCAGGCGCAGGACCAGGGCGAGGGCGGCGAGGTTGAGCAGGAGGGCGGCGGCGATCGCCGTATGCAGGCTCACCAGTGCCATCGGGAGCATCGCGACGGCCGCGAAGGGCGGGTAGGTGAAGCCGTACGGGGTGCCGGGGACGCGGTAGTCGTAGACGCGTCCGCCGTGGTGGACCCAGTGGTCGATCGTGCCCCAGTAGACGCGCAGGTCGAACCAGTCCCGCAGGAGCGGCACGGTCGCGGTGAACGCCGTCACGGCGGTGGCGAGCGCGATCAGCAGGAACAGCCGGCCGCGGTCGGTCTCGGGGAGTCTCATGGTCCTCGGGGCTCGTGGGATGCGGGGGGTCATGCCGTGCGGCCGTGCTGGAGGCCGGTGGCGCGGGTGGCGAGGCGGGCCTGCCACAGGACGACGACGGCGAGGGCGCCACCGGAGACGGCCAGCAGGACCTGTCCGGCGTCGGCGGGCCCGCCGTCGGGCAGGACGGCGAGGGCGAGCACGCCGGCCACGGCGACGGCGGTACGGTGCCGTACCGACGTGTCGGGTGCGGCGGCGGCGATCAGGAAGAGGCCCCACAGCGCGTACCAGGGGCGGATCGCGGGGCCGAAGGCGGCGACGGCGGCGAGGCTGAGGCCGAGCGCGTACACCGGGCGGGGGCGCAGGCGCCACCAAATGGCCGCGACGAGCCCCGCGGTGATCGCGAGGCCCAGGGCGTGCCAGGCGGGCACGGCGAGCGGTGCGAGATCGCTGCCGGCGTGTTCGAGGAGGGCGCCGGTGGCGCGGCCCAGCAGGCTCGTGAGGGCCCAGTTCTGGGGGGAGACGGGGGTGCTGAGGGCGCTGATCCAGCCGTATCCGGTGCCGGTGGCGGCGGTGACGGCGACGGTCGTGGCGGCGGCCGGGGCGAGGGTGTTCGCGCCCGCGCGCAGGGCGCCGTACGGGCCGGACCGGCCGTGCTCCCGGTAGTGGAGCAGCACGATCGCCGCCAGGCCGAGGGCCGCCGGGGCCTTGACGAGGGCGGCGAGGGTGACCAGGACGGCGCCGAGGGCGAAGCGTCCGCCGAGGGCGGCGACCAGGCCGATGCCGAGCAGGCCCAGCATGATCGCGTCGTTGTGGGCGCCCGCGACGAGGTGCAGCAGCACCAGCGGGTTCAGTGCCCCCAGCCAGAGCGCGCGTGCCGGGTCGGCGCCGCAGTGCCGGGCGAGGCGGGGCAGGGCGGCGGCCATCAGGGCGACGCCGAGGAGGGCCACGCACCGCATCCCGTACAGCCCGGCGGGCAGCTCCCCGCGCGTGAGGCCCGCGAGGACACCGGCGAGGCCCATGAAGGCCGGTCCGTACGGCGCCCCGGTGTGCCGCCACAGGGGCGCGACCTCGTCGGCGAGCGGGCCGCCGAGGCTGGAGGGGCCGTAGGAGTAGACGTCGATGTGGGCGTCGACCATCGCGCCTTGCGCGAGGTAGCTGTAGACGTCCCGGCTGAACAGGGGCGGCGCGACGATCAGGGGGGCCGCCCAGACGGCGAGGACAAGGACCAGCGCGCGCGGGGAGGGCGGTTCGTCGCCGCGCACCCTGCGGCCCAGGAGCACCCAGGCGGCGGTCAGCAGCACCAGCCCGAAGTAGACGCCGACCAGGCCGAGCACGGCGTGCGGCGAGGAGGGGGCGAGCAGTTCGCGCGCGGGCAGGGCGCCGGCACTCTCGCCGCCGAGCGCCAGGCAGGAGGTGCCGGCCAGGCCGAGCACCTGGCAGCGACGGAGAGCGACGGGGAAAGCCTTGGCCAGCACCCTGTCAGCGTGGCGACGCCGGGTGGCCGGTGAGCGACGTTCCGCCTGCGGGGCGGTGGTCTGTGCGTGACCGGAGCGTGATCGCGGCGCGGAGAGCCGCACGGGAGCCGGGAGTTCACCCCGGGTTCGGGGGGTCCTCGTCGGTCCGGCCGTGTGCCGTCAGGTCCGCGACGGGGCTCACGACGGCCCGCGCGGTCCTTGGCGCCGGGGCTCAGGCGAACCGGGTGCTCGGTACGGGGCCCGTGCTCCGTACCCGCGCGCGGTCACCTGTCAGCCAGGTGCCGCAGATCGCCGCCGCGAACCCGGTGAGCCGCTCCTGCGGGTCGTCCGGGGTCGCGCCGTCGCCCTCGTCGGGTGTGGGGTCGGCGGCGACGATCTCGGCGGCGAGCTCGGTCTCCGCGCGCGGGTCGGGGCCGCCGCGCTCGACCTCGCCGTCCTCGCCCACGCGCAGGGTGTCGCCCCAGGGCGCGACGACCGACTGGTGCAGCAGGGTCACGCTGTCCGGGGTGACGGCGGGCGGGTCGGTCCAGCAGCTCGCGTGCTCATGGAGGACCTGTCCCGCCGTGCGGCCGAACAGCTCGCCCAGGATCTCCGGGCCCCGCTCGGCCTCGGCGGTCTCGTTCAGGTCGTACGCGATCACGACGGTGTCCTCGCGCCCCGCCTCAAACGGCAGCGCGGGCAGCCCCAGCACCTGTGCCGCGGCGAGCCCGAGGACGCGGCTCGACCGGTCCGGGAGCAGCGACACGGACGCCGGGCGCACCTGTGCCGCCTCCAGGACCGCCCTGAGCCGCAGCAGGCCGCGCAGGCACTGGCCGTAGGTGTCCTGGAGCCACGCGTACCGCCCGGTCATGCCCGCGTCGTAGCCGTACGGCGAGAGCGTGCCGAGGACGGTCCCGCCCATCACGTACTGCCAGCCGCGCAGGTCGCCGCGGTCCAGCGGGCTCGCCGCCGCGACGGCGTCGGCGCGCTCCAGGACCCTGCGCTGGCGCGCCTGCGCGGAGGTCCACATCTCGTCCTCGGGGTCGCCGAGGAGCGCGTGCTGACGGCGGGCCAGGGGCAGGTCGCCGGCGAGGACGGCGTTGAACACGAGGAGGTAGCGGTCGGGCCAGTCGTCCAGCCGCGTCTCGTGCGCGAGCAGGACGTCCGCCGCCTCGCGGTGGCGCGAGCGGTCCTCGTAGGCGGCGACCAGTTCGCGCAGCAGGGGCTTCGCGCCGGGCGCCAGCCGCAGGGCCTCGCGCAGCGCGGGGATCGCCAGGTCGGCGACGCCGCGCTCGATGCACGCGTACCCGAAGTCGTAGAGCGCGCGCGGCTGTCCGGGGTCGGCCGTGACCGCCTTCGCGGCCTCGCGCAGGTCGTCGAACCCGGCTCCTTCGGCCGCCCGTCCGGCGACCAGGGCGACCTCGGCGAGCGGCGCGCGCTCGGCGGCGGCCCGCAGGAGCCTCAGCGCGCCGGGGATGTCGCCCTGGTCCAGGCATTCCCATGCCTTCAGGGTGTCGGGGGACTGGGGGCGGCGCGGCCTGCGGGAGAACATGCGTGCGATTCTCCCCGAGGCCGGCGATGGTCCTCAACCGGATTTCCGGCGGGCTGTGACCGATGGTGCGATTTCTCCCTCTTCCCCTGTGACCGACCTAGTGGGGGAACGATGAAGTGGTCCAGGACCGTGGCCGCGGCGGCTGCCGGCCTCATTCTGTGCGGGTGCACCGGCACGGGCGGCGGCGGTACGGCGCCGAGCACGGCCCCGTCCGCGCGCGCGGTGGGCAAGCCCGCGTCCCCCGCGTCCCCCGCGCCCTCGGCGTCTCCCGCGCCCTCGCTGATCCTCAACGGCCAGACCGACGCCCGCCCCGGGGAGCGCGTCCACATGATGCTCTACGGCGTCACGCGCGCGCGGGGCGGCGACGCGGTGACCGCGCGGTCGGCCGCGTTGACCGGGCCGGTGCGGCTGAGCTGGGAGGACGACCACTACTGGGCCGTGGGGACCCTCAAGATGACGAACAAGCCCGGCTCGTACCCCCTGACGGTCGCGGTCCACGGCCGCGACGTGGCCCACGACACCGTCAAGGTCGTCGCCTCCCAGCGGCCCTCGTTCACCCTCTCCGCGTCCCGGGAGGCGACCCGCCCCGGCGAACCCGTGTGGCTGGGCTTCGACGACCTGTACCCCGGCGAGCGGGGCACCGGCTTCACCGTACGGTCCGCCGCCCTCCCCGCGCCCGTGCGCCTGGTCCACGACGACGACACCGACTTCTACAACCCGCGCGCCTTCTCGGCCCGCCCGGAGCTGAGGACCCGCCTGGCGGACGGCACATACGCCTTCACCCTGTACGGCGCGGACGGCCGCCGTATCGCCGAGAAGCGGCTGACGGTCCGCGCGTCCCGGCCGGGCGACCGCGACTACCGGGGCAAGCCGTCCGGCCCCGAGTTCTTCGACCCGGGCGCGGGCTACTCCGACGGCTCCCACAACACGTTCCGGGCCGTCGCCGGCGGGCAGGTCGCCGTCATGTGGCACGACGTGTACCCGGACCCGGGCGAGGAGACCCGGCTGACCGCCACGTCCCCGGCGTTCACCGGGACGGTCCGCCTGCGGCACGACGACAGCAAGGGCGCCGACGGCGACGACCCGCGCTTCCTCGGCACCGCGACCGTCCGGCCCTCTCTCGCGCCCGGCCGCTATCCGGTGACGGTCGTCGCGCATCACGGCCGGGTGAAGAGGACGGCGTACCTGACGGTGACGGCGCGTTAGGGGCGCGCGGGTGCGGCGGCGCAGGTCAGGTCGTGCGCCGGGACCTTCCCGTCGAGCAGGTAGGCGTCCACGACGGCGTCCACGCATGCGTTGCCGTTGCGGTACTGGCCGTGGTCGCCGGCACCGGTGACCGTGACCAGCCGCGAGCCCTTCAGTGCGCGGTGCGCCCGCAGCGCGCCTTCGTAGTACGTCGCCGGGTCGTGCACCGAGTTGAGCATGAGGGTCGGCGGCAGGCCCTCGCCGGTGACCTTGACGTGCGGGGCGTCCGACTCCGGCCAGAACGCGCAGACCGCCGCGTACGCGAGCTCCCGCGCGCCCACGAGAGGGTGTTTCCGCGTGTCCGTCGCGCTCTGCCGCAGCCAGTGGCCGAGGTCGCGGTTCCACGGCGTGTCGTTGCAGGTGACCGGGAAGTAGGTGGCGGCGAATCCGGGCGAGAGGTAGTTCGCGAAGGTGCTCCCGGCCGTCTGCCGTTCGGCGGCCGTCGCCGTGTCCCAGTGCTCCAGGGAGGCCAGCACGGACGCCAGGGACGGCCACAAGCCCGCGTTGTACATGCCCTGGATCGTGGCGTTGTCGAGCTGGTTGGGCCCCACGGTCACCGCGCCGGCGGTCAGCGGGCGGTCGTGCAGCGCGGCCCGCCGCGCCTCCCAGGTGGCCTTCGCCTCGGCCGCCGTACGCCCGTAGTGGTAGACCGCGTCGTGCTGCGCGAGCCAGGGCAGGAAGTCCTGCTCGAAGCGGCGCTGGAAGCTCATCGGCTGCCCCAGCCCGGCCTGCTCCCAGGTGCCGTCGAAGGCCAGGTTGCTGTCCAGGACGGCGCGTTCGACGTGCTGCGGGTACTCGGTCGCGTAGTACGCGCCCAGCCAGGTGGCGTACGAGGGGCCGTAGTACGAGATCTTCTGCACGCCGAGCAGAGTGCGCAACAGGTCGATGTCGTGGACAGCTTGATCGGTGGTCAAGTACTTGACGAGATCGCCGCTGCGATCAAGGCAACTGTTGACGAATTGACGGGAACGGTTGATCACGCCCTGGAGGGCGGCGGGTGTGCGGTCGCGGAAGTCGCCGGCGTAGAAGTCCTGGAACTCGGTGTCCGTCTGACAGGTGGCGTGCGTGCTGCTGCCCACGCCGCGCTGGTCGAAACCGACGACGTCGTACGCGGCGCCGACCGCCGGTGACGCCTTCACGAACCCGGCGGGACGGTTCAGACCCGACGCGCCCGGTCCGCCCGCGGCCATGACCAGTACTCCGCGACGTTTCGCGGGGTCGGGCGCGCGGTGGCGGGACACCTCGACGGTGAGGTCGGCGCCGGTGCCCGGGTGGTGCCAGTCGCGGGGGACGGCCATCGGGGCGCACTCCAGGGCCGGGGTGCCGGGGCAAGGCTGCCAGTCGAGGCGCTGGGCGGTGTAGCGGGGTGGGATCGGCGCGCGGGGGGCGGCCGTCGGGGCGGGGTGTGCCGCGGTCCGCGCGGCGGCCTGGGCCGTGGTCGGGCCTGCTGCCGTCAGCGCCAGCACTGCGGCCACCGTGCCAAAGACAGCGGCTCCCTTGCGGACACCGGACGTCGACGGCGCACACGCCGAGAACTGCGAGCCCGCCGGGAAGGCCGAGAACACCGAGAACCTGGACATCGAATCCCCTCACTGCCGCGCGAGGCGGCGCGGCGTACGACTCGATGTTCGGGCCCGGCACCGTGCCGGATCGATCATGCTGGGGCCCGACTTGGGGGTGGTACCAGTACCACCCCCGCGTCCGCGCCCCGCCTCACGCGAGCGGCGATCCGCTTCCCGCGACCGCTTCGGGGCGCAGCAGCGCGGCGAGGGACTCCGCCGGCAACAGGCCCTTCTCCAGGACGAGTTCGGCGACGCCCCGGCCGGTCTCCAGGGCCTCCTTGGCGATGTCGGTGGCCGCTTCGTAGCCGATGTGGGGGTTGAGGGCGGTGACGAGGCCGATGGAGTTCTCGACGGTCTCGCGCAGTCGCTCGGTGTTCGCGGTGATGCCGTCCACGCAGCGTTCGGCGAGGGTGAGGCAGGCCGCGCGCAGGTGGGTGATGGACTCGGAGAGGGAGTGCAGGATGATCGGCTCGAAGGCGTTCAGCTGGAGCTGTCCGGCCTCCGCCGCCATGGTGATGGTGACGTCGTTGCCGATGACCTCGAAGGCGACCTGGTTGACGACCTCGGGGATGACCGGGTTGACCTTCCCCGGCATGATCGACGAACCGGCCTGGACGGGCGGCAGGTTGATCTCGCCGAGCCCCGCGCGCGGGCCGGAGGAGAGCAGGCGCAGGTCGTTGCAGCTCTTGGAGAGCTTGACGGCGATCCGCTTGAGGACGCCGGACATCTGGACGAACGCGCCGCAGTCCTGGGTGGCCTCGACGAGGTTCGCGGCGGTGACGAGCGGCAGGCCGGTGATGTCGGCGAGGTGGCGGCGGGCGGCCTCGGCGTACCCGGCGGGGGCGTTGAGGCCCGTGCCGATGGCGGTGGCGCCCAGGTTGATCTCATGGATCAACTCGACGGCCTCGTCAAGACGGCTGCGGTCCTCGTCAATCATGACGGCATAGGCCGAGAACTCTTGACCGAGCGTCATGGGAACCGCGTCCTGCAACTGTGTACGGCCCATCTTGAGCACGTCGCGGAACTCGACGGCTTTGCGGCCGAACGCGTCCTGGAGTACAGCCATCGCCTTGAGCAGTCCACGGACCGCGAAGACCGTCGCGACCTTGACGGCCGTCGGGTAGACGTCATTGGTCGACTGGCCGAGGTTGACGTCCTCGTTGGGGTGCAGGAACTGGTACTCGCCCTTGGCGTGCCCGAGCAGTTCGAGCGCCCGGTTGGCGATGACCTCGTTGGCGTTCATGTTCGTGGAGGTCCCGGCACCTCCCTGGACGACGTCGACGACGAACTGCTCGTGCAGCTTGCCCGCGCGGATCTCCCGGCACGCGGCGACGATCGCGGCGGCCTTCTCGGGGGCGAGCAGCCCGAGTTCCTCGTTGGCGAGGGCGGCGGCCTCCTTGACGGCGGCGAGGGCGTCGATGAGGTGTGGGTAGGCGGAGATGGCCGTACCGGTGATGGGGAAGTTCTCGGTGGCGCGCAGGGTGTGGACGCCCCAGTAGGCGTCGGCGGGGATGTCACGGAAGCCGAGGAGGTCGTGCTCGCTGCGGGTGACGGCGGTCATGGTGAGGGGTGTCCTCTTTCGGGTGGGTGAGGGTGTGGAGGAGCGGGGCAGGGGTACGGCGCGCACACTCGCCGCGCCCCTGCCCCGACGCCGCGCGCGCCCCGCACAGGCGGGCGCGGCGTCCGGATGCCCAGGTCCTTCCCGTGGGCCGGGTGGGCGAGGGGACCTACGCGCAGGCGGG